>CAMJMR010000032.1 GCA_946407095.1 uncultured Selenomonadales bacterium | reverse complement strand
TATCAAAGATTTGCTTATGTTTTTTTCTGTACTCGACTTTACCAACAACCCCTAAAAAAATTTGTCGGGAAGATTATAACACGTCGACGCAAAAGAAAATCGCCGCCCAAACGTTGCGGACGACGACGGCCGCTTTAGAAGCGGCGGAACAATTTACGCGCTCTGACGTTATCCCGTTTAGAGTAACCGCCCGCGCTTGAACGCAATGCTGCGCATTGCCAGACTCAAAAAATTTTTCAGAACGAAACGTGCACGTTCGCGCTTAAGCCGTTGAGCCAATCGAAAAATCTTTTGTCGGGAGTTATGCCGCGTTCGACCTTGACGCCCGTGACATTCTTCTCGACAGCCCGCCACGATATCGCGCCGATTGAAAAGTCCATCGCACTCTTCGCGGCGGGATTTTTTTTGAAAGTCAACACGCCGTCATCCAAGCTCCAAATGACATTCTTGCCGTTGTTTACGCCGCAGTAGCAAAATCTGAACGCTAGGTCGCCAATCGTCTTGACGCTCGCGGGGATTGTCAAAAGCTCCAGGTGCGTGCATTCGATGAAGGCTTCGGCTGAAATTTTCTCGACGCCCTCCTCTATGACAATCTTTTGAATCGCGTCGACGCTCCCAACCCAGGGCAGCTCGCCGTAGCGGTAAAATTTTATTTCGCGCACGCCGCCGACCGTCAACGTCTTGCCCTCCACCTTCCACCGCAACTTTTCAACGACGGGCGCGGGCTTCGGCTTGCGGGCGGGCGAAGGTGTCGGCGGCTTAACCTGCGCGGGCGGCGTTGCGTCGTAGTAAATGATTCTGGCGTTGTTGCCCTCGCATAAGATACTTTCAAAGCCCGTGCCGCGTTTGCAGTAAATTTTTTCCAGACCAAAGCACAAGTTGAAAACCTGTTCGCCAATCTCCGTAACGCTCGCGGGGATTTTTATTGCCTTCAAGTTCTCGCAAAAGCTGAAAGCCTCTTCGCCAATGGACGTGACGCCATCGGGAATTGTTATTTCCCTCAAGCTCTTGCAACCAAGGAAAGTCCTTTCGCCAATGGACGTGACGCCATCGGGAATTGTTATTTCCCTCAAGCTCTTGCAACCAAGGAAAGTCCCTTCGCCAATGGACGTTACAGTGTCGGGGATTATTATTGCCTTCAAGTTTTTGCAACTCAGGAAAGCCCCTGCGCCAATGGACGTGACACTGTAGGGGATTATTATTTCCGTCAAGTTACCGCAAAAGTAGAAAGCCAAATCGCCAATCGAAGTGACGCCGTCGGGGATTTTTATTTCCGTCAAGTTACCGCAAAAGTAGAAAGCCCGTTCGCCAATGGACGTGACACTGTCGGGGATTTTTATTTCCGTCAAGCTCTCGCCCCCGGCGAAAGCACTATCGCCAATCGAAGTGACGCCGTCATGAATGATAACTTTTTTGATTTCGTTATGAAAATCCCACCAAGGCGTGTCCGCGCCGTTGATGACCAAAACGTAATTTTTCATTGCGCCCGTGCCGCTGATTGTCAGCGTGCCGTTTTCAAGCCACCACATCAAAGATTCACCGCAGAAACCGCTTGCCATATCTATCGCCTCCCGCGCAGATTATAACACGCCAAAAAAAAATCGCCGCCTGCCTGCGCGGACGACGACAAAAAATTTTTCTTACAGGATGAATTGGGACAGGTCGCGATTCTTGGCGATGTCGCTGAGCCGCTCGTCGACGTAAGCCGCGTCGATAACGACTTCGGTCTTGCCGTCTTTGACCATGTCGGGTGCCTCGAAGGAAATTTGCTCCAAAAGTTTTTCAAGCAAGGTGTGAAGTCTGCGCGCGCCGATATCCTCGGATTGCTCGTTGACGTGTTCGGCGAGGTCGGCAATGCGCTCTATCGCGTCGGCTTGGAAGTCAAGCGCAAGCCCTTCCGTCTGCAACAAGGCCTTGTACTGCTTGAGCAATGCGTTTTGCGGCTCGGTCAAAATTTTCTCGAAGTCCGCCTTGAGCAACGACTTCAACTCGACGCGAATGGGGAACCGCCCTTGCAATTCGGGGATAAGGTCGCTGGGCTTGGCGGTGTGGAACGCGCCCGCCGCTATGAACAGGATATAATCGGTCTTGACGGGGCCGTACTTCGTCATGACGGTTGAGCCCTCGACAATGGGCAGGATGTCGCGCTGAACGCCCTCGCGGCTGACGTCGGGGCCCGAACTTGAGCCTTTGACGGCAACCTTGTCGATTTCGTCAAGGAAGACAATCCCGCTGCGTTCGGCAAGCTCGACGGCGGTTTCGCTGACTTCCTCCATGTCGATAAGCTTTTCGGCCTCTTCCTGCTCCAAAATCTTGCGGGCATTGGCAACGGTGACTTTCCGCTTGCGCATACGCTTGGGCATAAGGCTGCTGACCATATCTTGAAGATTGTCGCCCATACCTTCCAGACTTGAGCCGCTGAACATGCCGACCATCGGCTTTGCGTGGTCTGCAACTTCAAGCTCGATAACCTCATCTTCCAACTTGCCGGCAAGCAAACGTTTGCGCACGAATTCGCGACCGGGCTTTTTGGTTTTATCCTCTTCCGATTCGGCGGGCGGCGCGTCGTTTTCAGCGTTCCCGAAGAGTTTGCCCAACGGATTTTGCGAACGTTTAGGCTCCGGAACAAGCACATCAAGCAGGCGTTCAACGGCATTGGCGGCGGCTTTTTCTTTAACTTCTTCGGTGCGTTGCTTGCGAACCATGCGCACCGCCGTCTGAACCAAATCGCGGATAATCGATTCGACATCTCGCCCGACGTAGCCGACCTCGGTGAACTTTGTAGCCTCGACCTTGATAAACGGTGCCTTGACGAGCCGCGCCAGCCGCCGCGCAATTTCGGTCTTGCCGACGCCCGTTGAGCCTATCATCAAAATATTTTTCGGGATAACGTCGTCGCGCATATCGTCAGGCAATTTGTGACTGCGCCAACGATTGCGAAGGGCGATAGCCACAGATTTTTTTGCCTCGTCCTGCCCGACTATGTATTTGTCCAGCTCCGCAACGATTTCGCGGGGCGTCTGGTCGTTCAAGCCCAATTCGTTAAAAATTTTTTTCGTGTCTGCCATTAAAGCTGTCCTCCTGTTTGTTTCCTTCGATTTAACCGTTTAATGATTTTTATATCTAGGATCAACTTTTCTTTGCTTGCCCAAAGAAAAGTTGCAAAAGAAAGGGCGCCTCGCGGGGGCGTTAAGCGAGTGATCGGACGTAACCATGACTGCACAGGTGTCGTAACCGAAACCACCCGTGCCCGCTTTGTTGCATCACGCAACAAGCCGCGGTCGGCCGCCCGTCCTTGGGCGGCCTCTGTCCTTTGCAACGTGCTCGCTACTTTAATTCCTCGACGATTATGTTTTGATTCGTGAAAACGCAAATGTCTGCCGCGATTGACAAAGCCTCCTTGGCGATTTCGGAGGCCGTCATGTCGGTGTGCGCGATTAAAGCCCGCGCCGCCGCCAACGCGTAGAAGCCGCCCGAACCTATCGCCGCAACGTCGCCGTCGGGCTCTATCACCTCGCCGTTGCCCGACAAAAGCAAAATCATATCCTTGTCCGCCACAAGCAACAACGCCTCCAACCGCCGCAAGATTTTATCGGTGCGCCAATCTTTGGCAAGGGCTACTGCCGCGCGTTGAAGGTGGCCGTGCGTCGATTCAAGTTTCTCCTCGAATTTTTCAAACAGCGTGAAGGCATCGGCTACCGAGCCCGCGAAGCCCGCGATAATTTTGTCGTGATACAGGCGGCGAACTTTTTTGGCCGTCGACTTCATGACGGTGCTGTTCCCGAAGGTTACTTGCCCGTCGCCCGCCAACGCAACCGCTCCGTCGCGCTTGACGGCCACTATCGTCGTCGAATGAAATTCCATTTATATCAGCTCCTTGAGAAATTTTTCTAAGTCGTCCAGTGCACGTTCAGATAATTTTTCCTTGCGAAATTTTTTCCGAGTCTTGCCTTCAAGCGGCGGCAACCCGCTTTAAAAGCGGGGGAACAAGTGACGCGCCTCAACGTTAAACCGTTTAGAGTAACCGCCCGCGCTTATACGCTTGCTCACAGAGCGCGCTAGCCTCGTAATTCCTCGCAAAACTTTTCCAAGTCGTTAAGTGCACGTTCAGATAATTTTTCCTTGCGAAATTTTTTCCGCGTCTTGTCCTCAAGTGGCGGCAGCAATCCGAATGTCACGTTCATGGGCTGAAAATTTTCCGCGACCGCCGTCGTGATGTAGTTGGCCAAGGCTCCGTGGCAAGTCGTCGGCGGGAAGATTAGCGGTTCCAAATTTTTCGCAAGCCGCGCCGCATTGACGCCCGCCATCAGTCCCGAGGCCGCCGATTCGACGTAGCCTTCCACGCCCGTGATTTGTCCCGCGAAAAATATTTTCGGACGCCCGCGCAGTTGAAACGTCGGCTGTAAAATTTTCGGCGAATTGATGTAGGTATTGCGGTGCATGACGCCGTACCTCACGAACTGAGCCGCCTCAAGCCCCGGTATCATTCGGAAGACGCGCCGCTGTTCTCCCCAAGTCAAATGCGTTTGGAAGCCGACTAAGTTATAAAGCGTCGCCTCGCGATTGTCTCGCCGCAGCTGAACGACCGCGTAAGGTCTTTTCCCCGTATGCGGGTCAGTCAAGCCGACGGGTTTTAGGTTTCCGAAGCGCATGGTATCTTCGCCGCGCGAAGCCAACACCTCGACGGGCAAGCAGCCTTCAAAAAAAATTTCGCGCTCGAAGTCGTGCGGCTTAGTCTTTTCGGCGGCAAGCAGCTCTGCGCGGAAGGCAAGATATTCGTCGCGGGTCATGGGGCAGTTTATGTAGGCGTCGTCGTCGCCCTTGTCGTAGCGCGAAGCTTTGAACGCTTTGCCGAAGTCAATCGAATCGACCGTGACGATAGGCGCGGCTGCGTCGTAGAAATAAAAATCGTCGCCGCCCGTCAGCCGCTTAATCTCCTCGGCAAGCCTGCCCGCCGTCAGAGGGCCGCTCGCGATAATCAGCACGTCGTCGAAGTCAAGGCTCGTAACCTCCTCCTCGACGAACTCGACGCAAGCTTTAACCTTCGACGTGACAAGCCGCCCGAATTCGTTTCTGTCGACAGCCAACGCACCGCCCGCCGGGATGCTCGCCGCGTCAGCCGCCGCCATTATCACCGAATCAAACCGACGCATTTCCTCTTTGAGCACGCCGACAGCATTTGTCAAGCCCGCCGCCCGCAAAGAGTTACTGCAAACCAACTCGGCGAAATGGGCAGTCTTGTGCGCGGGCGTAGTTTTCGACGGTCTCATCTCGTGCAAGATGACTTCGACGCCGCGCTTAGCGATTTGCCAAGCCGCCTCGGAACCCGCCAAGCCCGCTCCGATTATGTGAACCTTACTCAACTTTCGTCCCTTGTTCCTTGTTCCTTGTTCCTTGTTCCTTGTTCCTTACGCTTCTTGCGCGCCTCGGCTCGACGCCTTATCTCCGCCAAAATTTTGTTCATCGGGTGATTGACTCGCGACGGACAAGCCTCGTTGCCGCAATAGTACATGGGCACGCGGTCTTTGAATCTGTGCGCGAACATCGTAGCACCGCACGTCTTGCAGGTGATGGTTTGCGGCTCGTCCCACGTAATGAAATCGCACGCCTCGCAACAGTAGAATGTTCGCCCGCGATTGAGTGACCGCTTGGCCAAATGCGCGCCGCACTTCGGACATTTTTGTTCAAGCAGCTCAAGCAAGGGCTTAGTGTTTTTGCATTCGGGATAGCCCGAACACGCCAAGAATGCTCCGTAGCGACCGCGCCGAATCAGCATCTTGCGCCCGCACTTATCGCAAACCTCGTCCGACTCGACGACGGGCTCGCTTTGCGGCTGAGCGTCTCCCAAAGTCTCCATTGCCTCCTCGAAAGCCGAATTGAACAGCGCGCAATAATTTTCTATCACGTTGAGCTTTTGAGCCTTGCCCGCCGCCACCTCGCGCACTTTTTCGGCGACCGTGTTGTAAGCCTCCGCGCTGAACGCCTCGTCGAAGTAGCCCGCCAAGGCCTCAAGGACTCGCTCGCCCAATGCCGTGACTTTGTAGGACGCACCCTCCGCCGCGATGTATTTGCGCTTCAGCAGGCTCGCCACGCCGACCGAATAGAAATCCGCCCAATCGATTTTCAACGCGTCCAACGTCGCCATTAAGCTTAAATCGTTCGTTGAGCCGTCAAGTTCAATCGTTGCGGGGAAATCTTTGCTCGTAAGGCGCGAATGAATCAAACGGTACAGCTTGAACTGATGTTCCGTCAAAAATTCTTTAACGGCTTCGGGCGTGCGGGTCTCGTCGGTCAAAGAAATTTCCGCGCCATGCGGATAGGTTATCAAGCCTTCAAAGCCTGCCTTGCCGAAATTTATGCCCTCGTAAAGTTGCTCGGCGATTATGCGCGTCCGAACGGTTGAGAAGTTCAATTCGGCAAGCGCAAGTTCTTGAAGCGTCGCGTGCGTCAAAGGTTTGTTGAGCTTCAAAGTTTTCTGCGCGGGCGACTCGGTCAACAACTTCAGCAGCATGGCACGGAACCTGCCGACTTTAACGCCGCGCCAAATTTTTATCGCAAGGTACTCGCCAACCTTGTGGCTGACGTACTTGTCAATCAGTTGCTTGGTCTGGAAGGCGTTCGCCAAATTGTCGTCAATGGGCCGCGCCTCCGCCATAGCCGCCTTGAAAGCGTCGCGCGTCAAGGCGTCGAAGCTGATTCGGCAATGGGAATTGGGATTGACGCCGAAAATTTCACAGCATTGCCGCGCCAAGAATTCGCCTTGCGCGTCGGGATTCGTCGCCAAAAAAATTCGTCGGGCGTTAAGCGTTTCGTGCTTGAGTTCGGCAAGCAACTGCCCTTTGCCGCGCACAGTGATATAGTCGGGTTGATAATCGTCGCTCACGCCGATTCGGCTCTTGGGCAAATCCTTCAAGAAGCCGTCGGTCGACATCACGGCGTAATTGCGCCCGACAAATTTTCTTAGCGTCCGCGCCTTGGCCGTGCTCTCGACGAGTATCACCGACTTTAAAATTTTTCCTGCCACCTGTTCATCCTCCATTTTAGAGACCGGGTTTGTTGATAAACTTGCCACGTAGTTTTTTGGGCGCGCATGGACGCGCGCCTAGCGCGGACTTGCGCGCACACGCCGGCAACTGAAACAGGCCGACATGCAATGAAAAAGTAGATCCTAATCATAAAAACCATTGAAACGCCGAATCAGAGCCGACAAATCCAATTTGCCAACAACACCGATCCCTATTTGCGTTTGTATCGCCCCGCCTCTTCGACGACGCAACCTTTCATATCAAGTTCAAGCAAAATGCCTGTCAGTTCGCTCGGATTGACCTCCTCGACCTGCATTAAGATTTCGTCTTCGGTAATGAAGGTGTCCGACGGGATAACGTCAAAAATTTTCGCCGCCACGCCTTCAAGTGTGACGGGCTTGACGACTTTCGGCGGCGCATTCAATTTTATGTCGTATTCGTTCAGAACGTCCTGCGCGGATTTAATCAGCGTCGCGCCTTCGCGAATCAGTTCGTTGCAACCTTGGCTCTTGGCAGCGTAGATTTGTCCCGGTATGGCGAAAACGTCTCGGTTATATTCCAAGGCGTAGGTGCTTGTTATGAGCGCGCCGCTTTTCGTGCCCGCCTCGACTATGACGACGCCGCGACTAAGCCCCGCGATAATTCTGTTGCGCGCCGGGAAGGTGCCGGGGTTCGGCGGAAATTGCGGCGGGAATTCACTCATGACGACGCCGCGAGCAGCAATCTGTTCCAAAAGATTTTTGTTTTCGCGAGGGAAGACAACATTTATCCCGCAACCCAAGACTGCAACGGTACGCCCGCTCCTCAATGCGCCGCGATGTGCAAAGGTGTCTATGCCGCGCGCCGCGCCGCTGACGACCGTCAAGCCTGCCGCCGCGAGCTGTTCGCCAAGTTCAAGCGCAACGTTTTGCCCGTATGGCGTATTCTGTCGCGAGCCGACTATCCCGATTCTTTGAACAAAAGGCTCCAGCTTGCCGCGATAATAAAAAGACATGGGCGGGCTGTCAATCTCCTTTAAGATTGGCGGATAATCGTCGTCGCCGATACTGCAGACGCCGATTTTCTGACGGGCGCAGTAGGCGGCAAGATTTTCGGGCGCGTCGGGGTGCTTTGCGCGAAATTCTATGAAGGCTCCGAGCGAATTTTTGCGAACGCCCGTCTTGAACAGGTCGGCAATATCCGCTGACCACGCCGCCTTTGCAGACCCGAAGAACTTCACCAGAGCCGAAATGCTTTTATTGCCCAAGCCCTCCGCTCCGCCCAGTGCCGCCATAAAATATTTCTCCACCGTCAAGCACCTTTTATAATAATGTCATTGAGCCGGCAATGCGCCGTTGCCGCCGTATAATATCACAAAAATTTTTTACTGCAAATTTTTCGCCGCTAAAGGACAAAATATTCTCATTGATGTTAGCGTGTGTTGGTAAATTCAAAATCACTTATTAAAGGTTACCAACAGCCTAGCAAATTGACGAACAGTCACAGGAAAGTCCAACGCCGAACATTTTTTCCAAGTGCTCGGCGATTTTTTTATTCGGTTTGTTGGTTAGCGAACAATTTCTTGCGCGCCTTGCGCAAGTCGTTGCTGAAGCGTTCCTCCTCGCTGAAAAGACACCCGCAATAATTTTGCCGATAAAGCCCAAGCGTCAAGCTCAAGTCAATGCCTTCCTGCCAACCTGCGCGGAAGTCTTCATAAAAAAATCTAATGCCGAACACGTCAGCGAAGTGCTCGGCGATTTTCTTCATTAGCTCGTGATTTTGGTGGAGGCTGTAGAAAAGCGTCGACGTGAAGACTTCAAAGCCGTGCTCGGCAGCGAAGCGTGCCGCCTCACTCAATCGCCACGAATAGCAAATGCCGCACCGCTTGTGGAAGCCGTCGCGAAATTGAATCGTGTCCGCCTCGTCGACGACGCTCCAAACCTTCGACAAGTACTCGCGCATTCGGTAGTGATTGTCCGCGAACAGCTCAAGCCCAACCTTTTCTGCGAATTCCCGCGCAGTCTTCAAACGTTGCCGCCACTCTTGATAAGGGTGAATGTTCGGGTTGAAAAAGTAGCCGACGGGCTCAAAGCCCTCCTCGCGCAATTTTTTGACAGGATAGCACGAACACGGCGCGCAACACATATGCAATAAAACTTTCATCCGTAAAGCGTATACTCCTTCCAAGGGATTTGGTCAAGGCGCACAGATTCCAAGAATTTCACAATATCCTTGCGTCCGTAGTAATGCGGCTTGCCGGTCGAATCTTGCGACATGAGGATTATCGGCATGTTTCTGAAGTATCGTGACAGCGCATTTCGGACGCGAATCATTTGTGAAGTGTAATTGGTAACCGTCCGACTGACGACGATTATGGCGAACGTTACGCCTTGCTCTATGATAACCGCACCTTGAATTTTCATGACGAATCACCTGCCAAAAAAATTTTTTTGTAACGCGGAAGCGCGGCGATTAGCTTAAATCGTCAACAAGCGACGGCGCGCTTACTGGGTCAAGCGTCACGCTTGCGGCACGTTGCCTCGTATCTTTCGTAGGCGTCGACGATTCGCGAAACGACTTCATGGCGCACCACGTCAGCCGAACTAAGCTCCGCTATCCCCACGCCCTTGACGCCCTTCAAAATTTCGACAGCCTCCGCCAAGCCCGATTGAACTCCGCGCGGCAAATCGATTTGACTTAAGTCGCCGGTTATGACCATGCGCGAACCGAAGCCCAAGCGCGTAAGGAACATTTTCATTTGCTTTGAGGTCGTATTCTGCGCCTCGTCCAAGATTATGAAGGCGTCGCTTAGCGTCCGCCCGCGCATGTAGGCAAGCGGCGCGATTTCTATCACGTTGCGGTTGAAAAACTTTTGATAGAAGTCGAAGCCCAAAATTTCCTTCAGCGCGTCGTAAAGCGGGCGCAGGTAAGGGTCAACCTTCTCCTGCACGTCGCCCGGCAAAAAGCCTAATCGTTCGCCCGCCTCCACGGCAGGCCGCGTCAAAATTATTTTCCGCACTTCTTTGACGCGCAGATAATACGACGCCAACGCCACTGCCAAAAAAGTTTTGCCCGAACCCGCCGCGCCCACTCCGAAGGTAACGACGTTGCGGCGCATGGTCTCGACGTAATTTTCTTGCCCCGCGCTCTTCGCCTGAATGTGCACGCCGTTGGCAGTGACGATAATCGTTTCGCCGAAATTTTTCTGCTCGCTGATTCTGTTCGCCAAGGATTCGCCTCCTCCAAAAGTTTTGGCAAGAATTTAAATTAAATCGCCGCGCACGTCAAGATTTTTTTGTTGCGCAGTTCCTTTACTTTCCACGCCGCCTTTGTTAAACTGTGTACAAATCTTTTCGCAGGAGGTGGCATGAGTTGAAAATCGGCGATAAAGTTGTCTACCCGATGCACGGTGCCGGCGAAATTACGGGCATTGAAGAGAATGAAGTCGGGGGCGTCGAAAATTCTTATTACGTCTTTCGCTTGCCGCTGGGCGACATGAAACTCATGCTGCCGGTCGATAAAGTCGAGGAGGCGGGTTTGCGTCCGCTTATTGACGCCGCGCAGGTTGAGGAAGTTGTTGCAGTCTTGCAGGCGGAAAGCGAACAGGTACAGGGCTCGTGGAACAAACGCTTTCACACAAACCTTGAACGGCTCAAGACAGGCAACATCTTAGACGCGGCAGCAATAGCAAGAAACCTTTCGCGGCAAAACGCCAAGAAAAAAATTTCCAGCGGAGAACGTCGATTATTGGATTTGTCGCGGCAGATTTTAATCACGGAGCTGGTTTACGTTTGCGGCAAGACGCCCGAAGAAATTACGGCGTGGGTCGACGAAATGATTGGCGTGGCGTCGACAGCAACGGACGAAGACGATAATTAAAAGCTTTGCAGACTGTTTGAATCGGTTGTATAATTGCAACCGATTATTTTTTTGAGGAGGGTGCAAATTGTTTTCAAAAGTAACAAAAGTTTACGGCGAAACGGCTCTGATAAAATTAATCGCCGTCGGCTTGGTAATCGGCATAGCGTTGGCGTTGTTCGTGCCCGTAGTCGTGCCCGTCATCGCGGTTTTCGGCAAGCTGTTCGTCAATGCCTTGAAGGGCGTCGCGCCGATTTTAGTCTTCGTGCTGGTCATGAACGCAATGAGTCAACGCTCCGAATCGAACGCGACAATGAAGCCGATAATCCAGCTTTACGTCGTCGGGACGTTTTTGGCGTCATTGGTGGCGGTGACGGCGTCATTCCTTTTCCCCACGACGCTCAAGCTGCAAATTGACCCCGACACATCCATATCGCCGCCGGGCGGCATCATCGAAGTTTTGCAGAACGTCATAATGAACGTCGTCGACAATCCGATTCACGCGCTAACGACGGCAAATTATATCGGCATATTGGCTTGGGGCGTGATAATGGGCTTGGCATTCCGCAATGCGGGCGACGAACTTCACAACGTCTTGGCCGACTTGGCAAAGGCCGTCACGAAGGTCGTGCAATGGGTGATTCGCTTCGCGCCGTTCGGCATCATGGGCTTGGTGGCGGACGCGATAGCAACCAGCGGCGTCGACGCGCTTTTGGGCTACGCGAAACTTTTGGCGGTACTTTTGGGCGCGTTCTTCAGCGTGGCACTCATCATGAATCCTATAATCGTCTTCCTCAAAATCGGAATGAATCCTTACCCGCTGGTCTTGGCGACGCTTCGTGAGAGCGGCATTTACGCATTCTTCACGCGTTCGAGCGCGGCGAACATCCCCGTCAACATGAGCCTCTGCAAACGCCTTGGCTTGAACGAGGACTTGTATTCGATTTCAATTCCGTTGGGCGCGACTATAAATATGGCGGGCGCGTCGATAACGATAGCTGTTTTGAGTTTGGCGGCGGCGCATACGCTTGGCATTTCGGTCGACATGCCGACGGCTCTTTTGCTGTGTATCATTTCGACGGTCGGCGCGTGCGGTGCTTCGGGCGTAGCGGGCGGCTCATTGCTTTTGATACCCGTTGCCTGTTCCAGCTTCGGCATCGACAACGATATCGCCATGCAAGTCGTTGGCGTCGGCTTTATAATCGGCGTGCTTCAAGACTCGTGCGAAACGGCGTTGAATTCGTCGAGTGACGCGCTGTTCACGGCCACAGCCGAATTCGCCGAGCGCAAGAAACAAGGAACGCTTAAAGCCTCCGACTTGACTCCGCGCGCCGAAGAATGATTTTAAACGTCACGTTGAGCTATAAATGCGTAGCATTGAGTTTCGGCGCGGCGATTCGTTGAAATTGTCGGACGGCACGGCGCGCTTACTGTTCCGCCGCTTTTAAAGCGGCCGCCGCGAGCCGAAGAATAATTTTAAACGCGACCAAAAGCAAAAACACCCTCCGAGAATTCGGAAGGTGTTTTTTATTTGATTGAAGGTAGTGACTCAGAAGAAGAATTCGACGCGCCCGAAGATGTGGTCAGCCTTGCCGTGCCCGCCGTAAGCTCCTTCCGTAATGTATTTGCCGTTGAAGTATTTGGCGATGAAGCCGATGTTTTTAAACGGAGCCCATGACGCGCCGATTACGAAGCCGCGCGTGCCGCGCAGGGCGTCTTCAGCGGTGGGCGCGAAGGAAACGTTGGTGCCTTGCTTGCGATAGCCCGCGAAGACATTCCACTGTCCCTTTTCGGAGGCGTCGTCGTAGTTGCCGTAATTGAGTTCGGCTTGCCAAGCTTTGTCCTCAAAATCGGCTTTGGTGTTTTGAGCGTATGTGCCGTAAACCTTCAGCATATCGTTGAACTTGTAGCCGAGATTGACTGTCCAGATGCTTGCCTTTTGATAAGCCTTGCGTCCGTGTTCGTTTTCAAAGTCGATGCTGTCTCTGAAGCCTCTGCGCCAATAGCGGTTGCGGCTCCAAGCAAGGTCGTCGTCTTTGACGTAATAGTAGCCCGCGCCGCCGTATAAGCCTTTGTCGCCTTCCTCGTAATCTACGCGCAAGCCGATAACCGTCGCGGGGTCGTCCTCTGTGACATTTTCGCCGTAGCCGCCGCCGACGACGCCGTCAGCCGATACGCGGCCGCCCGTGACGTTGAATTTCCATTTGCTGCCGACAGTCAACGAGCCGCCCGAAATTTCGGTATCCCACAGCAGACCGTCTTCGCCTTCGGGATAAAATTCAAACTTACCGACTTTGACGTTGAACTTGTCGTAATCGCCCTCCGCCCAGGCGCGTTTCAGTTCAAAATGGGTCGTCTCGTCGTTTTTCATGTCGCCGTAAGCGTCGAGGCGCGCATTAACCGTCCAGTGGTCGTTGACTTCGGCTTTGGGCTCCAGGCGGAAAATGTAGCCGTTGGCGGTTTCCTTATCCTTGCGTCCGCTGTTGGTCGGGTCGGTGCGGACTCTTTCGTAGGTGTATTCAAGCTTGCCCGTCCAGATGACTTTGTCGGCGTATTTTTCGAGTTCGGCAACACGCACGCCCAAGGCGTCGAGTTCGTCACGGAATTCAGCCGCGAGCCTGTCGAGTTCGGCCTTGTTTGCGCCGGTAGGATTTTTCGCCATAGCCTTAGCAACCATCTGCGCCATTTCGTAGCGGGTGATGTTGCGGTCGCCGCGATAGGTGCCGTCGCCGTAACCTTCGACGACGCCCGCCGCCGCCAGTTTTGCTATCGAGTTGTACGCCCAATGCCCCGCAGGCACGTCGCTGAAGGGATTGGCCGCCGCGAAGGTGGTTGAACTTGCTCCGAGGACGAATGCCGCCGCCAATGCTGTTGCTACTGTCTTTCTCATGCTGAAAACCTCCTTACGTTGACTTGCGAGCCTTCGGGAAGTTGTTCAAGTTGAGTTGCCGTGTTTCCTCAGTTGATTTGGCTTCTCATTTGCTCTCAAATCGCGGCAATGATAGCGCAGTCTGCCGAGCCTGTCAAGTTTTTTGATAACGGATTTCATTTTGTGCCTTGGGCAAGCGAAAAGCCCCCGCCGAATCCTCGACGAGGGCTTGAAGTTTCTATTAGGTTTAGTGGGCTAGCAATGCGCAGCGTTACGTTCCGGCGCGGGCGAGTAGTTTCAAGCGTCGTAACGTGGAGGCGCGTCTGCTGTTCCGTCGCTTTTAAAGCGACTTACATCATGCCGCCCATGCCGCCCATGCCTGCCGGCGAAGGCGGAGGATTCGGTTCGGGCTTGTCGGCCACGAGCGTTTCGGTAGTCAGAATCATTGCCGCGATTGACGCCGCATTTTGCAGAGCCGAACGCACAACCTTGGCCGGGTCGACGATACCCGCTTTAATCATGTCGACGTACTCATTGGTCAGCGCGTTGAAGCCGATACCCTTTTCAGCCTTCTTGACGGCCTCGGCAACGACGGAGCCTTCTTGACCCGCGTTGTTGGCGATTTGGCGAACGGGCTCTTCAATGGCGCGTTTGACAATCTCGACACCGACTTTGGCATCGCCTTCAGCCTGAACGTCGTCAAGCGCGTGCTGAATGTCGATAAAGGTGGTGCCGCCGCCCGCTACAATGCCTTCCTCGACAGCTGCGCGGGTCGCGTTGAGAGCGTCCTCTATGCGGAGTTTCTTTTCCTTCATTTCGACTTCGGTGGCCGCGCCGATTTCGATAACAGCCACGCCGCCCGCCAACTTGGCAAGACGTTCCTGGAGTTTCTCTTTGTCGAAGTCGCTGGTCGTCGTTTCGATTTGCTTGCGAATCATGGCAACGCGGTCTTTGATTTCGTCGGCGTCGCCGCTGCCTTCAACGATAGTCGTTTCCTCTTTGGTGGCGCGAATCTGGCGCGCATGTCCGAGGTCTGCGAAAGTCGCGCTGTCGAGTTTGCGGCCGAGTTCTTCGCTGATAACCGTGCCGCCCGTCAAAATCGCGATATCCTCAAGCATTGCCTTACGACGGTCGCCGAAGCCCGGAGCCTTGACTGCCAAAGCCTTGAACGTGCCGCGCAGTTTGTTGACGACGATAGTCGCCAAAGCCTCGCCGTCAACGTCTTCCGCAACGATAACGAGCGATTTGCCCTGCTTAACAACCTGCTCAAGAATCGGCAGGATATCTTGAATCGAAGAAATTTTTCTGTCGGTCAAAAGGATGTAGGGGTCGTCCATGACGGCTTCCATCTTGTCGGCATCGGTGACCATGTAAGGCGAAATGTAGCCGCGGTCGAATTGCATACCTTCGACAACCTTAAGATTGGTCGTCATGGTCTTGGACTCTTCAACCGTGATGACGCCGTCGTTGCCGACTTTTTCCATGGCGTCCGCGATAAGCTGACCGATTTCCGCATCGCCCGAAGAAATGGCCGCGACTTGGGAAATGGCCTCTTTGCCTTCGACTTTCTTCGCGTTATTTTTAATTTCGTCGACGAGTTTCGCAACGGCGGCCTCAATGCCCTTTTTGATAATCATGGGGTTGGCGCCCGCCACGACGTTCTTCAAACCTTCGCGAACAATAGCCTGCGCAAGAAGCGTGGCGGTGGTGGTGCCGTCGCCGGCAACGTCGTTGGTTTTGGTAGCGACTTCCTTGACGAGCTGCGCGCCCATGTTTTCAAAGTGGTCTTCGAGTTCGATATCGCGTGCAATCGTCACGCCGTCGTTGGTTATGGACGGTGCGCCGAATTTTTTCTCAAGGACAACGTTGCGGCCTTTGGGGCCGAGCGTAACTTTAACAGCATTGGCAAGCGCGTCGACGCCGCGGCTGAGGGCGCGACGGGCTTCTTCGTCGAACAAAATTTCTTTTGCCATAAAACAATTACCTCCAAGTTAGGTGTTAGGATTTTCCCTAGTCCCTAGTTCCTAGTTCCTAGTCCCTAATCAAAGAATTGCCAAAATGTCACTCTCGCGAATCACGAGATAGTCTTTTTCGTCCACCTTGACTTCGCTGCCCGCGTACTTGTTGAAGATGACTTCGTCGCCTGCTTTGACTTCCATTGCGGCGCGGGTGCCATTGTCGAGGAGCTTGCCGGTGCCGACCGCAACGACTTTGCCCTTTTGGGGTTTCTCTTTGGACGTTTCGGGCATAATGATGCCGCTTTTGGTCTTGAGTTCGACCTCGGCAACTTCAACGACAACTCTGTCTCCGAGTGGCTTTATCATAAATATCTGCCTCCTATAGAATTTTCCAACCTGCTTGGTGTCTCTTGCCTAAGCACAGGCGGTATGATAATCCCAATTCAACAAAATGTCAAGGGCAAGCTTTCTTCCCGCGCAAGAAAGACTTGTAAGAATTATTTTGTCTAGAATCTACTTTCTTTTGCTTGCCCAAAAGAAAGTAGCAAAGAAAAAGGCCCCTCGCAGGGGCGAAGGGTCGCAAGCCGCGCCGTCCGATATTTTCAGCTTGGTTGCCGCCGACGGTATTTGCATCACGCAAATGCGTCGGCGGACGGCCGCCCGTCCATGGGCGGCCTCTTTATTACGTTGCGTTTATTTCGTCAAGGCGTTGGCAAAGTCTTCGGCGATTTGTTCAAGGTAGTCGCGCCGCTTCAAGGTGTCGAGCCATTCGGTCGGGATTGACTCTGCGCCGTAGAAAATGCCCGCGAGCCCGCCCGCTACTGCCGCCGTCGTGTCGGTGTCCTTGCCGAGGTTGACGGCCTTGAGTGCAAGCGTTTGATAGTCGTCGGTGTTTAGCAGGCTCCACAATGCCGCCTCCAAGGTGCAAACGACGTAGCCCGCCGCCGATATGTCATCTTCGTCGAGCGCGGCAAAATTTTCGTCGCACAGCCGTGAAAAATTTTTAAAGGCATCGTCTTCGCCGTAAAACTTTTGCGCGTCGTTCATGCCCAGCTTGAAGGCGTCGGAAAGATTTTTCCCGTCCAAAATCTGCGCGGCTATCAGCGAGTAAATTCCGCAAGCCATGCAGCTGATAATGTGCCCGTGAGTCAGCGCGCTGAAGTCGTGAATGATTTTCAGTTCATCCGCGCCGATTTTCCCGCGCGTGCCGTAAAGATACAGCGTCGCGGGCAAAATGCGCATCAAAGAGCCGTTGCCGTTGGAATATTCTTCGGTCGAGCCGCATTTGGTCGGCGGCAAAATCCTGCGCGAAAACCGTACAATTGCCGAGCGAGTCGTGTTGCCTATGTCGAAGCGCACACCGTTCGCCGTGAATTCGTCGCGCTCATACCAACTCAAAAAATTTTCCGCGATGTCCTGCCAATCAAGCTTGCCGCGCCGCGAAATGCTTTCCATAGCGGCTATCGTCAAGCTGGTGTCGTCAGACCAGGTGCCCGCCGGCTGATGCCACGAGCCGTCGCCGCGCATTCCCGTCACAGGGTCGCTCTGCAACGTCGTGCGCGATTCAAACTCCACGGGCACTCCCAACGCGTCGCCCGTCGCCAAGCCCAAGAGCATTCCTTTTACAATCTTTGCGTCCACTCAATCACGCCTCCTCCGAAAAATTTTCTCGTCAAGCAAAAATGTTATCGTCGCGAAAAAAATCACGCCGCCGATTGTCAGCAACGCGAATATGACGGCGGGCAAGTCGGTTGCGGGCGTCGCGAAGATGTGTTTCATCAAAAGCCTGTCGCCCACGCGGTTTAAGTAAAGCCCGACTGCTCCGACCGCCGCCAAAAGGCAATGCACAATGCGTAATGCGTAACGCGCAACGGTTTTGTCCGCAAGCCCGAAGAAGTTCAACAGTCTCTGTCGCAACTCGCGCCAATGCAGGCCGACATGCACGCCGATTAAAATCATCATCGCGTAGGGTGCCGCCACGTGCAGTTGGTGCAATGTCATGTTGCGCCGCAGTTCAAAGCTCACGAAGTCAGCGAACAGGTAATTCGACATGGTCACGCCCGTTGCCAACGTCGTCGCCGCGCAGATTGTCAAGGCTCCGTCCGTCGCGGCGTTGAGGAACTTTCGCGGCGTCAAACCCTTCAGCAATGACGCAAGCCGCCGCCGATTGATAACGACGTGCAAAATTATCGCCGCCGCCATCGCCACGCCCAAGACTTCGTGCAAAACGGCGGGCAAGTGGTAAAAGCTCATCTCCGCCACGAACAGCGCAAGCAAAAGCGCGTCAAGCAAAACGTTTATCATAACTTCAGCGAATCAAGCCAAGCCTTAATCTCGTCCTTTGAAAGGATATCCAGCCGCTTGCCAATCCTAAGGTCAGCACCCTTGCAAAGGCTCTGCAGATTTTTGTCGGCCGTCATAATGTCGCTGCCGCCGCTGGTACACACCGGGACAATCGTCTTGCCTGTCAAGTCGTAACTCTCAACGAAGGTGTCGATAATGCGCGGCTCGGCTCCCCACCAAATCGGAAACGCAATGACAATCGCCTTGTAGCGCGCGGGGTTTTCGATTCTGCTTTTGATTTCGGGGCGGGCGGCAGAGTCTTTCTGCTCGACGTTGGCGCGGCAATTCTCGACCTGATAGTTCAAATCGTCGGGCGTGTAAGCCTGCGCGGGGACGATCTCGAATGTGTCGGCTTTGAGCATTTCGGCGACTTCAAGGGCGGCTTTTTTTGTTCTGCCCGTGCAAGAAAAGTAAGCGACCAAAATTTTATCGGCGGGCTCGTCCACTTGCGAAGCGGCTTTTTCGACGGGCTTTTCTGCGGAACTGCCGCAAGCCGTGAATACAAACATCGTCAGCGCGGCAAGCACGATACTAAAAATTTTTTTCATGTCAATCGCTCCTTAAGGACTGTTGATAAAGTAACGAAGACGTTGCAGGGAACAGAGGCCGCCCATGGACGGGTGGGCAACGTGACGTTGCATCCGGATAGCGTGTTGCAAGTCATCGACGGCTTAAGGGCGGACGCCGCGTCCACACTGTTCCCCCGCTTTTAAAGCGGGTCTTTCCCCGGTGAAAGAAAGTAGTTTAACCAACTTAAAGCCATTGACACGCCTTAAAGCGACCTCAATCTAAAATTTTATCCAAACCGACCGTCAAGCCGCGCAGGTTGCGAACTTTCTTGCAGGCAAGCACGACGCCCGGCATAAAAGATTCTCTGCCCGTCGAATCGTGACGAATGGTCAGCGTCTGCCCCAAGCCGCCGAAGATAACCTCCTGGTGAGCGACGTAGCCCGGCAAGCGCACGCTGTGAATCCTTATGCCGTCGAAATCGGCACCGCGCACATGGTCAAGGCGTTCCTTTTCGTCGGGGTGTCCCTGCTTATGTGACGGGCGCACTTCGGCTATCATCTTTGCAGTGAGTTCAGCCGTTCCCGAAGGCGCGTCAAGTTTCTTGTCGTGGTGCAGTTCAATTATCTCAACGTCGGGCATGTACTTCGCGACCTTTTGCGCGACCAACATCATCAGCACGGCTCCAAGGGCAAAGTTCGGCGCGATAAAGGCGGGCGTGTCATTAGCCTCCGCCGCCGCCCGAATTTTTTCCTTAGCCGCGTCACTTAGTCCCGTCGTGCCGACAACGGGCGAAACTTTATTGGCGAGCGCGGTCATCACGCTGTCGAAGACGACATCGGGGCGCGTGAAGTCAACCATAACGTCGGGCGTCAAGCGTTTCAGCGCGGCGTCGAGATTCGTTTCGACCTTCATGCCGTCGACTTCGCCGGCGAACGCGTCAACCGCTCCGACAAGTTCAAGCTCCGAATCGGCCTTGACTGCACCGACGACCGTCCGTCCCATGCGACCGAGCGCGCCGTTCACCAAAACTTTAATCATCTTAAAACCTCCGCATCAAATTTTTTCGTAAGCCAGCTGCAAAATTTCTTCGGGCAAGGCGGGATACTTTTTCCGCAATTCGGCACGCGGCACCAGGCGAAAGCCCTTGTAGTCGAAGCGAGGCGTCGTGGCGCAAGATATGAACGTATAGCCGTCCTTGTCGATATTTTCCGCCGCGAAAATTTTGCCCTTCGGAATGACGACCATAGGCTGTTCGTTGCGAGCGGTGTCGACGCCCAACAAAAATTCTTCAGCCTGCCCGTCGCCCAGCACGAAAATTTTCATGCCGCAGCCCGCGTGGTAATACCAAATCTCATCGCAATCAATCTGATGAAAATGCGAAACGTCGCCCTTGTCGAGCAGAAAGTAAATGCCGCCGGCGGTAGGGCGTTTGTTTTTTTGGCGGAAAGGCGCGGTGTAAATTTCGGCGAACCAGCCGCCCTCCGAGTGTTGCTGAAGATTGTAGGCGTCCTTGAACTTTTGCGCGTCCTCAACCGCCTCCGTCGTCGAAGCCGTCAGCCAAAGTGTCAATGCCGCCAGCGTCGCCGTTAAAAGTCTTTTCATGGTTTACATCCTCACGAGCCGCCCGCCGTTAAGCAGGTAAAGATATTTTTCGGCGACGGTTATGTTGAGCAATGCCTCAACCGCCGCCGAGTACAGCTCAATCTGAATCCTGTAGCGGTCGGCGATGTCGTCCGAATCGCGGTCGGTCTTGTAGTCAAGCAGAATCCACTTGCCCGCCGCGTCCTTGAACAGCAAATCGATTATCCCTTGGATGAAAATTTTTTCGTCGACGTTGAAGAATCGGCGGGCGTCAATCAGTCGGCTGAAAGGCAGTTCGCGATAAAATTCCCGCGCAGATATCAGCCGCTTGCCGAGTTCGCTTGCAAAAAACGCCGCGATTTTGTCAGCCTTGACTGCCTTGACGTGTTCCGCCGAAATGATTTCGCGCCGAGCCAGCTCCTCAACCTGCGCGGCAATTCCTTCTGCCGACAAGTCGCCGCTCAAGTTCAAGCTCTGCATGACTTTATGCATCAGCGTGCCGAATTCCGCGCCCGAAAGTTTTTTCGTCTGCATGAAGGCGGGGCGGCGGTAGATAAATTTTTCCCGCTTCGTGAAGTCAGCAAGTTGCGGCAAGTCGTCTTCCTCTGCGCGGCGTTTCAGCTCCGTGACGGACAATTTCGCCGGGATGTTGGCGAGCGGCGTCGACGAAAGTTTTTCGGGTGCTTGAGAAATTTTTTCCTGCGCGGCGGCGAGCGGTCGCTCCGCTATTTTCAAAACGTCCGCCTGTTCGACGAGCTCCGCGCGAAGGACGCCCGTCCGTCTCAACGCGTCCGTTATCGGCAACAGCCAATCCATGAACTTGCCCGCCGACAAAATTTCGTAGTCTTCGGGCACTTCGACGGGACGCAACTTTTCCAGCGCGGTTTTGCTTGTCACGCCGACCAGATACAATTTTTCTTCAGCGCGCGTCAAAGCCACGTACAAAAGCCGCAACTCTTCGGCGAGCGATTCTTCCTTGATTTTGCGAGACACGGCTTGCGTCGCGAGGGTTTTAACTTTCAGCTGCGAATCAGGCGGCGTCCTGTGCGCTCCGATACCGAAGTCCTTATGGCGAAAGATAATGCCCTTGGTGTAGTCGTCGCCGTTGAATTGCTTGCCAATGCCCGCCACGAACACCACGGGATATTCGAGCCCCTTGCTGCCGTGAATCGTCACGACCTTAACGACGTTTTCATTTTCGCCGAATGTCGCCGCCGTCGGCAAATCGTTTCCGAAGTCCTTAATCTTGCCGATAAACTCAAGGAAGCGGGACAGACCGCGAACGTTGGTCGCCTCAAAGGCGGCTGCGCGGTCAATCAGGATGCGCAAATTCGCTTGCCGAGCGTCGCCGCGTTCCTCCCTGCCCACCGAGTCGTAGTAGCCCGTTTCGCGATAGAGACTGCTCAAAAGTTCGGGCACGCTGACTTGACGAGCCGAGTCGCGCCATCGATTCAACTTTGACAGAAAATCTTTGCACTTGACCGAGCCGCGTTCGACAGCCGTGTAAAAGTCGACGTCGGGGTTAGCGATTCGGATTTCGGCAAGTTCCTCCGCACTGAAGCCGCCAATCGCGCTCATCATGACGGCGGCGAGCGGAATGTCTTGCCGAGCGTTTTCCAACACTTTCAGCAGGCTGACGACGACTTGAACTTCATTGGCGCGAAAATAATTTTCTTCGTCGGGCACGTAGGCGGGGATGCCGAATCTCTTCAGCGTGTCGAGAATCTCAAAGGCGGTCGTCTTGGGCGAGCGGTGCAGAATCACGATGTCCTTAAGCTCAATGCGTCGGTAGCCGTCGCCGTCGCGAATCAGCTTGTGCGAGTCAATCAGCTTGTGAATTTTGTCGGCGATAAAGCGCATTTCCAGTTCGATATTCTTGCTGTCGTCGCCGAGGGCGTTGTCGGGCTTGATAAAGTAAAATTCGGGGCGTTCGTCAAAATAATCGTCGCCGAGTTCGTAGCTTGCGCCGTATTGCAGAGCCGCCGCATCGTCGTAGTCAATTTCGGTCGCCCGCCGATTCATGAGCCGCCTGAAAATTTCGTTGACCGCCGAAAGGATTTTGTCCCGGCTGCGGAAGTTCTTCGACAGGTTGATTGTTCGGTAGGTCGTCATCTTGTCCTTGAAGTTGGCGGAATCGACGAGGCGGAAGCGGTAAATCGACTGCTTGACATCGCCGACGAAAAAAAGATTGTCGCCGCGAGAAATTTTCTGGACAATCGCCTCCTGCACGCCGTTCGTGTCCTGGTATTCGTCAACCATAATGAACTTGAACTTGTCGCGGTAAGTTTCGACGACTTCGGGCGCGGCGTCGAGGATTTTCAGCGCGAGGTGTTCCATGTCGTTGAAGTCGATTATGCCGCGTTCGCGTTTGGCGTCGGAAAATTTTTGCGCGAAAGCCTTCGTCACGCGAATCAGTTCCTTAATCGGCTTGTGGAGTTCGCGCACGTCCGAAATCATTTTGGCTTCGGGTGCGAGGAAATAATTTTTGCGCAAGTCGATGAGCTTGTCCTTGTAGCCGTCGTGCAAAGCTTTGATTCGGCTTTTGATTTGTTCGTCGCCCTTGCCCAAGTTGCAACGTTTGAAGTCAATCGCGTGAATTTTGTCGTAAAGGGCGTCCCAATCGCCGAGCGAAGTCTTCAAGCCGTCAATCTGTCGTTGGTCGTCGGGCAAGGCTTTGGCGGTAATGCGATTCGTTTCGGCGAGCCGATTGGCTTCGGCGCAGTCGTCGAAAATTTTTTGGAGCGTCGCGAAGATGTAGGGCTTAAGGAACTTGAACCAGACGGTATCGTCGAGCCGCGCAGATTCGGGCAAGTCGTAAGGGTCGGCGAGTCGGTCGAGCCACTTGTCGGGATAAGGCATACTCAACGAGAAGCCGTGCAGGTCGATAATCATGTCGTGAAGTTTTTCGTCGCCCTTGACGTTGCCGCCGAACGCGTCGGTGAAATTTTTGAAGTCGTCGCCGCCTTTGGCGTAGTTGTCCTCAAACAAATCCTCAATGACTTCGCGCTTCAGAATTTCGAGTTCGTTGGTGTCGCCCGCACGGAATTTCGGGTCGAGGTCGATGCGAGAAAAATTCCGCCGCAAAATCGTTTGGCAGAACGAATGAAACGTCGAAATGTGCGCGCCGCTAAGGAGGATTATTTGACGTTCGAGGCGGGCTTGATTCGTGCTGTCAAGTTCGGTCTCAAGGCGTTTCATCAGCGCGAGTTGAATTCGAGAGCGCATTTCCTGCGCGGCGGCGTTGGTGAAGGTCATGATAAGCAGATTGTCTACGTCGCAAGCATTTTCCTCAAGCAGTTTGACGACGCGTTCTGTCAGGACACGAGTTTTGCCCGCGCCCGCCGCCGCCGCTATCAAAAAGTTTTCGTCGCGAGCGTCAACCGCCGCTTGCTGTTCCTTAGTCAGTTCCATGACTTCCCTCCCCGGCAATGCATAACGAAGTTGAAGGCGCGCAAGAATGTCCGCCGCCTAAACACTAGTCCCTAGTCCTTAGTCCTTAGTCCCTAATTAAAAAACCAATTCGCCGCGTTCGAGGCGTTCGCGGAGCGTCGGGGCCTTGGCGTCTTTGTCGGCGAGAATCGTCGGCGGGAACGGCCAATCAATCATAATTTCGGGGTCGTTCCAACAGATATTGCCGTCGCAGGTCGGCGCGTAGAAGTTGTCCGCCTTGTACTGAATCTCAACGTCGTCGGTAAGCGTCAGGAAGGCGTGCGCGAAGCCGCGCGGTATCAGCAACTGCTTTTTGTTATCGGCGGTGAGTTCGACGGCAACCCATTGCTTGAAAGTGTCGGAGCCTTCGCGAATGTCGACCGCCACGTCGAGAAGTCTGCCGCGCGTGCAACGGACGAGCTTTGTCTGCGCGAAAGGTGCCGTCTGATAGTGCAAGCCGCGCAGGGTGCCTTTGTGCGCCGAGTAGGATTGATTGTCCTGCACGAATTCAAAAGTCAAGCCCGCCGCTTGGAATTTGCGCGCCGACCACGTTTCCATGAACCAGCCGCGCGCGTCGCCGAAAACTTTCGGCTCCAAAATCAAAACGCCGTCGATAGCCGTCTTTGTTACTTGCATAGTTAATCCCTCCAATTTTTTGATTGTGGGCAGTTTATCTGTTTTGTTGACGGGCGTCAATCGACGCAAAAAAAATAAGCCGCAAGCGCGGCAACTGTCAAAAAATTTTTCACGAACTTAAATCTCTTCCAAATCTTCGGGATGTTTCTTGATATAATCGCGATATTTGTTGTATTCGTCTTCAAAGGATTTGTCTTCGGCAGCGGCGAGCTGGAAGGACATCATTGCGACCGCCATGATTCGGGCAATTTCGTGCGCCTCAAAAGTTTCAACCAAGCGGGAAATGGTACGCGCCGTCTCGTCGAGCAATTCTTGATCGTCGGCGGCAAAGCGATTGAGCAAAAGCATATCGAACATCTGCTGTTCCAATGCCGACCAACCGAGCGCGATACCGGCATTGGAATGCGGAACCCTGTCGTGAACATTGTCAAAGTCCGAACCGTCATCGCCTATTTCCGGGATATAAACTTCGTCTTCGTCTTCAAAACGCGGCCTGAGCATAATGGACTCCCCCCAAAAAATTATTGAAAAAAGTGTCGAAGGTATTGTACTATAATGGCAAGCAAAATGTAAAGCAAGGCGGAAGTCTGTCATGCAAAAATTTTTATTGGGAATCGGAATCGTATTGATTCTCGTGGGAATTTTCGGCGCGAGTTACACTTGGCATCACGACCACCGCGAGGCTCAAACTCTGGACAAATATGCGGCGACGGAATTTCAAGTTGCGCGCGACGGCGACGGGAATTGGGAGAGTGCCACGCTAAGCTTGTGGGATTATCGTTACGACAAGGCGCGGCTTTTGGATAAGGTCATAGTCTTCACGGACGGCGCGCCTTGGGAGATTGACACCGTCACCAAGCAGACGCAAAAGGGTTGGCGCAATGAAAATAAATTTTTTTTGCACTTCCCGAAGTCGAGCTTAAAGGATTTGCTGTTGGCCAAAGAAATTCGCGTGAAATTTTTCTACGATAACGGGCAGTCGATTGATTTGCCGCTAAGTCGGAAAGATTTGCTTGCGTGGCAAAGGAAGTTGCGTTGGTGATGAATTCGTTTTTGATAGGCTTGCAGTTCTTGACAAGGATTTTCGTCGTCAAGCAGAGCGTCTGGACTGAAAAAAGTTTCGGCGAATCGGTAAAGTTCTTCCCAATGGTCGGCGCGGTGCTCGGCATAATCTGCGCGGGCGGCGTCGGAGCGTTGAACTTTGTCACGGCGGGCAACTTGCCGCCCTTGACGGGCGCGGTCGGCTTCGCGGCGTCGATAGTCTTGACGGGCGGCATTCACTGTGACGGCTTAATGGATTCGACTGACGGCTTGTTTTCGGGGCGCGAGCGCGAAAAAATTTTAGCCATAATGAAAGATTCCCGCGCAGGTTCATTCGGCGTCGTGGCGATGATTTTGGTCGCGGCATTGGACATTTCGGCGTTGGCGGAGTTGGCGAGGCTGTCGACGTGGTTTTTATGCGCGGCGGTCTATTCCGCGCCGATAATCGGGCGGTTGATGATGGTCGTGACAATCGGAGCCTTTCCCTACGCCAGAGCCGAGGGCATGGGCAAAGCCTTCGCGCAATTCACTACGCGGCGTACAATCTTCACGGCGGCGGGCGAGACGATTTTGCTTTTGTTGCCGCTCAATCTGATAGGCGAAATGTTTTTCATCTGCGCGGCGGCGGCGAGCCTGATTGCGTTGTTGGTGACGTGGCGGTTCGCAACCTTCGCAACGGGGAAAATCGGCGGCGTCACGGGCGATATTTACGGCGCAGTCACGACGCTTGCCGAAACGAGCGCGCTGATGACTTTCCTGCTTATTGGAAACGGATTGCGCTGATGAGGGGCTTGACTTATGACGGTGATTGTGACGGGCGGCACGTCGGGCATTGGCTTGGCGAGCGCGAAAAAATTTTTGGCGAACGGTTTTAATTGCGTGACGGTCGGCAGAAGTCGCGAGCGTTTCGACAAAATCAAATCCGAACTTGACGGGCGCGTCGAATTCGTATCGGCAGACGTGAGGAAGGTTTCCGATTGCGAGCGAATCATTTCGCGGACGGTCGAGCTTTTCGGTGGCGTCGACGTGCTGATTAACTGCGCGGGCATCTACGGCGAGGGCGCGATAAATGCCACGGACGAAAAAACTTTCGACGACATCTTTGCCACGAACGTCAAGGGGACATTCTTCGTGACGCGGGCGGCGGTCGGCGAGCTGATTAAAAGTCGCGGCGCGATAGTCAACGTCGCCAGTGACGCGGGCTTGAAAGGAAATTATTTCTGCGCGGCGTATTCGGCGAGCAAAGGCGCGGTCGTCGCCTTCACGAGGTCTTTGGCTTTGGAGTTGGCGAGTTTTCCCGTGCGAGTGAATTGCGTTGCGCCGGGAGATGTCTTGACGCCTTTGACTTTGAATCAGCTGAAACTTTCGGGCGAGACGCTTGAGGACTTGGCTGAAGTCTATCCGCTGGGCAGAATCGCTACGGCGGAGGAGGTCGCGGCGGCGATTTACTTTTTGGCGTCGAAGGCGGCGAGTTTCATAACGGGCGCGGTCTTGAGCGTCGACGGCGGATTGACGGCGTGAAAATTTTAATCTTATCGGCGTCAATCGGCGCGGGGCACATGAAGGCGGCGGAGGCTCTGCAGAAAATTTTCGGCGAGTCCGCGCAGGTTGTCGACTTCATGGCGCGGGAAGTGTCGACGCTGAATTGGCTGACGAAAAAATTTTATCTTGCGGCGTTGCGCTTCATCCCCGACCTTTACGACAGAATTTACAAGTTCGCGGACGGGCGACGCGCAGGAGTGTCAGCACGCTTCCTAAGCTCTGCGCTAATGTATTTGCCGTTTGCGCGCCTGCTGAAGGCTTTCCGACCCGACGCGGTAATTTGCACGCATCCTTTCCCCGAAGCGGCGGCGTCCCTGTGGAAATTCCTGCACGCAAAATCAGCGCAAAACTTTTTGCTGGCGGCGGTGCTGACCGATTACTCATTGCACGAAATTTGGATTTACGGCGAAGTCGACGCGTACTTTGTGGCGACGGAGGAAATGCGGCGGGAACTTGCTGACCATTGCCGCGCAGGACAGAAAATTTTCGCGACGGGCATACCGATAGGCTCGGAATTCGGCTCGGAGGAAAAAATTTCTGACTCGACGCGCACGACGATTTTAATCATGGGCGGCGGCCTGGGCTTGGGCTCGATTGAGGAAACGCTTTCGGAGCTCGACAAAGTTCAACGGCCGCTCAAGATTGTGGTGGTGGCGGGGCAAAACGAAAAACTTTTGGCTCGGATGAAAAAATTACGCATATCGCATGAAGTCGAAGTGCTCGGCTACGTTTCGGACGTCCACAAGCTGATGGCGGCGGCAGACTTGCTTATCACGAAACCGGGCGCGCTGACCATGACGGAGGCGTTTTCGGCTGGCGTGCCGCTGATACTTCACGCGCCAATCCCCGGACCGGAGGCGTTGAATGCGGCTTACGCGACGGCTCACGGCGCGGCTGTCGAAGTGGGCGAACGAAAAATTTCATCCGTCGTCGAAGATCTTTTGGCGAAACCTGCGCGGCTCGAAGAGATGAGACGTTGCGCGAAAAAAATTTCACGCCCGACTGCCGCCAAACAAATTGCCGACAAAATTATGAAACTAGCAATGCGCATGCGTTGCGTATGAGCGCGGACGATTACCCTAAGTGGTAAAACGTTGAGGCGCGTCCGCTGTTCCGTCGCTTTCAAAGCGACCGCGAAAAAAATTTCACGCCCGACTGCCGCCAAACAAATCGCCGACAAAATCCGTTCCCTTGTTCCTTAAAGAAAAAACTCCCTCTTGCCTTGCGGCTCGAAGGAGTTTTTCTTTTGTCATCTGTCGTGAGAAAAATACATTTTGCGCGGCACGATCATGCCCAATTCGTCTTCGGCGATTTGCTTGATGCGTTGCGGCGATTTTAATTGTGCGATTTCCACGCGAAGCCGTTCGTTTTCCAATTCAAGCTGTTGAGCCTGATTTTGCGTGGCGACCAGCGCGTAGCCTCGACTGGCGCAAATCCCGCTGCGTATCACGACCGCCATTGCGAATATCGCGAAGACGACGAATGCGATTCGGCACCGCGACCTAAGCAGATGATTGAGGCGCGGACGCCCTTTAATCAGCGTCAATGACGCCTCGTTGGCGGAAACGTTTTCGCTTTGAGCATGTATGTCGTAGTTTCTATTTTTTCGTTTTGCAGCCACAAAACCCCTCCTTTGACCTAAACAGACGGAACACTCGCGCCAATTTTTTCGACGACGCGCAACTTGGCAGACGTGGCGCGACTGTTGAATTCTATTTCACTCGGCGTCGGCACTTGCGCCTTGCCGAGGATTTTTACTTGAGCTTTGTGATTGCAGACGCATACGGGGAAATTTTTCGGGCAAATGCAACCTTGGGCGAGCGTCCTGAAAGTTTCCTTGGCGATTCTGTCTTCAAGGGAGTGGAAGGTTATGACGGCAAGCCGCCCGCCGCTTTTGAGGCGATTGACGGCATTTTTGAGCGCGTCGGCCAAAATTTCCAGTTCGCCGTTGACTTCGATTCTGACGGCTTGGAAAACTCTTTTGGCAGGATGACCGCCGTGCTTGGTTCGCGGGACGGTCTGTTCAATCAGTCGGGCGAGCTGCCCTGTCGTTTCAATCGGAGAAATTTTTCGGGCGCGACTTACGGCGGCGGCGATTCGTTTGGCAAAGCGTTCTTCGCCGTATTCGCGGAAAATTTTCGTCAAGCGGTCTTCGTCGTAGCGGTTAATCACTTCGCGCGCCGTCAAAGCTTTTCGTCTGTCCATGCGCATATCGAGCGGCGAGTCTTGAATATACGAGAATCCGCGTTGAGCCGTGTCAATCTGGTGAGAGGAAACGCCGAGGTCGAAAAGCGCGCCGTCGAGTTCGTCGACGCCGAGGCTGTCTAGGATTTTGTCGAGTTCGCTGAAATTGGCGCGGACGATTTTGACTTCGCAAGTCAAGCCCGCCAATCGTTCCGTCGCGGCGGAAATAGCGTCGTCGTCCTGGTCGAGCCCGATAAGCCAGCCGTTGACGCCTAGGCGTTCGCCTATGGCCTTGGCGTGCCCGCCGCCGCCCAATGTGCAGTCTAGATAAATTCCGTTCGGCTTAACGTCGAGCGCGTTGAGAACTTCGCCGAGCATAACGCTTTTGTGTTCAAAGTTCAACGTCACGCGCCTCCTTAGACCGTTTGCCATTTGATTCGCGGTAAGCGGAAAATTTCCTTTAAGTTCCCTAAAAAATATTTCAGCGTAAATTCATTGACGTCGAAAGTTCAAATGGTATAATTGCCCGCAACTTGAAGGAGGAATTTTCCATGAAGATTACGAAGGAAATGAACATAGTCGACGTGGTTCAGCACTACCCCGACACGGCGATGGTTTTCATGTATGCGGGCATGGGTTGCTTCGGCTGTCACGCGGCGCAGTTTGAAAGTATCGAGGAAGGCGCGCTGGTTCACGGCATTGACCCTGACAAATTGGTTGAGGCTCTGAACGAAATAGCCGAGGCGTCCGACGAGGCGGAAGTCGAACTTGCAGGCGTCGCGAAGTAATTTTTGCCGATGGACGAAAAAATTTTGCGCGAAGAGTTGCGGCTTTTGGAAGAGACTTACGGCGGCGCAGTCCCGCAGCTGAAATTCGATTCGCCGTTTGAGTTGCTGGTCGCGGTGATTTTGTCGGCGCAGTGCACCGATAAGCGCGTCAACGTCGTCACAGCGGAACTGTTCCCGTTGGCGAACACGCCCGAAAAAATTTTGCAGCTCGGTCAAGCGCGCCTGGAAGAAATTATCAGACCGTGTGGCTTGTCGCGCTCAAAAGCAAAACATATCGTCGGAGCCGCGCAGATGTTGCTTGACGATTACGGAGGCGAAGTTCCCTCCGATTTCGACGCGCTGATAAAGTTGCCGGGCGTCGGCAGGAAGACAGCCAACGTCGTGACGAGTGTTGCCTTCAAGACGCCGGCAATAGCCGTCGACACGCACGTTTTCCGCCTCGCCAACCGCATGAAGCTCGCCGAAGGCAAAACGCCGCTTGAAGTCGAAATGGGCTTGCAGAAAGTCATTCCGCGCGAAAAATGGTCGGAGGCTCATCATTGGCTGATTTGGCACGGCCGTGAAATTTGCAGGGCGCGCAATCCGAAATGTGACGTTTGCCCGCTGTCTAAGGTTTGTCCGTCGTCGACAACGCAATAAAAAGGCCGCCCATGGACGGGCGGCCGTCGCCGACGCTTTTGCGTGATGCAAAAAC
>CAMJMR010000031.1 GCA_946407095.1 uncultured Selenomonadales bacterium | reverse complement strand
AGCTTTCAGCTTTAAGCTGCACATTTGTCTACCTGACTAGACTTTTTTACACATTGTAAACTACAGTTGCTCACTTCTTACCGTTAAACGGCTTTGACTTTCGCGCCCATGTCGAATTTACTTGCGCATGTCGCCCGTTTCGATAAAGCGCGAGTGGAAACTCAAAGCCTCGTGCAAAAGGTGCGGCGTCGCTGCCTTCTTCGTGGCGGCAAGAGCGCGTTCGTAGTAGTCAAGCAACAGCGGGCGATAATCGGGGTGCGCGCATTTGTTTATGACTTCCAAGGCACGCGTGCGAGGCTCAAGGCCGCGCAGGTCGGCGATACCGTATTCGCTTATGATAACGTCGACGTCGTGCTCCGTGTGGTCGATATGCGAGCAGAACGGAACAACCGAGCTGATTTTTCCGCCCTTAGCCGTCGAAGGCGTGTAGAAAATCGTCAAGTAGGCGTTGCGGGCGAAGTCGCCGCTGCCGCCGATACCGTTCATCATTTTGGTGCCCGTCACGTGCGTCGAGTTGATATTGCCGTAAATGTCGACTTCAAGTGCGGTGTTCATGGCAATGACGCCCAATCTGTGAACGACTTCGGGCGAATTGGAAATTTCTTCGGGGCGCAGGAGAATGTACTTGCGATACTTGTCAATGCCCTTGTAGAATCTGTCCATGCCGGCGGGCGAGGGGCTGAACGCCGTGCCGCTTGCGAACTTCAACTTGCCTGCGTCGATAAGGTCGAGCATGGCATCTTGAATGACTTCGGTGTAGACAATCAGGTCGCTCATGTCGCCTTCGACGAAACCTTCAAGGACGGCGTTGGCAACGTTGCCGACACCCGATTGAAGCGGCAAAAGTCCCTTGGGCATACGGCCGGCTTTAATCTCTGCCTTGAGGAATTCGAGCGTGAACGCTGCCATTTTCTTCGAGTTCTCATCAATCGGCGAGAGGTCGCGGGTATGGTCTTTCACGTCGCAAGGAACGATGTACTTAATCTTGTCGGGCGTGCAAGGGATGTAAGTCGTGCCGATGCGGTCGTCGGCGTGGACAATCGGTATCGGCAGACGGTTGGGCGGGTCAAGCGGAATGTAAACGTCGTGCATTCCTTCCAGCTCAAGCGGCTGCGTCGTATTGACTTCGACGACAACGGTGTCGGCATTCTGAACGTAGCTTGCCGCGTTGCCCAATGAAGTCGTCGGAATTAGGTTGCCCTCCTCAGTAATGGCGCAAGCCTCAACCAAAGCGAAATCGGGTTTCTTTTTTATGAAGCCCGTGCGCGTCAACTGCGCGGATTCGCTAAGGTGCAGGTCGAGATAGTCAACGGTGCCGTCGTTAATCAGCGGGCGAAGCTTGGCGTCGGTCTGGTAGGGCAGGCGTTGCTTAATGCCTTTGACTTCGGCAAGTGCGCCGTCGAGTTCGGGACCCGTCGAGGCTCCCGTCCAAATGTTGACTTGGAAGGGGTCTTTCTTCATGCGTTCGGCCAACGCGAGCGGAACTGCTTTAGGATACGCCGAGGCGGTGAACCCGCTGCAAGCGATTGTCCAGTCCGGCTGAATCCAATTCGCCACTTCCTCCGCGCTGACTATCTTGCTTTGCAAGTCTTTGTTGCGCACTCTGTCGGTGATATCAATCATTGAAATCCTCCTTTGCATAATCACAAGTTATAATAATTCTTGAAACAATTTATTCAAAGTTTAACACGTCGATAATTCAAAATCAACACTTGACAAAAAAAAAGCAACGTGACGTTGCATCCAGCGAGCGCGCCGTGCCGCCCGACGACTTTAAGGGTTATAGCCGCGCCGATACGAAATGCCTGCGCATTTCTAGCCTCGTAAAAAAAATTCCCCACGCAGATTAGGCGAAGGGTTTTCTTTTGCGAAAGTTCATCAACCGCCGGCTCGCAACGCCTTCATGAAGGCGACTTTATTCTCGGCGGGCGTCGTAGTCGGTCTGCCCAAGTCTTTTCGTGAACCGACAGCGCATTCGACTTCAAGGAACGTCAAAGTCCGCGCCTCCTTAGCTCGTCTCAAGCAAGCGTCCAGTTCGTCGAAGGAAGTCGCCTTCAACACTTCGCTGTAGCCGCAAGCTCGCGCCACGCCCGTCAAGTCAATCTGCGCGGCGGCAGTGGGCATTCCGCCGACGCTTTCGTGCGCGCCGTTGTTTATCGCCACGTGAATCAAATTTCGCGGCTTGGCGGCTCCGATGACGGCAAGGGCTCCCATGTGCATGAGCAAGGCTCCGTCGCCGTCGACGCACCAGAAATTTTTTTCGGGACGGTGCAACGCCAATCCCAAAGCAATCGACGAACAATGACCCATTGAGCCGACCGTCAAGAAGTCGTGTGCGTGATTTTGCCCCGAAGCCTCCCGCAACTCGAAAAGCTCGCGGCCGGTCTTGCCAGTCGTCGCGATTATGAAATCCTGCTCGGCAACGTCGACAATCTTGCGCAAAACCTCCTCGCGGTGCATGACGAACGAATTGCCATAGGAAATCTTCTCGTCGAAGGTAAGCGCGCCCTTCCGCACGACGAACGCCACGCACTTGCCCGCCGCCAAAACTTTACGATAATCTTCCATGACGCCGCGCAGGTCTTCGGGCGAAGTGTCCTTGTCGACGACGAAATTTTTCACGCCCATCAAGTCCAACAGCTTGCAAGTTATCGCGCCTTGGAAGATGTGTTGCGGCTCGTCGTGAATGCCGGGCTCGCCGCGCCACCCCACGACGAAAATCATCGGAATTGAGTAAATTTTTTCGTTGAGCAGGGAAGCAAGCGGGTTGACGACGTTGCCCTCGCCGCTGTTCTGCATGTAGACGCAAGGGACTTTGCCCGTCGCCAAGTGATAGCCCGCCGCAATCGCCGCGCAGTTGCCCTCGTTGGCAGCGATTATGTGACGCGTCGGCTCGGTGCCGTAAGTTTTTATCAGCCAATCGCACAACGGCCGCAGTTGAGAATCGGGGACGCCCGTGTAAAATTCCGCGCCCAAAATCTCGGTGAAAGTCTCGACGTTCATTCAATCGCCTCCCCGCGCAAAATTCCGCGATAAATTTCTCGTATGACATCTTCGGGCAAGGGCACGGGGAAATTTTTCAATCGGACGGGATTAACCGAATGCGTCAGCAATTCAAGCGTCGAATCGAAATCGGCGGCGGTTGCGTCTTTCAGCGGGTAAATCAGCTCGCCGTCCGTCAAAAGCCTCCGAAAAGTTTTCTCGCCGATTATCGCCGACAACTCCTTGACCGCCGCGCTGCCTTGCATGAATCGCCACAAGCCCGCGTTGCAAAGAGCCGCCGCGTGTCCGTGCGATATGCCGAACAAACTCGTAAGCTTGTAACTCATTGCGTGACCCGCCGTCGTCTCGGAAATGTTTATCGCCTTGCCCGCAAGGTACGCCGCGTACATCAGCGAAAGATTTTCCGCATCGCCCGTGCGCCCGCTGAAGTAATCCGCTTGCAACGAAACGATTATCCTCAACGCCTCGACCGCGAACGCTCGGCTTGCCTCCGTCGCCTTGATTGACCAATAAGACTCGGCGGCGTGCGAAAACGCGTCAAGCAGCGTCGCCTTGCGCTGATAGGCGGGCAAAATCTTTAGCGGCTCGGCGTCGAACAAAATCGCATTCGGTATCATGCAGGCGTCGGTTATCGATTGTTTTTCGCCGTCCTTGTAGACCACCGCGAAGCGTGTCGCCTCGGAGCCCGTGCCCGCCGTCGTCGGTATCGCGATAAGCGGAATGTCCCGGTCGGCGTAGAGTTTGACGCACTTGGCAACGTCAAGCGCACTGCCTCCGCCCACCGCGATAATCAAGTCGCAAGCGTTCTCGCGGAAAGCTTTGACGCCCGCCTCGACGGACTCGAAAAGCGGATTCGGCTTGAAGTCGGTGAAATGCACCGCTCGGAAGTCGCTCAACGCCTCCGCCACCGACAAGCGGCTGAACGTCCTGCCGTGCACAATGAAAATCTGCGCGGGCGAAAAAGTTTTGACGTACCGAATCAGATTGTCTTTGCTGAAAAAAATTTTTTGCTCGCTCACGGCTCAAAGCTCCTCCGGAATCATGCGGATAATTTCCTTGAACGGCATACAAAGGGCGTCGCACTCTTTAGCGCGGCGGTGTTCAAGAATCGATTTGGCGGCGGCAGTCATGGCGGGGACGGCGGCGCGTATCAGCTGATTGGCGTAGATGACGACGTTGAAGCCTCGCGCCTGGAATTCGTCCTCGGTGACGGCGTTAAACGACGTGGGCACGACGACCAGCGGCGTAATCTTGTCGACGGCTCGGAATTGCTCGGCGAAGGCAAAAATTTCGTCGGGATTTTTTTTGCGGCTGTGAATCATAATCGCATCGGCTCCCGCTCCGACAAAGGCTTGAGCCCTCGCAAGGGCGTCGTCCATGCCGCGTTCAAGGATAAGGCTTTCAATCCTCGCGCAAATCATGAAGTCTCGCGTCTTCTGAACGCTTTTGCCGGCGGCGATTTTCTCGCAGAAATTTTCAATGCTGTCCTGCGTCTGCTGAACCTCGGTGCCGAACAGCGAATTTTTTTTCAAGCCGACCTTGTCCTCGATAATAATCATCGACACGCCCACGCGCTCCAACGTCTTGACGGTATAAACGAAATGCTCTTTAAGCCCGCCAGTGTCGCCGTCAAAGATTATCGGCTTGGTCGTGACTTCCATAATCTCTTCGACGGTGCGCAGGCGCGAAGTCAAATCGACAAGCTCGATGTCGGGCTTGCCCTTGGAAGTCGAATCGCAAAGGGAACTAATCCACATGGCATCGAATTGGTGCGGCTCGTCATTTGACAGGACGACGGTTTTCTCGGCAATCAGCCCCGTCAAGCCGTTGTGCACTTCGACGGCGGTTATCGTGCCCTTTATGCCCAAAAGCTTTTTGAGTTGGGCGCGGCGAATGTCGGGCAAAGAAACTTCCGCCTTAGTTCGCTCGTTGAGGACGCGGTACTTTTCGCCGTCAGAGTAAGGGAATTCGACAAGCCGCCCGCCGTAAGCAGCAAGCACTTCGACGACTTCATCGCGGACGGGTTTCAAAAGTCCGTTGCGCCACTCGTCGCCGTGAACGACAAAGTTCGGGCGGTAGCGTTCCAGGTTGTCGCGATAGCTCAGCGTCTTTTGCTCGACGACTTTGTAAATGCCCGCGATATTCGCCAAAAGTTCTTTGCGCTCGTCGAAGGAAAGGAGCGGCGTCCGCTTGTAGCTCGCAACCGCTTTGTCGCTCAGCACGCCGACAATCACCTTGCCCAGCCGTTGCGCCCGCTTGATGATTTTTATGTGCCCGCTGTGAATTATATCCGTGCCGAAGCTTATGTAGACCGTGCGGCTTTCGACCTCCTTGAGCCGCGCAGATATAAGCGTCAAGTCTTCGGGCGTGTCGATTTCGTTGCAGAGCATGTCGCGCACGTCAAGGGGCTTCAGGTTGCAACGGGCGGAAATTTCGTTGAAGGCGTTTTCGGCGTAGCATTTGACTTCGCCGCGCTCGCAGAAGTTGGCGATTTCGTCAAGCCACGCCCGCCAATCCTCGGCGGTGAACTTGTAAAGCGGTTGCGCGGTTAATGCGCTGTCGAAGAACTCAATGCCGACCTTTTCGATGCGTCCGTCGCGAACGACCGCTTTAAAATCTTTTTGCGGCAGAGGAGCCGTCGAACTCACGACCATGTGACTGCCCGCCGTCTTCGCAAGCAAATCGATAACGCCGTTCTCAAAGACCAAGTCGCCGTGCATGAGAATGATTTCGTCGTCGAGGAAGGCGCGCGCCAAGTAAATCGAGTAGATGTAATTCGTTTCGCGGAATTTGGGATTGTTGACGAATTTTATATCAAGCGGCAAGTCCAGTTCGCGAACGTAGCGAATCAGCGAACTTTCAAACGCGCCCGTCGTTATCACGACTTTGGTTATCCCGTTGTCGACGAGCTTTTGCAGTTGCCGACTCAAAATCGTTTCCCGCGCAGATATTTCCGTCATGCATTTGGGCTGTTCGGCGGTCAGCATTCCCATTCGCGAGCCCGTGCCCGAATTCAATATCAATGCCGTCAAAAATTTTCCCTCCAATTAATTTTCGTTGTCCGCAAGCCGCAACAGTTTCAACTCAAGCGGGTCGTCTGGCTTAGGCGTGGCGTGATGTTTCGCTATGATTTTCGCCTCCTTGAACAGCCCGATTTGTTGAAGCTTTCGCGCGCCCAGCTCCGCGTGATGATGGTAGATGTAAAGCACTTGGTTACCGTTGACTTCCAAACGCTCGGCGAAGGCAGGCACAAGGCTCGTTATCAACACGGCGAAAATTTTTCCGCGAATCGTCAAGTCGCCCGCGCGTCTGCCCACGTCGTGCAAAAGCGCGCATCGAATCAGAAATTCTTTGTCGACGCTGCGCTTGTCCTCGATTATCAGCCGCTCAATCGTGTAGGCGGTGCGCAAGCTGTGATATTGGTCGGCTACGCTCATGGCGAAAAAAATTTTCTGCTCCTCGGCTGAAAGGTGCGCAGAAATGTATTTGCCGTCTTCGACCGTGACGCGTGCCGTCACCGCCTTGACGAACTGCATTATTCTTTTAAAAACACTCATTCCAAATAAACTAACTCCGTACAAAATTTTTCGGCGCAAGATTTCTTGGCGTCGGCTTTTCTTTGAGGCGTCAAGGATACTTCGACGACTTTGCCCGCCGCCCGAAGCTCCGCCGCCTTCCGTATCGCCGCAACCTCTTGCCCCGCCGCAAAGCTCAAATAAAATTTTTTAGCCCGCGCAGATTCTTCGACGCCTTGAAATTTCCGCGCGTCCAAGATTCGCTCGATGCCGACAGCGAAACCCGTGGCAGGGCAAGCCGCGCCGAAGTCTTGCAACATGTTATCGTACCTGCCGCCGCCCGCCAACGAATAGCCTACGCCGGGCGAATACGCCTCGAAGACCATGCCCGTGTAGTACTCGAAATCGCGAATCAAGCCCAAGTCGAACGTAATTTTATCAGCAACGCCGTAAATTTCAAGCAGGCGGTAAATCGACGTCAAGTTGTCCAGAGCTCGGCGCGAACGCTCATTGTCGGCAAGAGTTTGCGCCTCGTTCAAGACCTCGCGCCCGCCCTGCAACGTCGGAATTTTTTTCAGCGCGGAGTCAATGTCCAGACCGTTCAGCGCAACGATGTCGTGATGCTCTATGACCGTCTTGATTTGCGCTTGAACGTCGGGCGGCAAGTTCGCCATTAAGCCGCTCGCGAATGCGACTTGCCCCAAACAGATTTTGAAGTCTTCAAGACCCGCGACACTCAAAGCCTGCGCGGCAAGGGCGATAATCTCGGCGTCGGCGAAGGCATTCGACACCCCCAACAGCTCGACGCCCGCCTGATAGAATTCGCATTGACGCCCCGGCTGATTGTTGCGGAAGCGGAAGACGTTCGCGTTGTAGGACAACTTCAGCGGCAACGGCGAATCTTTCAGCCTGCTGACTGCAAGGCGCGCTATGGGCGTCGTCATCTCGTGGCGCAGGGCAAGCGTCCGATTGTTGCGGTCGAACATCTTGAACAAGTGCGGCTCAATCGCTCGTCCGCCCGAAGTCGTCAACGTTTCCAGATATTCCATTGCGGGCGTCACGACTTCCTCGTAGCCGAAGCTCGCGAACAGCTCGAAAATTTTTTGCTCCGTGATTCGTTTAGTCGCCGCCTCCGCCGGCAAAAAGTCTTGCGTGCCGTAAGGCGTCTCCAATAGTCCCGTCATTTACAATCCTCCTCGTTAGCTGTCGGGTGCTGTTGTTGGCAAATTGGCTCGTCCCTTCGATTCAGCGTTTCGATGATTTTGAATTGGTTTAACTACTTTCTTTGACTGACCAAAGAAAGTAGCAAAGAAAGTCACCTCGCAGGGGCGGAAACCGACCACCGCCGCAGCGTCCGCGCAACCCGAAGCCGTTCGTGCCGCTGTCGACGCATCACGCGTCGAAGTCGCGGCGGGCGCCCATCCATGGGCGCCCTCATCCTCTGCAACGTTTTCCTTGCCAACAGCCTGCCTTGTTACAAGGCGTTCAAAAGTTCTTCGCGATTGACGGCGTAGGTGCCGACCTTGGCCACTACGACGCCCGCCGCCACGTTCGCAAGGTAGGCCGCCGCCTCCGAATCAAGCCCGCCCGCCAATGCCAACGCGAACACCGCGATAACCGTATCGCCCGCGCCCGACACGTCGAAGACCTCTTGAGCCCGCGCCTTTATGTGCGACGCTTTTTCTCCGTCGATTAGCGACAAACCCTTTGCCGAACGCGTCACGACCAAGCCGCGCAGATTGAATTCGTCGATGACGTGATGAGCCGCCTCCTCAATCGGTGCGTCGTCGTTCGGGATTTTTTTCGGCAGGACGGCGTTGAGCTCCTTAAGATTCGGCGTGATAAAGCTCGCGTCGAAATATTTTTGCCAATTATCGCCTTTCGGGTCGACGACGACGAATTTCCGTTGCGCTCGGCACGCGCCGATAACCTCGCGGCAAATTTTCTTCGTGCAGACTCCCTTGCCGTAATCCGAAATGATAACCGCGTCGACGTTCGGCAAGCGGGAAAAAAAATTCTCCAACAGCTTGTCACTCGCCGCGCCGTCAAGTTCAGCGGCATCCTCGAAGTCAAGGCGAATCATCTGCTGATGACCGCTTATCACGCGAATTTTCGTCGTCGTCGGCTTCAAAGTCTCAATCACGCCCGAATAATCCGCGCCGATATTTTTCAGCTTGCCCAAGAAAATTTCTCCGTGATTGTCCGCGCCCACTTGCCCGATTATCGACGTCTGACAGCCCAACAATGCCAAATTGTGCACGACGTTGGCGGCACCGCCCAAAGTCTCCTCAACTTGGATCACGTGAGCGATTGGCACGGGGGCTTCAGGCGATATGCGGCTGACTTCGCCGAAATAATATTTATCAAGCATGACATCGCCGACGACCAGCACTTTGCACGCGCCGATACCGTCCGCGACAAAAGTTTTTAACTGTTCAATCATCTGCACACCTCGAAAACTTTTTTCGCCGCGTCAAGCGTTTTGGCAATATCCTCGTCCGAATGCGCCGCTGACATGAACAGCGTCTCGAATTGCGACGGCGCAAGGTAAATGCCCTGCTCCAACATCGACGCGAAAAATTTTTTGAACTGCGTCTGATTCGCCGCCGCCGCGTCGTCGTAATTGGTGACTGCCCGCGCGCTGAAGAAGACTCCGAACATTGAGCCCGCTTGCGGCGTCTGTATCGCGACGTTCGACATCTGCGCGGCCGAATTGAGCCCTTCGACGAGTTTTGAAGTATTCGCGGAAATTTTTTCGGTCAAGTCGTCTTCAAGCAGAATCGTAAGCGTCTCAATGCCCGCCGTCATTGCCAAGGGGTTGCCGCTGAGCGTCCCCGCCTGATAAATCCTGCCGTCGGGCGAAACGTTGCGCATAATCCTTTCCGCGCCGCCATATGCCGCGCAGGGCAGACCGCCGCCGATAATCTTTCCGAGGCAAGTCAAATCGGGCGTGACGTGATATTTTTCCTGCGCGCCGCCCAATGCCACTCTGAAGCCGCACATAACCTCATCGAAAATCAACAGCGTGCTGTATCGCTCCGTAACGTCTCGCAAGCCGCGCAGATAGTTTTTCTTCGGCAAGACAAGTCCCATATTCCCCGCCACGGGCTCGACGATAACCGCCGCGATTTGCTCGCCGCATTCGGCAAAAATTTTCTCGACGGCGGCAAGGTCGTTGTAAGGCAAGGCTATGGTATCCTGCGCGGTGCCGCGCGTGACGCCGGGGCTCGACGGCTCGCCGAAGGTCGCCGCTCCGCTGCCCGCCTTGACCAGTAACGAATCACTGTGCCCGTGATAACAACCGATAAACTTCACAATCTTTTCGCGTCCCGTGAAGCCTCTGGCAACGCGCAACGCACTCATGGTCGCCTCGGTGCCGCTGTTCACCATGCGCATGACTTCAATCGACGGGAAAATTTTGTTCACGAGCTTGGCAAGCTGCGTTTCAAGTTCGGTCGGTGCACCGTAGCTGGTGCCGCGTTCGACGGCGCGTTTCAAGGCGTCAACCACTCGCGGATGGGCGTGACCCAAAATCAGCGGACCCCAAGAGCCTACGTAGTCGACGTACTCATTGCCGTCGATGTCGAAGATGTGACTGCCCGCGCCGCGCGATATGAACGGCGGGTTGCTGTCGACGCTTGAGAACGAACGGACGGGGCTGTTGACGCCGCCCGGCATGAATTTTTTTGCCTCGTTGAAGGCGGCAAGCGATTTATCCAAGTTCACGATGTGCCCTCCAAAAATTTTTCGCTGATTCTATCACAGCGCGGAAATTTTTTGAAGACGCCCGACCGCCGGCTCATTTCCGCCCCGAAAAAAATCCCCGCCGCTCTTCGCGAGTGACGGGGAAAAATTTTTTTACAGTACAGATTTTATTTCTTGACGAGTTGCTTACCGCTGATTGCGTAGGCATCGCCGTTGACGTTGAAGGTCGTGGCGGTGAAGTCTTTCAGGGTGAGCGCGCCGCTGTCGAACTTGAACGAAACGGTATTCTTCGCCGCGCTGTAGGATGTCGTGAAGTCGCCCGTTATCTGGAGGAGGTCGTCGTCGCCAAAGCCGCTGATAACGTCTCTGCCTTCGCCCGCGTTGTAGATGAAGGTGTCCGCGCCCGCATTGCCCCAAAGGGTGTCGTTGCCCGCGCCGCCCCAAAGTGTGTCGTCGCCGCCGTTGCCGTAAAGTTTGTCCGCTCCGTCGCCGCCTGCCAGATAATCGTTGCCCGCCTTGCCGTAGATTGTATCCTTGCCCGCGCCGCCGACGATTGAATTGTCATCCGTGTTGCCGTTGATTTTGATAGCCGCCGTCCGAGCCGAGGCGTCACCAATCTCAATGCCCGAATCAAGCGTAACCGCAGCCGCCGCGTCGTCGTCGAAGGAAACCTGCGCGGAATCTTCGTCGCTTGCGTCGCTGTCGGAGGCGATGAATACGATTTTCTTTTTGGCGGCGTTGCGCAAAGTCATTCTGTCGCTGCCGATGCGAACGATGAGATTGTTGCCGCTCACTTGCGTGGTGTAGGAGCCTTCAACTATTAATATCGAGTCGTTGTCGTTGGCGCCGCTGACGATGTCTTTGCCGTCGCCCGTGCCGAAAGCGTAGACGATATGCTTGCCGCCGTTGTTGACGATTGAATCATTGCCCGCGCCGCCCGAAAGCGTGATGTGGTCGCCTTCGTTGTAAAGGGTATCGTTGCCCGTGCCGCCAAGGATGAAAGCTTTGACGCCTTCGTTGTAGATGTAATCGCTACTGCCGCCGCCGTCAATCGAAACCGCCTCGCCGCTTGAGTAAATGGTATCCTTGCCCGCGCCGCCCAACAGCATATTGTGGTCGCCGTAGTTCAAAATTTCGTCGTTGCCGTCGCCGCCGAAGACAGTCGAAAGCTCGCCTTCGTTTATCAAAAAGTCGTTGCCGTCGTCGCCCGAAGCCACAACCGAATCGGCGTAGTTGTAAATTTCGTCTTCGCCGTCGCCCAGCAATATGTAAGCCGCCTTGCCTTCGTTGCTGACAAGGTCGTTGCCGTTGCCGCCGTTCACGCTGACGCTTGTGCCCGTGTTGCTGACGGAGTCGTTGCCGTTCTGCCCGTATATGTTGACTTCGTCGCTTTCGTTGTTTATGGAGTCGTTGCCGTTGCCGCCGTAAAGCCGAGACTTGAAGCCTTCAACCATGACGGTATTTTCCGCACTGCTGTCGACGAGTTCGCTGACATCTACGGCAACTGAAGCCGCGCCGTTAAGAATTACATCGTCGTCGTCGCCGCCGTAAACCGTGGATTGAATGCCGTAATTCGCAATGAAGTCGCTGCCCGCGTCGCCGTAAAGCCGTGCCTTGCCCGCGTAATTTTCAATCGAGTCGTCGCCGTCGCCGCCGAGCAGTGTGGAGTTGTTGCCGCCGAGCAAATCCGCCGAGTAGGCTTTCAAAGTCGAATTGCCGTCCGCAATCAAGACAACGCTGTCGATACCCGACATGATGCCCGATTGAGTGATGGTGTAGCTGACAACGTCGATTGTTTCATAATCGGAGACGCTGTTGACAATTATATCGTCGCCTTCGCCGCCGCTGACGGAGGATTTTTCGCCGGTATTGTTAATGACGTCAATGCCCGCGCTACCGAGAACCGTGCTTTTTTCGCCGCTGTTTTCAATGGTGTCATCGCCCGCGCCGCCGTCGATTGAGCCCTGCGCGCCTTGGTTGATTAATTTGTCGCTGCCCGCGCCGCCGTCGATTGAAACTTCCGCGCCGTAATTTTTGACGACGTCGGAGCCGTTGCCCGCCGAAATGTAAACGTCTGCGCCGCTGTTGGTCAAGGTGTCGGCGTCGTTGCTGCCCGTCATGTTTACGGAGTCCCAATAGTTCGTCGCGAAGTTCGTATCGTCGACGGCAACATTTTCGTAGTAGGTGTCGTAGTAGAAGGTCGTATCGGAGGCCTGCTTGGCAAAGTAGCGCATGAAGATGTAGCCGCCCGCGTAAACTTCTATGGCGCTTTCGGTGAAGGTCGAGCGCAAGATTTTTTCAAAGACTTCGGGATTTTTGGCATAGGCGATGATGTTGTAGCGGCGTTCGTCGTCAATGCCGTGAATCAGCTCTGCGGTGCCGCCTTCCGCCAAAAAGGTCGGCAGGTCGTAGAAGTAATTGACATTGGACGCCATGAGCCCGTGAACCAATTCATGAACAAGCGTCCTGTCGAGTTGGAGGCCGTCTTCAACCGTGCCGTGGCGGTCGGAGGTATCAATTTTGTTGAAATGCGCCATATTCACGCACAGCACCCGCGATTCCCATTCTTTGCCGTCGGAACCGTCGTAGCTGACATAAGCCAACATATCGGCTTCGTCGCCTTCAGTTGCATTGATGAACTTCAGCTTGAGGCGGGAATTGGTCGTGTTGGCGTCGGTGTAGGAGTAGCCGTAGCTTTCATTAATCAGCGCGAGCGCGTCGCGAATCCACCAGCTGTAAAGCCCTTGAACGACGTATTGCTGAGCTGCGGTGAGGCGATTCTTGGCGGGGATGCCGTAGATAGTCAAGCCGTCGACTGTGAACGACGAGCCCGAAGGATAGTCGGCGTCGCCTTCGCACGGGATGATGGTCGTCGCTGTCTTGACGGTGCCGCTGCCGGCGTCCGCGCCGCTGATTGCGCCGGTGTCGCTGTTGTCGAGGATGATGCCGCACTTTTCGACGAGGAACTTGTGCCAATTCGTTTCTGCCTTTTGGTCTTCGATGAATTTGTTGGCGACTTCCTGATAGCTCGTGAAGTTGGAACTTGCCTTGACCGCTTCGTCGAGAGCCGCGCGCCCGCTGAGTTGCGTGTTGTTCAAGCTTTGGTTAAAGGTTTTGATAACTTCCTGCTGAGTCATTGAAACAACCCTCCATAATCAGAATGTTCGCCCATTATACTGAAAACGTTCGGCAAAATCAATCGCGTGATAAGTGATGATTATATCTGCGCCCGCGCGTTTCATTGCCGTCAAGTTCTCGACGACGATGCGCCCTTCGTCAATCCAACCGTTGGCGGCGGCGGCTTTTACCATGGCGTATTCGCCGCTGACGTTGTAAACCGCCACGGGACGATTAATCTGCTCGCGCACCTTGCTGACGACGTCAAGGTAGGCAAGCGCGGGCTTAATCATGATGATGTCTGCACCCTCCGCCAAGTCCAATTCGACTTCCTTAAGAGCCTCGCGGACGTTGGCGCAGTCCATTTGATATTGCTTGCGGTCGCCGAATTGCGGCGCGGAATCGGCGGCGTCGCGGAAAGGCGCGTAGTAGCCCGAAGCGTATTTGACGGCGTAGCTCATAATCGACACGTTGATAAGCCCTTTGTCGTCCAGCGCGTCGCGAATGGCGGCAATGCGTCCGTCCATCATATCCGACGGGGCAACGATATCTGCGCCCGCTTCGGCCTGACTGACGGCAACTTTCTGCAAAAGCTTAAGGGTCTCGTCGTTGTCGACGTAATGACCGCAGAGCTTGCCGCAATGCCCGTGCGTCGTGTATTGGCAAAGGCAAACGTCGCCGACGATAATCAATTCGGGCACGGCGCGCTTTATGGCGGCAATGGCGCGTTGAACGGGGCTTTTCATATCCCACGCGGCGGAGCCGACTTCGTCCTTGTATTCGGGCAAGCCGAACACTTCGATGGCGGGAATACCCAGCGCGGCGATTTTCTTAGCCAACTCGACGGCGTTATCGACAGACAGATGATAACAGTTGGGCATGGAGGGAATTTCTTCGCGAACGTTTGAGCCCGCCACCACGAACAGCGGGTAAATCAAATCTTTGACGCTTAGGGTCGTCTCGCGAATCATTGAGCGCAAATTTTCATTGAGCCGTAACCTACGCGGTCTAAGTTTTAACATATGAATCATCTCCGAAAAAATTTTTGACGGCAATGTTGCCGCCGCTTATAATGGAAAAAATTTTTTCACAGCGAAAGGAATGCCGAATCAAATGGAAATTTTGGGCAAGCTTGAGGAAATAACTGACTTGAAGACAGTTTGGAATCACGAGGCTTCCGAATTTACGCCGTGGCTTGCGGCAAACGAAAACATTGCGCTCTTGGCTGACGCATTGGATTTGGAAATTGCGGTAGACGAAACCGAATCGCAAGTCGGCAATTTTCGCGCAGACATCCTCGCCAAAGAGGCGGGCACCGGCAGGAAAATCATTATCGAAAATCAGCTGGAGGACACGAATCACGACCACCTCGGCAAACTGATAACCTACGCGGCGGGCAAATCGGCCGACATAATCATTTGGCTCGTCAAGCACGCCCGCGAAGAACATCGCGCCGCCGTCGCTTGGCTGAACAACCACACCGACGAAAAGATTGGCTTTTTCCTGTGCGAAATAAAAATTTATCGCATTGGCGATTCTGCGCCCGCCGTCAAGTTTGAAGTCGTCGAAAGACCCAACGACTGGGCTAAGGAATTGCGCACGACGGAAATCACAGAAAAACAACAAGCGTGCTATGATTATTGGTACGCATTTTTGGAATTCGCTTCTCAAAATGAAACGTTCAAAGATAATTTTTTTAAACGCCCTTCACCTTCAACCAAGACCGAGATTTATTTTGCCATGGGCACTGCCGCTTGCAGAATGACCGTTTCGCAAGTTCGGAGGCGCAATAAAATTGAAGTGTATCTTCGTGTTTTCGATAACATGAAATTTAAAGAGCTTGTCGATAACAAAGACGCCATCGAATCGGAAGCGGGCTTGAATTTTGATTGGCAAGAGGAGTCCGAAAATAAAGCACGTCGCATCATCGTAGCAAAGCAAGTTTCCTTCGACGACGAAGCCGCGCGGCAAGAACAATTCGATTGGCTGATTGACGTAATGCTGAAGATGAAGAAAACTTTTTCGCACTACTTTTAAAAAGTAGCAAACAGCGGACGCGGCCACTTTAAAAGTGGCGGAACAGATAGCGCGCCGCACCGTTCGATAAAGGAAACGTTATCGCCGCGCCGGAACGAAATGCCTGCGCATTTCTAGCCTCCCGTTTTATTACCAACTGCACCTAGTTCGACGGCATGAGTACGATATTGACGGGCAGATTGGACGCGCCCGGCGGCGAATACTCAAAGCTGACTTGCCCTTGATAGCTGCCCAGCTCCGTGAGTTCGGTCTCGTCGGTCATCAAGGCAATGTTTTCGTTCCGCGACCTGTCTCCGAAGTAGAGCCGCTGTTGAGGCGTCTGAATCACGCCCGAAGAGTCGAAATATCTGTAGCGCAGTGCGCCCGCGTAGTGTCCGCCGAGCGGACTGAGGTAAAAGCGCGTCGGGAACTTCATGCGAAAGTTGAGCGTGTAATTTATGCCGTAGTTGCCGTAGTTGACGACTTCCGAGCCGTCGGTGGCGTCGATGCCGCGCTTGAACGGGTCGCTGACGTTGTCGCCAATCAGCACGTAACTTAGTCCGTCGCGTTCGCCGTCGTAGGGTCGTTTGAGCGTCAAGGTGCGATTCATATGCTTGAACGTGCCGCGCAGGCGATGTTCGTCCTTGGGCAAAATTTCGGCGTAAGTGAGGAAGATGAGCGGGTCGGCCTTTTCGGGATACATCATCAGGAAAATTCTGACGGGCTTGCTTGCAATGAAGTCGCAGACGCCGTGAATCAGTTGCCCCGGCTTGAGCAGAAAATAATCGTCGCGAGGCTGATAAACTTTGCGTTCGCGACCGTCTAGTTCGATTGAGTCGGTGAAGTCGTTTTGCATGTACATTGTCTGCGCGATTTTGCCCACGCTGAAATAATTTTTGTTCGGCGCGCACAAGCCGCCGCGAGTTATCTTGACGACGGCTTTATCGTCGGTGGTGTTCTCAAAGATTATGGCGAAACGTTTTCGGACGCCCGTGTCGTTCAGGTGATAGAAAAGCAGACGCGCGTCGCCGCTGACGGTGTCGGTGTAGAGAATGCCGTTTTGGCGGACGTATTCGGGGCTGTCGGAAAAAATCAGCGTGCCGCCCGAATCGCGAGAAAAAACTTCGAGCTTGTGCATTTCGGTCGAGTATTGGCTTTGCGCGGCGGCAGTCGGTATCAGCGCGCCAAGTGAGGCTATCGCCGCCATGATTGCCGCGAATAATTTTTTTTCAAATCTCATGCAGTGGGTCTCCTTGAAAAATTTTTTGGCGATTATAACACGCGCCGATTGAAAGCACAAAAATTTTTCTTGACAACGCGCGGGGCAACGGTTATAATCGCGCTTGCGTTGGGGACGTAGCTCAGCTGGGAGAGCGTACGGTTCGCATCCGTGAGGTCAAGGGTTCGAATCCCTCCGTCTCCACCAACATAACGAAATTTCAAGGCGGGAGCGTTAAAGCTTCCGCCTTTCGGCGTATAGGGTACCCTTTCGTTTGCTAAGCAAAAGGGCTCAAAGACAGCTCGGCTTGATGTGGCGGCGGGCGCGTCCCTTCGATTCGGCGTTTCGATTAATTTTATTTTTTAGAATCAACTTTCTTTTGCTAGCCCAAAAGAAAGTTGCAAAGAAAAGGGCTAAGCAACCGACCACCGCCGCAACGCCCGCGTCCCAGTCAGCCACTCGTGCCGCTATCGACGCCTCCTGCGTCGAAGTGGGCGAACGCGCGCTGGTAAGCGTTCGCGCCGTCATCCATGACGGCCTCAAATGTGCTTGGCGCGCGTCTCTTAAGGAGAATTTATGAACGTTTACATCTTGGGCGGCTTACGGACGCCGATTGTCGTTGCCAACACAAAATTCAAAAGCATTCGTCCTGAAATTTTCGGCGCGGAGGTTTTGAAGGCTCTGCGCGGCAAATTTCGGCTGGAAGGCGTCGACGAAGTGATTTGCGGGAATGCGGTCGGCACTGGCGGCAATATCGCACGGCTCATGACGTTGTTGGCGGGCTTCGACGAATCAACTGCGGCTTTGACCGTCGACAGGCAATGTGCGAGTGGCGCGGCGTCGGTGTCAATCGGTTACGCGAAAATCGCTTGCGGGCTTGCAGACGTAATCATAGCGGGCGGCGCGGAAAGTGCCTCCCTGCAACCGTTGCGCGTCTACCACAGGAACGACGAACGATTCGGCTTGACGGCGGCTGACGGAATCGCGGGCGGCTATCGCACGGCGCAGTTTTCCCCCGACGAAACGGACGCGCTTGCCATGTTGAAGGGTGCTCAACGCGTCGCCGAGGCCGAAAACATTTCCAAGGACGAGTTGGACGCATGGGCTTTGAAAAGTCATCAACGGGCGGCGAAGGCTGTTGAAAATCTGCGCGGCTTTATCGTCGAAGTGGCGGGCGTCGCGGAGGACACGGGCATTAAGAAAAATATTTCCCGGCGACTGCTTGAACGTGCGCCGTTGCCGTTGGGCGCGGGCACTGTCATTTCTGCGGGCAATGCTTGCCGAATCAATGACGGGGCGGCGTTCGTCGTGTTGGCGAGTGAAAATTTTGTTCGCGAAAATTCTTTGACGCCTGCCGCGCAGATTGTCGACGTGGCAACGGGTGGAGTCAATCCCTTGGAGAGCCCGCGTGGCGCACAAGCCGTTGCCGACAAACTTTTGGCGCGGAATGCTTTGACTTACGACGACTTGGCGGCGATTGAGTTCAATGAGGCGTTCGCGGTCATTGACGTGCTGTTTGAGCGGTCACATCCCGCTTGCGTCGACAAGTTCAACCCTTTGGGCGGCGCGTTGGCTTACGGTCATCCCTACGGCGCGAGCGGCGCGATTTTGCTGATTCACTTGTTGGCGTCCCTTGCGGGCGGCGGGCTTGGCTTGTTGAGTATCGCGGGCGCGGGCGGCACGGGTGAGGCTGTCCTAATCGAAAAAAAATAACCGCCACATTTGCGGCGGATTTTTTTGTCGGTCTGGTTATTTAGCTTCGTCTTTGCCGGCGGCGGGCTCGTCTTCGACGGGCATCAGGATAAGGTGGACGGGCAAGTTGCTTGCTCCGGGCGGCGAGTATTCAAAGCTGACTTTGCCGCCGTCGTATATCCCCAATTCGGCAAGCTCAACGATACTGGACAAGCGGGATGTGCCCTTTTCACGTGCCTTCTTGACGCTTTCGGATTCGCCGGGCGTCTTGTCGCCGAAATAAATTCTGTCGTCGGGCGTCAAGATTCGTTTGGTTTCGCCCTTGTAGGTGACGCGCATTGCGCCCGCGTAGTAGCCGCCCAGCGGCGTCAAACAGATTCGCGCACGCTTGCCCTGCTTGATGTTTAGGTTGATTGTGTAGATTATCCCGTAGTTGCCGTAATTTTGCGTGTGGCTGCCGTCGGTCGCGTCAATGCCCTTTTTGTAAATGTCGTTGACGTTGTCGGCAAGCATGACGTACACCACGCCGTCCTTGTCGGGGTCGTAAGTCTTTTTGATGTTTATTGTGCGGTTCATCTTCTGGAAGGTGCCGCGCAGGCGGTGTTCGTCCTTCGGCAAAACTTTCGCCTTGCTGACAAATTCCAGCGGGTCTTCGTCTTGCGGACACATAATCACGCTGACTTTGACATTGCCCTTGGTATGGAAGTCGTAAATGCCGTAAAGCAACTGTCCCGGCTTGAGCACGTGATTGCTTACGTCTTCAATCAGGAAATTTCTTTCGCCCTTGTCCATATAAAGCGAATAGTTGAACGTCTCCTGCATGTAGGCGGTCTGGACGCTCTTTCCGACCTTCAGAAAATCTGCGCCGGGCTCGCCGACTACGCCGCGCGATATTTCAATGACATTTTTTTTATTGCTGAGGTTGTCGACAACGACGGCGATTCGCTTGTCAACATCGGTGTCGTTCAGGTGGTAGAACAGCAAACGCGCATCGCCTTTGACGACGTCCGAATATAAAATGCCGTCTTCGCGCACGTATTCGGGGCTGTCGCTGAACAAAAGCACGCCGCCCTTATCCGAGCTTTTGACTTCCAACTTATGCATTATATCGGGGTCGCGCGGCTTATCGATTAACTCGGCCTCTGCCGTGCCGACGCAGAAAATCGTCGTCAAAGCCAACGCGGTCGACAAAATTTTTTTCGTCAAACTCAATAAAATCATTCCCTCCGAAATTATTTCTTCTTGGACTTGGGATCCTTGCCGTCTATTTTATTAGCCTTCTCGTATTTCTTGGCGACGTCGTCGACAGCCTTGTTGCGCACTTCCAAAGCCTTAATCAACTTCAAAGCGTCGTCGGCCTCCAGGCGGAAAACTTTCAAGCGATCTTTTTCCTCGTCCTCGGCATAGTTCAGCAGCTTATTAAGCCTGTCGAAGAACGCCTTGGCCTCCTTGGCAGCCGTCTCGGCGCAACTTTTTGCTCTGGTGCGCTCGATTTTCGCCCACGTCATGCGGTCAATCGCGTCTTGATTTTTCTGCTTGTGAAGGTCGTTAAGGATTTTGATTATTTTTTTCGCGCCCGCCTCCTCGACGAACGGCGTCAGCTCGGCGAAGCGATAGTTCCCATTCATCTCGAAATTTTCGCGCAGGTAATTGGCGATTTTGCCCTTTTCGGCGTAGTTGCCTATGTCGGTTATGCCGGTCACTTCCTGGAGCTTGTATTCGGCGGCGGCGGTGTAGGACGTGGCGCGGCTCAAGTTGGTTACCATTTTCATGCGCTGGTTTTCCAAATCCTCGAAGTTCACAAAAATATTCGACGGGTCTTCAAATTTGTCTTTGCTCTGCCTGTCCCTGGACTTTTTGTCTTTGTCCTTGGCTTTGTCTTTGTCGCGGCTCTTATCGGGCTTAGAGGGCGGCTCGATTTTGGCGGGCTTGTCGGGTTCGGAGGGCGTCGGCGGCTGAACGGGTTCGGGGCGCGAAGCGGGGCGCGGTACCATATCGTTCAACTTGTCCACGTCGATAACCGCCGTCACATAGGCATGGCAAGTGGTTCCGTTTTCGGTGAATTCCACGCGCTCGGACTTGATTTTCATCAAAGCCTTGGTGAAAATTTTTATCTGGTCTTGGCTCACTTGGAAGTTGTTGACTTCGGTGTAGCTTTCGATGAAAACGCCCGCCTGCTCGGCGATTTTTCTTTTGGCATCCGCCAAAGCCGCTTGCTTGGCGTCTTCGCGCGTGTCGCGGTCTCCTATGTGATATTCGCCTTCCGCCGAAATTTGTTGCGGCGCTGCCAGAGTCACTTCCGACAAATTCAGCCACAACAGCGAAATGAAAAACGCGACCCAAAATTTTTTTAGGATTTTCATTTCGAGCACCTCCTCAACAGCTGATTCTCTGACTTTCGACCGCAAGATTCGTTCCCAGATTACATTCATATTTTCTGCAGAAAAACCGAATTGCAGATTTTTCGCACTCAAGATATATAAATTGTAAACCTTTGTCAAGCAGAAAATTCGTCCGGCTCGCGCGGCTTTTTCGGGACGTTCACGCGCAAAAATCTTGCCCAAAATCTTTTCGCGCCGTAAAATCATTCCAAAAAATTTTTCTCGGAGAATGAAATGAACTTTTACGATTTGCTCAAGGCTCGCGCCGAAACCCAAGGCGATAAAATTTTCTTGCAGGTCGACACCAAAATTTTCACCTATCGCGACTTCCTGAACGCCGTCGACACTCAAGCGGGCGGCGGGAAATTTTTTACCCAAGCCGTGAACTTTTTCGCCGCGCAGAAAAAAAATCCGTCGAATGCTTTTGAAGTCAAGACGAGCGGCTCAACCGACGCGCCAAAAATTTTGCGCCGCACGTTCGACAGCTGGCTTGGCTTCTTCCCGACGCAAAACAAAATTTTCCGCGTCGACGCCTCGTCGAAAGTTTTCATGCACGGCAGCTTGGACTTCACGGGAAATTTGAATACGTTGCTTGCGGTCTTGCACGCGGGCGGCTCCGTCGTCACGACCGACAAATTCGCGCCGAAGACTTGGCTTGAACTCGTCAAAGCCGCGACGAACATTTACCTCGTGCCCACGAAATTGATTCTGCTTGCGACGGGCTTGCTGCTTGAAAACATTCGCTCAATCTTCACGGGCTCGCAAGTCTTGACCGAAGCCCAAAGCCTCGCGCTCATGAAAAAGTTTCCCGCCGCCGAAATTTTCCTCTACTACGGCTCAAGCGAACAAAGTTTCATCACGTACAAAAAAATTTCCGCCGACAACGCGGGTGAAGTTCAAAACCTCGGCAAGCCCTTCGACGGCATAAAAATTTTCATTCGCGACGGGCTGATTTACGTCGACACGCCCTTTGCAGTCGAAGGCGTCGATAATCCGTCGACGGTCGGCGACGCGGGCTTTTTGAATGCTGACGGCGATTTGATTTTCTTGGGGCGCGGCGAAGACTTTATCAATCGCGGCGGCGTCAAACTTTACGCGTCGGCTGTCGAACAGAAACTGCTGACGATTGGCGGCGTAGAGGCGGCTGCTGTCGTCAAGGTCGAAGACAATCTGCGCGGCGAAAATTTTATCGCTTACGTCGTCGGCACCGTCGACAAAAAAATAATTCGGCAAGCGTTGACGCCTGTCGAATCGCCTAAGGAAATTATTTTCGTGAAGTCGTTGCCCTTGAACGCGTCGGGCAAGGTCGACAAACCTGCTTTAAAAGCGGGGGAACAGCTGACGCGCCTCAACGTCACGACGATTGAAAGCAACTGCCCGCGCCGATACGCAACGCTGGCGCATTGCTAGCCTCCCGCTTTAAAAGTTACCAACAGCCTTTAGCCGCTCAAATGTTGCGGCGAAGTTAGAAAAAATTTTTTGGAGGTGTTGGGCATGATTGCCGAACGCGGAACGCGCGATAAGCTGGAAAAATATTTTGACACAGGTCGCCCGCTGAAAGTCACGTTGCTGATTAAAGGCGCGGCGGTCTACGATTTTTGTTGCTTCGGCGTCGACAAGGACGAAAAACTTTCGGACGACCGCTACATGATTTTTTACAACCAACTCGCCTCGCCCGCGAATGAAATTGTCGGCGCGGCAATTCCTTCGGGCATGGACTTTACCGTTCAGCTTGACGCCTTGCCGACGACGATTGATAAGTTGGTCTTCACGGCGTCGATTGACGGCGCGGGCACCATGCGCGAAATTTCTCGCCACAAAATCCTAATCGGCGATAAAATCTCGGCGGAATTCGGCGGCTCGGACTTTGAACAGGAAAAGGCTATCACGTCGCTTGAAATTTATCGCAAGGGCGGCGCATGGCGATTCAACGTCGTGGCTCGCGGCTTCAACGGCGGCTTGGACGCTCTGCTTGCCTTTTACGGCGGCGAACTCGCTGATGACACTCCCGCGCCTGCGCAACCCGAATCGCCTCCGCCTCCGCAAAAAATTTCGCTTGAGAAAAAAATCCAAGACGGCGCGCCGAAATTAATTTCGCTCGTCAAGCCGCTCAAGGTCGAACTTCAAAAGCGCAACCTCCTCGACGTGACTGCCCGCGTCGCTTTGGTTTTGGATATTTCCGGCTCCATGACCGACAGCTACGACGACGGCACCGTTCAAGAAATCGTCAACAAGATTTTGCCCGTTGCCGTTCAATTCGACGACGACGGCGAACTTGACTTTTGGTATTACGGTTACCGTTGCGAAAGGCGGCCGTCGGTCAACATGCGCAATTACGAACAGGCTGTCCCGCGCGATTGGCAAGGCTTGATGAGCAAACTCGGCTACACCAACAACGAACCCGTCGTCATGCGCGAAATCGTCGCCGAATACGCCGAAAGCACTTTGCCCGCCTACGTCGTCTTCGTCACTGACGGCGGCATTTACGAGACCGCGCAGATTAAAAAGCTTTTGATTGAGGCGTCGCGTCTGCCGATTTTCTGGCAATTCGTCGGCGTGAGCGGCTCCGACTACGGAATTTTGGAAGACCTCGACAACATGGACGGGCGTTACGTCGACAACGCAAATTTCTTCGCGCTTGACGACTTTCGTTCCGTGCCCAACGAAAAACTTTATTCGCGCCTGCTTAACGAATTTCCGTCGTGGCTCAAGCTGATAAAGACAAACGGCGTGCTTGACGGCTCGGCAAGACCTCCGCGCCCTGCAACGCCGCCTCCGCGAAAATCTTTCACGGACAGAATCAGAGACTGGTTTTGAAGTTGCGCCGTTGACGAAAAAGTTGTATACTTGCCGCCACTAAAGGAGGCTGATTGTTTTGCAGAAGTTTGAGAAGTGGCAAGGCTGCGGCAACGATTTCATTCTGATTGACCGCCCCGGCAACGAAATTGACGAGCCCGATAAGATTAAGTGGATGTGCGACAGGCACTTCGGCATCGGCGCGGACGGCGTGATTTACGTCATGAGTTCGACGAAGGCTGCCACGCGCATGAGGATTTTCAACGCGGACGGCACCGAGGCCGAAATGTGCGGCAACGGCTTGCGTTGTTTCGCGCGCTACCTTTTGAGCGGCGATAAATTTTTCTCCGACGACGATTTGACGGTCGAGACGGGCGCGGGCATTTTGGTCGTGAGCATGAAGCACAACTTGATAACGGTCGATATGGGCGAGCCGATTTTCGCGGCGGATAAAATTCCTGTCGACGGCTTCGGTTCCCAAAAGTTGGTCGGCGAGCCTATCGAAGTCGACGGCGTCAAGTACAAAATGACGTGCGTCAGCATGGGCAACCCGCATTGCGTCGTTTTCGTCGACGACATCGCGGACGTTGACTTGGAACATATCGGTCCGAAGTTCGAGACGCATAAAATCTTCCCGCGCAAAACCAATACCGAATTTGTTCAAGTCGTCGGGCCAAACAAGTTGCGTATGCGAGTTTGGGAGCGCGGCAGCGGCATAACCATGGCTTGCGGCACGGGAGCTTGTGCGACGGCTGTTGCGGCGAATCTCAACGGCAAGGCGGGCAGAAAGTCCACGGTTATCCTTGACGGCGGCGAGCTTAACATCGATTGGCGCGAGAACAATCACATCTTCATGACGGGCGCGGCTGAAAAGGTTTACGCGGGCGAATTCATTTTCCCCGCCGCCTTGAGGGCTTCGACTGCCGAAACCGTTTCGACGGCTGAAACGACTGCTGAAAAGCCTTCGACGGGCTCAACCTTGGTGGACGGCTTTTGATATGAATCGTGGTCTGTTAATCGTGGTGTCGGGAGCGAGCGGCACGGGCAAGGGCACCGTTTGCAAAAAAATTCTTGCTGACTTGCCCGCCGTTGCCTATTCCATTTCGGCGACGACCCGCGCCCCGCGTCCCGGCGAAGTCGACGGCAAAGAATATTATTTCATCAGCCGCGACGAGTTCAAAGCTTGGATTGACGACGGCAAGTTCTTGGAGTTCGCCGAAGTCTACGGCAACTACTACGGCACGCCGCTGAACAAAATCGAGGAGCGACTCAAGCGCGGCGAAGACATCTTGCTTGAAATCGACGTGCAGGGCGCGCTCAACGTCAAGCGCAAGATGCCCGAAGGAATTTACATTTTCCTGTTGCCGCCGAGTTTGGAAGAGCTTAGGCGTCGAATCGAAGGACGCGGCACCGAGACGCAAGAAAGTTTGAAGCGCAGACTTGCCAACGCCGTTGCCGAAATTCAAATCGGGCGCGAATACGACTACGCCGTCGTCAATGATTCGGTCGACAACGCCGCCGCGCAGATTGAAGCCATCCTTGCCGCCGAACGTTGCAAAGTCGCGCGCAACCTTGACAAGTTCAATCTTGAGGAGGCTTTTTAAATGAAACTCAAAGAAGACGTGCTGAGCATGGTCAATCCTTCGACGGACTCTATGCTCAAGCAGACGCACAGCCGCTACGCCCTGGTGGTTTTGGCGAGCAAGCGGGCGCGTGAACTTTTGAGCGGTGCGCCTTGCCGAGTCGAGAATCGCGCCAACAAATTCGTTACCAACGCCATGGAGGAAATCAACGAGGGCAAAATCACTTACACCATAAAGGATTAAGCCATGCTTGACAAAAAAAGCAACGTGACGTTGCATCCAGCGGACGCGCCTCCACGTGACGACGATTGAAACTAATCGTCCGCGCTTATACACAACGCTGCGCATTGCTAGCTTCATTTCTACAATAAGGAATCGAATCATGCAAAAAAATATTTTAATCGGTGTGACGGGCGGCATTGCGGCTTACAAGGTCGTCGAGGTCGCGAGCCGCCTGAAAAAATCCGGCGCGAACGTCCGCGTGATGATGACGCGCAACGCTGCCGAATTCGTTTCGCCGAGGACTTTCCAAGAAATTACGGGAAATGCCGTGTCCGTCGAGATGTTCGGGGACGCGGCTAATTTTCATGTGGCGCACATTGCGCTTGCCGACTTCGCCGACGCAATTTTAATCGCGCCCGCCACCGCGAACTTTTTGGCAAAGGCGGCGTACGGCATAGCTGACGACTTGCTGACGACGACCGTTATCGCCTCCGACAAGCCGCTTTTAATCGCGCCGTCGATGAATACCAAAATGTTCGACAACCCCGCCACTCAAGCCAACTTGAACATTCTGCGCGAGCGCGGAGCGATAATCTTGGAGCCCGCCACGGGCGAATTGGCTTGCGGCACGAGCGGCAAAGGTCGCTTGCCCGAACCCGTCGAAATCTGCGCGGCAGTCGAAAAATTTTTTGATTCGGGCAATTTGCGCGGGAAAAAGATTTTGGTGACGGCGGGCGGCACGGTCGAGGCGATTGACCCCGTCCGCTACATCGGCAACAGGTCGAGCGGTCGCATGGGCTACGAAATCGCGCGGGCGGCAGTGGCGGCGGGTGCCGAAGTCGTTTTAATTTCGGGCAAGAGCGAGCTTGAGCCTCCGTTGGGTTTAAAGTTCGTCAAAGTCGAGGCGGCCGTCGAAATGCGCGAAGCTGTCTTGGCGGAATTCGATTCGGTCGACGCCGTGATTATGTCCGCTGCCGTCGCCGATTATCGCGTCAAAAATCCTGCCGCGCAGAAAATCAAAAAATCCGCCGACACGCTGACCCTTGAGCTTGTCAAGAACCCTGACATCCTCCGCGAACTGGGCGGCTTGAAAAAATCTCAAGTGCTGGTCGGCTTCGCGGCCGAAACTCAAAACGTCTTGGACTACGCCCGCAAAAAACTTGTCGAGAAAAATCTTGACTTCATCGTCGCCAATGACGTGACGGCGGCGGGCGCGGGCTTCAGCGTCGCCACGAACATTGCGTCGATTATTTGGCGCGGCGGTGACGTTGAAAACTTCCCGAAGATGTCCAAAGCCGAACTCGCCGACAAAATCATTGAACGCGTCGCCGATTTGTTAAGTGGAGATAAAAAATTCTTGCCTCTTTAAAAGCAGCGGAACAGCCGCGTATTTTGGAGCCGTCATGGATGACGGCTCTCCGGCAACAGAAAGCAACGTGAACGTTGCATCCAGATTGCGCGTTGAAAATCGTCGACGGCTTAAGGGTGTCGCCGCGCCCTTACTGTTCCCCCGCTTTTAAAGCGGGTCTTTGCCGGCACAGACGGTTTCGGGTAGGCGAAACGCTTCGGCAACGACAGATTAACGCCCCTGCGAGGGGTCTTTTCTTTTTGGCAACGTGACGTTGCATCCGGATGGCGCGCTGAAACTCATCAACGGCTTAAGGGAGGACGCCGCGTCCACACTGTTCGTCTTTGGACAAGCAAAGAAAAAGTAGTTAATCAAAATGATTCTATGAAACCTTTCTTGCGCGGGAAGAAAGGGCGGCCTCCACGTTGCATCAATCAGCGAAATTTCATAAAGGTATGCTAGGCTTGCCTCAAACCAAATAGGAGGTGAGGTTTATGCTTGACAAAGCAATTCGGTTTCTCATCACGCTGACGTGTGCAATTTTGGGCGGCGCGGCTCTCAACTTGGCAAGCCCGCTGTTGTTCACGTACATCAGCCCCGAATTCTTTCAAGCGGAAACGGGTATCTTTGAATTGACGCTGGCAAGTCTCGTCTGCATATTGGCGGGCGCGCTTATCGGCGGACTCGGCGGCTGGTTCGTTTCCCCGTTTCTAATCGGCAAGCTTGGCAAATTTACTTCCTTCGTAGAGAAACAGCTCAGCAAAATGCCAATCAACGACGTTATCGCCGGAGCGGTCGGGTTGGCTGTCGGACTTATTATCGCAAATCTTTTGGGCAACGCCTTCGCCCGTATTCCCATCGTCGGCTATTATATCCCCGTTATTTTCAGTATCGTTCTCGGTTATCTCGGCGTTCGCATTACGATTAAGAAGCGCAAGGAAATTACGGGCAGTTTTGACTTCATAAAAGATATTCTGCGCAGTCGCGAAGCTGCCAAGGTCGTCAAGGCGGAGGAAAAGCCTCCCGAAGTGCCGGAGCCGCCCGCCGAAAAGCCCAAGGTCAATCTCGTCAAGTTGCAGAAACATAAAAGCAAAAACTACAAACTGCTCGACACCAACGTTATAATCGACGGGCGCATCGCCGATATTTGCAAGACGGGCTTCCTCGAAGGCACACTTTTAATTCCCGTGTTCGTTTTGGAGGAACTTCAATACATCGCCGATTCTTCCGACACCTTGCGGCGGGTGCGCGGACGGCGCGGGCTTGACGTTCTGCAAAAAATCCGCGAGGACGAATCAAATCTTGAAGTCGAAGTCATGAACGTTGACTTTGAGGACATTCAAGGCGTCGATTCAAAGCTCGTGCGTCTTGCGCAAAAATTGGGCGGCAAAATCATCACGAACGATTTCAACTTGAACAAAGTCGCTCAACTGCGCGGCGTCGAAGTTTTGAACATCAACGACTTGTCGAACGCCGTCAAGCCCGTGGTTATCCCCGGCGAGACAATGCGCGTTCAGGTCGTCAAAGACGGCAAGGAGCCCGGTCAAGGCGTCGCGTATCTCGACGACGGCACGATGATTGTTATCGAAAACGGGCACCGCTACTTGAGCCGCACCATTTCCGTTGAAGTCACCAGTGCGTTGCAAACGTCGGCGGGCAGAATGATTTTCGCTAAGCCCCGCTGATTGTCAAATTCCATATATATGGATTTTGCACTTTGCGCTTTCAAAACGATAAAATTTTGCATGACAAATTCTCATATTTGGGATTTTGCACTTTGAGCTTTCAAAACGCCTTTCAAGGGCGTTTTTTTGTGCTAAAATGCCTTCGGAGGTGTTTTCAATGAAATTTTCCGTCTTTGAAGTCCTAAAAGCCGCTTCTGAACAATTTTCAGCCGCTAATATCGATAATCCGCGCCTCGATGCAGAAATTTTGCTCGCTCACGTCCTAAAGTGGCGCAGATTACGCTTGTACGTCGATTCCGATAAAATTTTGCCCCTCGAATCCGTTTTGCGCTTCAATCAACTCGTAAATCGGCGGCTCGAAGGCTTCCCCGTCGCTTATTTGACCGGCTCGAAAGATTTTATGGGATTAACCTTCGCCGTAAACGAAAATGTTCTGATTCCGCGACCCGATACCGAAATTTTGGCGGAGGGCGTCGGAAAATATCTGCGCGGGCTTGGTCGTGAAGTAATTTTCGCCGATTTGGGCGCGGGCAGCGGCGCGATTTGCATTTCGATTCTAAAATTCGTCCAATCTGCGCGGGCGGCGGCTGTTGACATCTCGAATGAGGCATTGGAAGTCGCGAAGTTCAACGCGATAAAGTTTCACGTCGAAGACAGAGCCGAATTCTTTTGCGGGGACTTGTTCGCGCCCCTCGAAGGCAAAACTTTCAACGCCATTGTCTCAAACCCGCCGTATATCCCGACATGCGAGCTTGACGCGTTGCAGGCTGAAGTTCGTCGCGAACCGCGCCTTGCTCTCGACGGTGGAGCTGACGGCTTGAATTTCTATCGGCGAATCATTTCAGACGCGCCGAGGTTTTTGACGGCGGGCGGCTTGCTTGCGGTCGAAGTCGGCATAAATCAGGCTCAAGCAGTAAAAACTTTGGCGGAGGCGGCGGGCTTCGTCGACATTCAAATTTTTAAGGACTTGGCGGGCATTGAGCGCGTCGTGGCTGCCGGAATTTGACTGCGAAAAATTTTTTTTGCTAAAGTTTGTAACGAAATCGGTTTTCCTGCGTATAAGTTGCAGAAAACAGAAAGGAGCTTGATAACAATGGCGACACGCGATGACAACTTGAAAAAAATCAATGCTGAACTCGAACAGATGAGCGATGACGAACTCGAAGGCGTTGCGGGCGGTACTATCGGTCAAACTGCCGGCGACAGTAAGATTCTTTACGATTACGGGCTTATGGACAGACATTACGGCACCATCCCTATGATGTTCTATTGGAAGTCGAAAAGCGCGGAAGTAGACGCAGGCTGGTCAAAAGCCGGAATTACTTGCGTCACGGCTCCTTTTGCCAATAACAAATATTTCCTCAACGGCAAGGAAATTTCCCGTGGCGAAGCTTACGATCATTTGAAAGCAAATTTTAAAAGACTTTACCACGTCAGCGATGATTGAAGAGATTAAATCAAAAAAAGCCCTTCGGCGGTCTCGTCGGAGGGTTTTTTCGTTGAAATCTTGACTTAAAGCACGGTGCAAGTTGTAAACTTTCGCAGGTGATGTTATGAACCGACGAGAATTTTTGAAACTCGGCTTGACGCTTGCGATTGGAGGCTTGGCAATGACGGCGGACGCGAAAACAAAAATTTTGCCGCGAAAAATCGATTTTCACGCGCACGCGATACTTCCCGGCTACGTCGACGCGCTGAAACGTTTAAAAATCGATGCGGCGGCAGAAGAAGGCTTTCCGTTGCCGAAGTGGAACGTTGAATCGCATTTGGAGTTCATGGAGGCGGCTGGCACAGATTTTACGGTCTTGTCGATGGCGACGCCGCACATTTCCGACAAATCGGCGGCACGAGAGATTAACGCAGAATTTTCGGAGCTGTGTCGACGCTTTCCGACGAAATTTGGCTTCGTAGCGACGCTTCCACTGCCGAAAATCGAAGAATCAATCGAAGAATTTCACTACGCGACGGAAAAATTGGGAGCCTTGGGCGTGAAGGTTGCGAGCAATTCGGACGGCGTCTACTTGGGCGACGAAAAACTTGACCCAATCTTCGCGGAGCTGAACAAATCTGGCGCGATTGTGATAATTCACCCCAGCCCTGCACGATTATTGCCGCGAGAAGGCGTCGTGACGGGTAAAGTCATGGCATTGTTTGAGTATCCCGCCGACACGACGCGCGCTGTCTTGAACATGTTGGCGAATCGCACACTTGAAAAATTCCCGCGCCTGAAAGTCGTCGTGCCGCATTGCGGATCGTTTTTGCCGTACATGAAGCAGCGAGCGGGCGCGATGTTCCAAATGTTGGCGTCGATGAACTTAATGGAGTCCGTGAATTTCGACGCGGGCATAAAAAAATTGTTCTTCGACACGGCGGGAGACCCCATTCCCGAACAATTCGACATGCTACTGAAAATCGCGAGCCTTGACCAAATAATTTTCGGAACGGATTATCCCTACGTGCCCGCGCAGATTGTCTTGGGCAGGAAAAAGCCTTTCGACGCGGAACTTGCACGGCGCGGCTTGACGGAAAGAATTTATGTCGACAACGCGCGGACGCTGTTGGAGGCTTGAGCAATGAAAAAGTTCTTTGCGAAACTAGGAACTGTGGACAAAAAGTGATAAAATATATTTCGGGTGAAACAAAATGG
>CAMJMR010000030.1 GCA_946407095.1 uncultured Selenomonadales bacterium | reverse complement strand
ATGATGGCGGGCATTGACTACGCCGACGGGGACGCCGTGATTATCATGGACGCCGACCTTCAGCACCCGCCCGAAACCGTCGCCGAAATGGTCAAGTGGTGGCGCGAGGGCTACGACGACGTTTGCGGCAAGCGTGTCGACCGCGCAGGCGAAACTTGGCTCAAGCGGACGTGCGCCAATATTTTTTACGCCGTCATGAAAAAATTCAGCACGTCCTACGAAATGCAGCGCGACGTCGGCGACTTCCGCCTGCTTGACCGCCGTTGCATTGAGGCTTTGAAACTCATGCGCGAGAATCAACGCTTCACGAAGGGCTTGTTCACATGGGTCGGCTATCGCAAAAAAGAAATCCCGTTTGAAGTTCGTCCGCGAGCGGCCGGCACGACGACTTGGAATTTCCTTGCGCTGTTCAACTTGGCAATGAAGGGCATGACGTCTTTCACGACCGCGCCGTTGCGCTTGATGACGTTCCTTGGCATAACGGTTTCGTGCGGCGCAATGCTTTACATGCTGTTCGTGCTGATGATGGCGTTGCTTTACGGCGACCCGGTTGCGGGCTATCCCACGCTACTGACGGTGATATTGTTCCTTGGCGGCACGCAGCTTTTGGCATTGGGCATTATCGGCGAGTACTTGGGGCAAATCTTCCACGAAAGCAAGCACCGCCCGATTTACCTTATCGACGAGATGGACGGCAAGCGCATGATTTACACCGCGCAGTTCATTCCGACCGAACGCAACACGCGCCTGCGCGATTGAGCCTTTCCGCAAAATAAAAAAAGACCGCTCGACGAATCGGGCGGTTTTTTTTGCAATGATACGTTGCAGGGGACGAGGGCGCGCATGGACGCGCGCCCGCCGCAACAGAAAGCCGGATGCTTTCTTTGCGGCACAGTCGGCTTCGGGTGGCGCGGGCGTTTCGTCGGTGGTCGGCTTCCGCCCCGCGCGTAGCGGTGGGTTTCTTTGCTACTTTCTTTGACCAGACAAAGAAAGTAGTTTCTAAACATAAAAATTAAGATTAATCAAATCGAAGGACGCGCCCGCCGAATCAATATCACGTTACCGCGTCCGGCGGAAGGATGCCCGCAAGCCTCAAAAGATATTTCGCGTTCGTCGTGTGCGTCCTGCCCTTGCGCAGCTTGAAGTCGAATTTAATTTCGTCGCCCACGTAATGCTCTTCAAAGTGCGCGTTCTTGATGTTCGGATTCTCGTCGACCATATCGCACAGCTGAAAATCGTGCGTCGTGACCAGCGTAATGCTGTGTTCGTTGGTCAAGCGGCAAATCGCCTCCTTCGCGCCCAGGACGCGGTCGTTGACGTTCGTGCCCTTGAAAATTTCGTCGATACAGGCCAGCATGGGCAATTTCTTTTCGGTATACTCAATCATCGATTTGATTCGCAACAGCTCCGCGTAGAAGGTCGAAACGCCCTGACTCAAGTCGTCGTTGACGCGAATGGAAGTCATGACGGCGAGGCGGCTTACGGCGAAACTTTTGGCGCAAACAGGCGCGCCCGAATACGCAACCATCACGGCGGCGGCGAGCGTCCTAATCCAAGTCGTTTTACCGCTCATGTTCGCGCCCGTGATTATCGTCGTGCCCGCCCTTAGCTCCACGTCATTGGGGACGCCCTTCGCGTCGGCGACAAGCAAACTGGTTAAGCCTTCAACCGACAAATGCGGCTCCGCCTCTTCGTAAAAGGTCGGGAAGCAGTAAGTCGTTCGCGTCTGTCCTATCGACGCCAAGGAAATCAAAACTTCCACTTCGGCGAAGGCGTCGAGCCACGTGCGCAAATGATTCGCCGCATCGACGCGCCACCGCCTGAATGCTACCGCCAAAAAAAAATCGGACAGGAACAACGCATTGCCCAAGATAAAAAATATCGGATTATGCCTTGCGTTCGCCGCGTCGACGAGCAACGATAACGTTCGCAATTTCTGCGCGGCTGACACTTCGTCGGTCAAGATATCGCGAATGGCGTTGAGTCTGTTCGAGCTGAAGTTCGTCGACTCCAGCCGTTCAAAGATTGAGCGGTAGAGGCGCAACTCTTTGGAAATGATTTTGAGCGGCGCGAGCAATTCGGAAACGGCGGGCATGGCGGCGATTGCAAGTACCAGCGACAGCAACATTATCGGCGGCACGAAGTAGACGTCGAGGAAGCCGAGCAGCGTAAGGGCGCACACCGCGATTAGAATTGTCGGCAGGACGAAGCGCAACGCGTAAATTTTTCCGAGCGGCGGCAATTCCTCTTCGACGCTGACGATTAATTCGCTTGTGTCGTGATTGTTGGGCATGAGGCGCGCATAAGCCTCCAAGTCGAGTGACAAGCGCGGTCTTTGTAAAATTTCGGCGACGCCGCGTTGACGGCTGCGCACTTCGTTGAAGTCGGGCGGTTCGGGATTAAACGCCTCCGCCAACAAATCTCTGCCGCGTTTCGTGCGCGCCGCGCAGATGTATTGGAAGATTGAGCCTTCGCCGAAAATGTGCAAGTCGACGTCTTGCGGGCGGTTGTTCTTCAGGTAAATGCTGCCGTCGTTGGAACGCTTGCGCCACGTGCCCTTCGCGCGGGATATGTACGAATTCAGCACGGCCAGGCGGCTCTTCAAGAAACGTTTGCGCCGTTTGAGGTCGTCGTGATAGTTGACGAGCCGAATAAAAATCATCGCGAACAGTGCCGCGACAATGTACAAGTAATTTAAGCCGAAATCCCAACCGAGGGCGAAGCTCCCGCCCGCCGCCAGGAATGTCAGCGTTCGGGCGGCGACGATTTGTTTTTCGCGCTTGTGCAGAGTTTTTTGTTCCGCCAAGTCAATTTCGCGTTCGTTGTCGTAGAATTGTCTGTTCAAAATTTTTTTACCTTTTGCCTTAAGAATTCACTGCCTGCCTTCCAAAGCGGCAATGCGCCGTTGAGAATCGGCGACGAACTTTTCCAGCTCCGCAATGTAAGACTTGTTGTATCTGTCACGCTTTTCCAGTTCGGCGATACGCTTTTGAATCTGCGCGGGCGGTTGAGCATTTTGCTGTTGAAGGGCGATTAAATTTTTCTGCAAGGAGTCAATGACGCTGAAGAGGAACGGCACCGTCGAATCGGCGTCCAAATTTTTTTCGGCGAAGTCCTTGGTCAAAATCTCGAAAATTTTTTCCGAATCGACTTGAAGACGCGCCTCGAAGTTGCTGTTAAAACAAGAGTTAAAGAAATTGTTCAGGACGATGTTGTAAGTGTTCGGATTCTGCTTGAAGAATTCCATTCGCTTGAACAGATCGTCAATGAAACTTACGGCCGAAACAAATACGGAACACCACAGAGCGATTTGTTTATCGGTGCTTTTCTTCCCGTGCGTGACGGAATCAACCGCATCTTGCCGCCAAAAGTAAATCGCGGTCGGGAGCCTTAAAAATCTTTCGGCGCAGGCGGTGAGCTCGGTGTCCCAAAGGACATCGCCACCCGCTTTTATTTCCGGAAAAACAATTTCGTTCTTGACAAGAAAGTCGCGTTTGACAAGCTTCGTCCACGTCGCGGCAAAGGTATTCATGAAAATGGCAAGCCGCTTGGCTTTTTCCTGCGGAGCGTTGGATTCCAACACGGGGCGATTTTCGACAATGCCGTTCGCACGCCGCATTCGTCCTACACCGTCGGGTCTGGTTTCGACGACCCTGCCGCCCTCGTAAATGTAGCGTATGCACGTGTAGACGACGTCGGCATCAAAATTTTTTGCCGCAGTGTAAAGTTCTTCAAGCGCGGTCTTCGTGACAAAATCGTCTGCGTCCGCGAAGTAAACGTATTCGCCACGCGAAAAGTTCAAGCCCTTGTTGCGCGCCGTGTAGCCCGAATTGCCCGAATTCTTTTGCGTCCCAATGAGCGTGAGCCATCCGTTGAATCGCGGGGCATAGCTTTCGACAATGGCGCGGCTTGAGTCGGTCGAGCAGTCGTCGACAACGATAATTTCAAAGTCCGTGAACGTCTGCGCAAGGAAACTGTCCAAACATTCGCGGACGTATCTTTTGGCGTTGTACATGGGGATAATCACCGATATGGCGGGCATTTCCATAAAATCACTCCTTAGGCTTAAGTTGTTCGAGTTCCGCTTCCAATTCAAAGACGCGCTGTTGCAGAATGGCGATTTGCCGCCTTTCGAGGACGATATTGCTGAAAATGAACGCCAGCGTCGTCAAGTCGGTCGAATTGCTTTTCTTGCTCAATTCGCGGCACAGGGCGTCTTGAATGTCTTTGTAGTAGAGTCGTTTTAAATCGGTCATCAGAGAAAGTACGCTGCGATTGAAATACAAAGTCAAAGCGCGGTGGCAATAGTCGGGGCGTTTCTTCAAAAGTGCAATGTCATCTGATAAATCGTTCAGCGCGCGCGCCCATTCGATAAAAGACGACACGCGATAAAGCAGTTGCTCGGTGGAGCCGCGTTGCCTTTTCCAGACGGAATTGCCGTGATGAGTCCTGTAGAAGTAAAGCGGGTCTGCGATTCGCAAAAGTTTCTTTGAGCGGCAATAGACGCTGACAGTCCAGATAAAATCGCCGCCGTTTGGTATTTCTGGGAAGATAATTTGATTGGCAAGCAAAAAGTCCCGTCGAACAAATTTTCGCCACGCGGCAGGCATGGTCTCGGCGTAGAGGAGGCTTTTGAGATTTTTATTCGTGTCGTTGGATGTCAAAGCGGGATTGCCTTGCGGGTCGCCCGCGAACGAATCTTTTTCGGCGTCGTCGGTCACCTTTTGAACGTCATTGACGCCCGTCAACTCGTAATAAGCAGTCGTATAAACGGTGTCGGCGTCGTATTCTTTGGCGGCGTTGTAGAAAATTTCCAGCGCATTCGGCATGATAAAATCGTCGGCGTCAAGGAAGTAAACGTATTCGCCGCGCGCCATGTGGAAGCCGATATTTCGCGGGACGTAGCCGCCGCCCTCCGAATTCTTGGCCGTTCTCGTGAGGGTGAGCCGTCCTTCAAACCTCGGCATGTAAGTCCTTATGATATCGCGGCTTGAATCGGTTGAGCTGTCGTCTACAACGATAACTTCAAAATTCGTGAAGGTCTGCGCCAAAAGACTTTCCAAGCATTCGCCGATAAATTTTTGGGCATTGAACACGGGGATAATCACGGAAACGGCGGGGTACTCTTCCGCTTGCAAAAGGTGAAGTTTGTCCGTCAGCTCGGCGATGTCCTTCTCGTTTTCCTGAATCTGCTTGAGCTTTGAAGTTACATTGGCGCAAAGCATGGAAACCAAAACGTCATGCTCGCCAAGGTACTCGCCGAACTTTTCTCGGAAAATGGCGGCCACTTCAAACGGCTCCAAGTCAAAGCACTTTTCCTTTATCGAAGAGAAATCCGAATCGACAAAGTGGCTCAAAACCCTGTGGCGATATTTGGGATTTTCTCTGAAGAACGCGAACCGATTCATGAAATCGTCCATGTACTTCAAGCTGCGAATCGTCCTGTCCATCCACTTGTGAATGTAATCGGGCACCTCGCGCTCTCGGAAGGAAACGGAGGCGTCGTGCACCCGCCGTATGTAGTAAGCATTGGGCACGCGCAGGAAGCGGCGGGAACAAAACAGCACTTGATAAGTCCAGCCCACGTCGTTTGAACCGATAAGCGACAAGAATTTTATATCGTTGGCAAGCAGCAAGTCACGGCGCACAAGCCTCAGCCACGCCGTCACCCAATAGTTGAACTTCACGGCACGCAGGACGCGCTTTGTCATATCTTCCGGCTCAAAGGTCGGCTCGTCGACGAATGGCGGGTTTTGGCATTTTATATCGGCAATGCGCACGTTGTCCTTGAAGTCTTGCCCCGCGCCCGAAGACATGAAATATTTTTCGCAGTAGACGACGTCGGCATAATAATCGTTGGCGAAGGCGCACATTTCCTCCAGCGCGGTCGGAATCAGCGCGTCGTCGGCGTCCATGAAGAAAACGTATTTGCCCTTCGCCAGACTCAAGCCGATATTCCGAGGCATACCGCCGCCGCCCGAATTTTCCTCCGTCTTGACAAGCGTAAGCCGCCCGTCGAATTTCGGCGCGTAATCGTTGACGATATCGCGGCTGTTGTCGGTCGAGCAGTCATCGACGACGATAACTTCAAAATCCGTGAACGTTTGCGCCAAAAGGCTGTCGAGGCATTCGCCGACATACGCTTCGTAATTGTACAGCGAGATAATCACCGAAACCGCGCAGGTCGATTGAACGGGCGGCACTTCCGGGGCAAGCAGGTATTCTTCCAAAATGTTCAGGAACGGCGCAGTCAAATCGACGGCGGCATTTTTTTTGGCGGAGGCGCGGAGCAAAATATCGCGCAGGTCTCTTGCGCATAATTGCTTGCCGCTGTCGTCCAGCCGCTTGATGAAGTAGTCGAAGTAATCCTTCGCCGTTTGACAGCAAAGTTCGGGATTGTTGCCGAGGAATTCGATTTTCCCCGCGAGGTCGTTGAAAGTCTCAAACCACTTGATAAAGCCGGAAATCAAATGCGGCTCGTATTTCAAATCGGGGCGTTTGGTTTTGACGACGGAATCGGGATTGTAGCGGCGCAGGTAGTAAAGGGCGTCGGGCAAGCGCACAAATCTTTTCGCGTGCTTGTAGACGTGAACTGTCCAGAGAGCGTCGCCGCCAACGGTTATCGTCGGGAAGAGGATATTGTTTTCAGTCAAGAGCGTCCGCCGAATGAGTTTCGCCCACGGCGTGCGCTGATGATTCTTCAGCAGGATGTCTTCAAGCAGTTTGTCTTGGTCGTCGACGTACAAAGTCGGCTTGTCTTCGAGCCCCTCCTCAAGCAAGCGGTTACCAATTTCGTCCGTCTTGAGAGTAACTTTTTGCGGGCTGCTCATCCAATAGTGCGCGGCAGTGTAGACAACATCGGCGTCGTATTCCTTCGCCGCCGCGTGCAAGGTTTCAAGCGCGTTTTCGGCAAGAAAGTCGTCGGCGTCCACGAAATAGACGTATTCGCCGCTTGCGAGTCCGAGCCCGATATTTCGCGGAATGTAGCCGCCGCCGCCCGAATTTTTTTCCGTCTGCGTGAGCTTGAGCCGCCCGCCGAACTTATCAGTCAAACTGTTGACGACCGCCACGGAATTATCGGCCGAGCAGTCGTCGACAATGATAACTTCAAAATCTTGGAAAGTCTGCGCCAAAAGGCTGTTGAGGCATTCGTCAACGTAATTTTCCACGTTGTACATCGGGATGACGACGGAAATGGCGGGCGCGGAAATTTGCGGCGAAGGTGCTTCGGGCGGAGGCGCGGGCTTTGTTATATCGGCATTGGGAATTTTCTTTTTGCGTTTCGCCAAAAAAAATCACTCCTTATCTTCGGTGAGCCGGTGCTGACCCAACATGGTCGTCAAGGTATCGTCCGTCCAATCGGAAACGTCGGCGGTCTTTGCCACGAGGGTTATCGCGCCGAAAAAATTCTTTGTCGTTGTATTGGCTTTGCGTCCACGAGGCTTAAACATTTTGGAAGATAATAAACTTTCCCCGCGCGGGCGTCAAGGCGGGAGTATTGTCGGGCGTCGACGCGTAGTCGGGATTTTTATGTCAAATCTTGCCGCGAACAAAAAAACAGCCCCCGCGCAGGTTGCGGAGGCTTTTCCGGTTGCGATTTACTTCAGCCGACGATAAAGCTGACAATCCAAATCACCAAGGGTATCGTCACGAAGGCTATTCCGATGAAGTCTATGTAAACGCCCGACGAAATCATTTTGGTTATCGGGACGTAGCCGCTGGCATAGACAATCGCATTGGGCGGCGTCGACACCGGCAACATAAATCCCAACGACGCGCTCAACGCTATGCCGACCGACACGGGCACGGGGCTCAAGCCCGCCGAAACCGCTATCGTTATCGCCAAAGGGCCTATCATGTTCGTTGCAGCCGTGTGAGATGTCAGCTCGGACAAAAGCAACGCCATAACCGAAAACACCGCCACCAATACCACTTGCGAAACCGCGCCGCCCATTGCCCCGACGATTAGGTTGCCAATCCATTGCGATAAGCCCGTCTTGTACATCATGCCGCCCATGGCCAGGCCGCCGCCGAATAAAATCAGCGTGCCCCACTCAATGCCCGACGAGGCCTCCTTCCACGTGATTGTGAATTCGCGCTTCGCAAAATTCACGGGCAACAGGAACAAAAGCAACGCGCCCGCCATTGCCGCTATCGCCTCGGGGAAAAGCGTGTTGTACATTTTGAGTATCGGGCTCGTCGCGCCAAGGAACATGTTCATGAAGCCCGGCAATATCCACAGGAAGACCGCCAACAGGAACGCGCACAAAGTATTTTTCTGCGCCCGCGTCCAGCCGCCAAGCTCGGCGATTCGCGCCCGTATGAATTCTTCCGCGCCGTCTATGCGCTCAACGTCGGCGGGAAAAAGTTTCGACAGCACGACGTAAGCTATCGCGAAGTAGAGCACCATTGCGATAAAGCCCCAAATCATCCACTCGAAAAACGATATGTGTATGCCTTCCATTGAGTCAAGGAAGCCCAGCATGATTAAGTTCGGCGGCGTGCCGATTGGCGTCAAGACCCCGCCGATAGACGCCGAATAGGCCGTCATCAACATCAAGCCCGTCGCGTATTTGTATTCCGACAAATCAATCGCGCGCCCGTTGGCAGCCATCATGTCTTGAATTGACTTCAACAAGCCCAAAGCAATCGGGAACATCATCGCCGCCGTTGCCGTGTTGCTTACCCAGCCCGAACACAGAGCCGTTGCCAAGCCGATAGCCAAAAAAATTCTGCGCGGATTTGAGCCGACCCAACTTCGCGACAGCAACCAGTAGGCAAAACGTTTGTCCAGCCCGTGCATCATCATCGCCTTCGCCAAAATGAAGCCGCCCATGAACAAAAATATCATCGGGTTGGAAAAAGCCGCGAACGCCGCCCCCGCCGGAATTGCGCCCGTCACTACCGCAAGCGTCGGACCAAGCAGGGACGTTACGGGGATTGGCACGGGCTCAGTTATCCACCACAGCGCGACCAAAACCATTATCGCCAAAAGTTTGTGAGCCTCTAAAGTCAGCGCGTCAATCGGCGTCAGCATGACCGCCGCCGCGAGAATCGGCGCGACGATTAAGCCGAACGTCCGCCGCCGCCTGTCGAAGGCTTGTTCGGCCTCCTTGATTCGTATCGCCTCGGAACTTGTGTCTGCCATTGCCAATCGCCTCCTGTTCTGCTAAAGTTTAGCAAACGCCGTGCGCATTTTCAACGGAAAGGAGAATTTCCATGACACTGAAAGAATTGCTTCATCATCTGGAAATAATTCATCGTGAACGGATGTTGGCGGCTCATCACGACGATATGGTTTTTCAAACTTATTTCGACGTGGAGGCATTGGAACGCGTCATTGCAATGGTAAAATTTTTGAACGACAAAAATCCCGCCACGAACGTCAAAGTAGCCGAGCTGTTGGCGATTTGCAACATCGACAAATGAATTTTTCCGCAAGTCGCTTTAAAAGGCAACGTGACGTTGCATCCGGATAGCGCGCCGTGCCACTCGTGATTAAAAGGTTATCGCCGCGTCCATACGCAACGCTGGCGCATTGCTAGCCTTGCTGATTATTAACTCGGCGGACGGTCAAATCGGCAATCTACGGCTGGTCGGTGTCTTCGGTGAGCCGGTGTTGACCCAACATGGTCGTCAAGGTGTCGCGCTTGAAGCGGTAGGCGGCGGAGGAAAAATCTTGCCCCGCGTCGTAGCGATTCGACGGCGCATTTATCATCCCGCAGAAGGTGTCGTAGAACATGTCGTTGGTGAAATACTCTGCGCGGCGATTCTCAAGCGTCGACACCTTGTCGGGGAAAAGTTTTTCGTATTCGGGCGAAAGGTAAATGAACATCGGCACTCGTAACATCTCGAAGCGAAAGACGTCGGGGTTGTGCGAAATTTCCAAGTCCTCGCCGTGGTCGGAGAAGTAAATCATCGCCTGCAAGTTCAAATTCCGCTCGGCGTAGTCAAAAATCTTCGACAGAACGAAATCGGTGTAGAGAATCGAATTGGCGTAGCTCGGCGCGGCAAGCATCATGCGCGTGCCGTCGGCGGTCACCCACTTTTTGAATCGGCGCGGGTAGCGGCTATTGTAGTAGATGTGGCTGCCCATTAAGTGGAAGACGATAAAATTATTTTCGTTCGGGTCGACGCGCTCAAAGAACTTCAAAAGAATTTCGTCCTCAAGTTCGCTGAAGTCGAAGGTGTCGTCCGTCCAATCGGAAACGTCGGCGGTCTTTGCCACGAGGGTTATCGCGCTGTCGAATTCGCCGTAGCGTCCTTGGTTACTGAACCAGTAGGTCTTGTAGCCGGCCTTGCGCGCCGCGTCGACGATTGAAACCGATTGAAAAAATTCTTTGTTGTTGTATTGGCTTTGCTCGGTTAGGGCGCGTTGCAGGACGGGCACGGTTTGCGTCCACGAGGCGTAAACATTTTGGAAGATAATAAACTTTCCCTGCGCGGGCGTCAAGGCGGGAGTATTGTCGGGCGTCGGCGCGTAATCGGGATTGAGCTTGGCGTCGGCGGGCAACGGGAGCGTCGGAGGGATTTTGTCAAGCTTGCCGTCAAGCCACGGGGTGTTGTCGAACGGGAAGGCGGGATTATAGGCGTGCATGTAGGTGCGGCTTGCCGATTCGCCGATAACGAAAATCACGGTGCCCTTAGCCTTGGCGGCGAGCGTCTGCGCGGCGTCGATGTGCAAGTCGGCAAGGCGTTCGTCTCGTCCCTGCGAATACAGTTGAGTTTGCGCGGCGTAGTCGGTCACCGTCTTCCACAGCCCCGCCATTGAGGTTTGCGGTGCGTAATGAATCAGCGCGGCGAAACTGCACATCAAAGCGACGGCGGCGGCGGCAAGGCGTTCCGTGTCGAAGTCAAGGCGTCGTCCGAAGTTCACGTGAGCTTTGAACGCCAGCCTCAATAAAAAGCACAAGGCCGCGCAGATTAGCGCGACTGTCGGCAAACCTATCATTGCGCGGATGAATTCGCCCGCCTCGTGCCAATTCGTCAGGTAAACCGCCATAAGCGACGCCGGCGATAAGCAATGCCACGTCATGCAGTAGTAAATCAGCTCGACCAGCGGAATCGTCCAGAATAAAAAATTCAGCAAGCACATCATTACGGCGGCAAGCTGATATTTTTTTGCGCTCATAAGCAAGACTTCCGCGCCCGTCAGCAAAATAAAAACCGCCGTGCCGACCGCGAAGTCGTAATAAATCAGCGACATGAACCATTGCCGTTGATAAGTCCACGTGTAAAGCAGCGGGAACATCACCAGCCACGCCACGCCCGTCAGCAAGTTGGGCAGGTGCACGCGGCTGAAAATCTCTGCGCGGGCGGCGAATTGAATCAGCCACAACAGCGCGAGCGTCACGGGCAAAGGCGGCAAAAAATATTGCGGTGCGGCGGGCTGTCCTATGTCGATATAGAACACTTCGCCCAAGTAGTAATACAGCACCGCATAAGCCAAAAATTTTTTCGTATCGGACATGACGACCCACTTTCCGAGAAATTTTGCTGTGATTCTACGTTGCCGCAATTTTTATGTCAAACCTTGCCGCGAATAAAAAAAGAGCCCCGACCGTTAAGTCGGGGCTCGTGAACCGAAACTTCAGTTCAAGTTATGCCGTTTGTCTCCTGTATTTAGGTAAGCTTACGCCTTTTTGGTAAAGCCGTTGCGGTCTTCGTTGACGATGTAGGTCTCGCCATTGACGACGTAGTTGACATCGTTGGTGCCGTTGTCGCCAATGTAGAGTTTGCCGCCGTCTCTGAAGTTCAACGCGACACCCTGAATCGGGTCGTTGGAGCCGGAGAATTCTACGCCGACAATCTGGTCGAGCGTGACGCCTGCCAGGTTGACAACGTCGCCGTCCTTCGCGCCGAAGATGGTGTCTGTGCCGTTGCCGAGCGTGTAGAAGAACGTATCCTTGCCGGTGCCGGCATACATCGCATCGTCGCCCTTGTGGCCGCCCCACAGGCTGGTTTCGCCGGAGCCTGCGTAGATGACGTTGTTGTAGTCGTTGCCGGCCAACTCTGCCGCGCCGATGAATTCGGAAGCGTTGATGTCGTGGATATCGCCGACGAAGGTTGTGCCCTTGCTGCCGTCGAGCCAGACTTGCGCGAAGTCTTTGTCGTTGGCAACGTCGACAGTCGCGTTCTTGCCGGCTGCGTTGTAGTAGTTGGCGAACTTGTCGAAGTTGAGCTTGTCGCCGCCGACTTGCGCCACAACGTCCGCGACAACGCCGTCGCCGCTGATAAGGATGTCTTGGCCATAGCCGGTGAGCGAATCGACAACGCCCTGGATGATGACGGACTCTGTTGCGGAGCCGTCGAGGTTGGTGACGTTGACGACCACGTCGTTGTTGCTGAGTTCGACTCTGTTGACGTAGTTGGTGTTGAGGTCGACTTCGAGCTTATCGGCGGTGATTCTGTTGTTGTTGGTGTAGTTGTCGTTGCTGACGAAGTCGAACGCCTGGATGGTGTTGGCAGCGTCGTTGGAGTGACCGAGGACGTAGAATGTCGTTTGACCTTCCTTATCGTCGCCCGTGTAGCCGACGAGCATGTTCTTGCCGCCGTCGCCGTAGAGGTGGGTTTCGCCGCGTCCTGCGAAGAAGGTTTCGTTTTCGTCCGAGCCCTTGATGTAGTTGAATTCGGTGCCTGCCTGGACGCTGTTGATGCCTTCAACGATAACGGCGCGGTCGTCGATGACATTGGCGAATTGGTCGCCTTCCAAGTCGAGGAGGACTCTGCCGTTGTAGCTGCCGAACGTCAAGCCGCTGTTGTCGCCCTTGTAGTAGTTCGCGCGGACGTCTTCGTCGAGTTTAACGTCAATGACGGAGCCCGTGGCGCCGATAGCCGCCCTGACGAGCGTGCCGTTGCTGTTAATGAGCTGGTTGGTGTAGTTGTGATCCGCAACGAGCGGGGACGCAACTGCCGAGGCCGCAACGGTTTCTTCGGTGGTTTCGGTGCTTTCGGCGGAAGTGACGGAGTCGGATTCGTCTGCACTTTCTGCCAAGTCTGCGCTGGAGGCCAATTCGGAAGCGGTGTCGTAGGAGATGGTGCCGTCTTTGTCTGCGCCTGCAACGGTTGCGTAAGCAGTGACGGACGCGCCTTCCTTGCTCTTGACGATGAGGTTGGAGCCGTCGAATTCGAGTTCCATCTGCGTGAGGTCGACGCCGAGCGTATCGCCGTGGATTTCGTCGAGCGTGCTGTTGGTGTTTTCGATAACGGTGTTGCCCGCCGAAATTCTGACGTATGCGCCCTTACGATTGACGTCATCTTGGAGGCTGACAACGTTGACGCCTTCGCCGAGGTCGACAACGTCGCCTTCGCCTGCGAATGCGGTATCGTTGCCGGAGCCGCCTTGGAACGTCGAGCCGCCTTCCTTCTTGCCGTCGCTGTTGCCGATGAAGATGACATCTTCGGTGTAGGACGCGTCAAGGATAGCCTCGCCGCCTGCCGCGTGCGTGAAGCCGACAACCTGCCTGGTGCCTTCCGGCGTGAAGAGATTGACAACCGTGCCGCCGACGCTTGCAGTGCCGCCCGCCGCGCTGTTGACGCTGATTTCCGTAGCACCCGAAGCAGTCTTCAAGCTGACAACGCCGTCGCCGAATGCGATATTGCCGGCCTTGATTGCCGAAGCAATGTCGCGGGTCTCATGCTGGTCGAACTTGATGCCTGCGCCCGTGGTGTAGTCGTAGTTCTCAAGCTTGATTCTTGCATTTGCCTTCGCGAAGGTGACAACCCTGTCTGCGCCGCCGTCGCTCATGTCGAAGGTCACGTCGACGTTGTCGCGGACGAAGATGGAGTCTGCACCCGTGCCGCCTGCGATGTTGACAGCGTTGCCGAGGCCTGACTTCATGTCGATAACGGCCAAGTCGCCTGCGCCGTCGCCGAGGACGATGTTCTTAATGCCCGAAGTGAGGCTGTAGTTGCCGTCCGCCGCGAGATAATCTTCCGCAACATGGGCAACGTTGCCGCCGTCGTTGTTGAACGCGAGATCCTGCGGGCCGTTGAACAGGTGGACTTTCTTGGTGAATCTGTCGCCGCTGAAGTCAAGCGTCTGCGTCGACCTCTCATCAGGATTGGTCGTGTAGATTTCCATCGGGCGATCCCAATCGAAGGTCTCGTCGTCGAAGTAGCCTTGCAACGAATCCTTCGTGATAGGATTGGAGTAGGTGCCGAGTTGCGCCTCTACCGTGGTGGGCACGCCTGCGAGGGTCGCTATCGTGCTGAGCGGTGTGGACTTGCGAACGAGGATGTTATCGGGATCGTAGAGGTACGCGCCCGTATCCGCGCCCATGATGTAGTCGCCGACATCTGCGCTGACAGCTTCGCCGTTGACGTTGTAGGTGCCCTTCTCGTTGACGTACATGTAAGCACCGTCGTCGAGGCCGCGCACGCCGCCCGAGCCGTTGACCGTCACGCCGTTTTCGTCGCCGTAGAATTCGTAGTTGAGGTCGTTGACGTGCATTCTAATCGGGTCGTTGGCTTCGGTGCCTTCGTTGCCGGGAACTGCGATAGACGCATTGGCAAGGTCGCCGTTGATTGTGCCGCCGCTGAGCATGCCCGCAACGCTGATGTTCGTGCCGTCCGCCGCTATGGTAACAGCATCAGGTACAGCACCTTCGTCGTCGCTGTCGACGTTGATAACTTCGACGTACTGACCGTTGACTGTGAGCTCTTCTGCGCCGTCCGTAATGGCAATGGAGCCTTCCACGCTGGTGACGCCGGTGAGGTCGCCCGTTTGGTCGGTCGTCAAGCCGAACTTGTTATCGTTGTCTACGACGGTGTAAGTCTCGCCATTGACAATGAATTCGCCGTCCGCGTCGGTCTCAATCACGCCGTCCGCAACTGCAATCGTCGCGTTGCCCGTGACTGCCGTGACCTTGTCAATATCGCCGTCTTCGTTGACAACAACGTTGAAGCTGTCGTCTGCGTCTTTGATGCCGACGAACTTGCCGTTGACATACATCGGCTCCGTCGCCTTGACGGTTACGTCTGCAAGACCTGCAACCGCGCTCGTGCCGCCCACGCCGATAAGTTTGCCGTTTTCGTCGACGGAGAGCGTTACCGTCTCGTTGCCGTTTCCGAAGACCACTTGGTCGTTGATGGTCGGGTTGACGTCGAAGGTGCGCGTCGTGTCGGTGGTGAAGGAGATATCGCCGCTGGTGATTTCGTAAACGCCCGTGACGTCGCCGTCGTCAAGCGCGAACTTAACGGCCGCGTCGCCCGTCACGCTGAATCTGTCGCCGCTTTCAACGAACGTGTAGACACCTTCGCCCGCCGTGCCGACTACCGAGGCATTGCCGGAGCTGACAACGGAAGCATTTGCCTCTACGTCGTTGATTTCGTTGACAGTCAAGCCGTCGTCGCCGCCAACAACGCTTACGCCGTCTGCGTCGTTCGTGACTTGGACATCGTAGCTGTTGACGTTGATTTCGTTCCTGAAGTCGCCCGCAACCGTGCCGTCGAGATCTCTAATGAAGGTGACGCTTTCGTTGTCGTCGATACCGAAGGTGACTGCGCTGTCGCCCGCAACCGCGAACTTCTGACCGCTCTTGTTGAACGTGAAGTTGCCGACTGCGTCGGTGCGAATTTCTTCTGCGCCGCCCGCGCTGACAACCGTGACGTCGCCGCCAACGCCTTCAAGAGCTTTGAGGCGGCTGCCGTCCGCCGCGCCGACTGCGTCAAACTCATCGTCGCCCGCAATGGAAACGAGACTGCCGTTGACAGACAAGCCGTTGAGCGCGCCTTTGAGGGTTGCGTCTTCGCCAACGCCGTTGACAGCCGTGACTACCGTGGAGTCTTTAACCGCGAACTCAACGCCGTCGCCGTCGCCTTCAAGCGCAAAGACTTGAGCATCGGTGCCCGTGCCGAACGTGTAGGAGCCGTCTTCGCCGTCTGCCGAAACAACACTTGCGTCGCCCGCGCTGATAACCGTATCGTTGGCAATGACGCCGCCGAGTACGCCGTTTTCGTAGGTGAGGTCGGTGTTGTCGTGGACTTCCGGAATTTCTTCCGTCGCCGCGCTGATGACGCTGACAGGTGCTTTACCGTTAATGACGAGACCGCTGATATCGCCGCCGACATTGCCCGCATTGCTGAGGCCGACGATGTGAGCCGCGCCGTCGAGCGAGATGATTGCGCTGTCGCTGCCGACGTTGACCGTCTTGGCGTCCGTATCTGCGAAGGTGCCTGCTTCTTCGACATTGGCCTTGTAGATATCGTCTGCCGCTTCAATCGTCGCGCCGTCATTGAGACCGCTGATAACGAGCTGACCGTCTTCGCGTGCAACAGTGACTTCTTCGTCGCCGAGGACTTGGACGTTCTGGCCGCCGACGGAAATGGTTTCGGTGAAGTCGCCCTTAACTTGTTCGCCGTCTTGGTCGATGCCGTCGATGCTGGCAACGCTCATGCCGTTCATGCCGAGCGTAGCAGAGCCGCCCGCCGCGATGTCGTATTCCTTGCCGTCGATGTCGTAGACGCCGTCTTTGACGAGTTCGATTTCGTCCGCTTCGCCCGATTCGGTAATGGTGACGTTGTTGCCGCCGACTTCGCCGAGGGTCTTGTCTTCGCCGTCGACCGCATAGGTGAGGATGTCGTCTTCGTCGCCTTCGACTGCAATGGACGCGCCGTTGACGCTGAAGTCGGTGATTTCGCCCTTGACCGCGCCGTTTGCGAGGTCGGTGATGCCGAGAACTTTGGCGTCTTCGTTCGCATCCATGTTGAAGGTAACGGATTCGTCGCCCGTAACTTCAAACGGATTGGTGTGGCCTGCGAACGAGAAGCTGCCCGTCGATTCGGTGATGACTTGCGTTGCGCCGCCGACGTTGTTGATAACCGCGCCGCCGTTGACCTTGGAGATGGTTTCAATGCCGCTTGCGTCGGAGTTGCCGCCAATGCGGAGGATGCCGTCGCTGTCGGTTACGTCGAACGTCTTGCCGTTGACGGTGTTGGCGCCGTCGAAGTTGCCTTCAACCGTGCCTTCGACGAACTCAATCGAGGAAACTGCGTTGTCTGTGAGGTTGAACGCCACAACGTCGTCGTCGGCAACCGTGAAGCTCTGGTTGCTTTGCGTGAAGTTGAAGGTGCCGCTCGTGTTGGTGAGGATTGCCGAGGCACCGCCAGCGTTTGCAATCGTGACGCTTTCGCCGCCAACACCCACAAAGGACTTGATGCCGCTTGCGTCGTCGGTGCCGACAACAGAAAGATCGTCTTGGTCGCCGCTGATTGCGAAGCTCTGACCGTTGACCGTCACGCCGTTGAAGTTGTCGCTTGCCGAAGAGACTATGCCGGAGAGTTCGCCAATGTTGGTGACGTTGTTGTCGTTAAGCGTGAATTCAACAGCACTGTCGCCCAAGGTGGTGAAGGTCTTGTCGCCGAAGGTGAATTCGCCGTCTTCGTCGGTGGTTGCCAACGTCGCGCCGCCTGCCGCCGCAACGGTTGCGCTTGCGCTGAGGTTTTGAATCTCGCTGATACCGCTTGCCGCGCCGACAACTGCGAAGTCGTTGTCATTGAGGACGCTGAACGAAGCACCGTTGATGGCAGTGACGTCGCCGAGTGCGCCCGTAAGGGTTGCGCCTTCCGCGAGGTCTTCGACGCCAACGACGTTGTTCTTGTCGGTGACGAGGAAGGTTACGCCGCCCGAAGCGCCCGCAACGCTGAAGCTTTCGGAGCCGAACGTGACGGAGAAGTTGTCGCCTTCAACGAAGACTTTGCTTGCGCCGTCCGCGCTGGTGACGGTGTTGCCGTCGACTACGCCGCCGATGCCTTCATTCGGGCTGTAGCTGAGACTGTCGTTGCCGTCGCCGATTTGAATCGGGTCGTCGGTGTTGTTAATGGAAATGCCGCTGAGTGCGCCGGTGATTGTCGCCGTTTCGTCGAGGTCAAAGACGCTCGTGACATTGCCTGCGCTGTCAAGCATGAAGCCGACATGACCGTTGCTGTCGCCCGCAACGTTGAATGTGCCGTTTGCGAAGGTGACGGAGCCGGTTTCTTCGACCAAGACCGCAACGTTAATGCCCGAAGCGGATACGACACTTGCGCCGTCTTTGAGGCCGTAGATGCCCGTGCCGCTTTCGCCGCCCGTGATAACCGTGATATCCGTGCCGTTGTTTTCGACTTGGACAAGGCTGCCGTTGACAGAGACGCCGTCGCCGCTGAAGTTGCCCTTGACAGCCTCATGCTGGTCAAGGTCGTCAATGGCGGTAACTTTGCCGTCCGTGAGACCGAAGACAACGCCGTCGGAGCTGCCGCTCGTCGTGAAGGTTTGTTCTGCCTCGACGAAGTTGAACGTACCGTCCGCATTGGTAATGACCTGCGAAGCGGAGCCGATTTCTTCAAGAGCAACGCTGCCGCCGACATTTGCGATAGACGCAACAGCCGATTCGTCTGCGGTGCCCGTGACTGCAACGGAGCTGTCGCTGTCGCCCGTAACCTTGATGTCTTCGCTGTTGACTGTGAGGTCGCCGCTGAAGTCGCCGGTCGCCGTGCCGCTGAGTTCGCTGACTGCCGTGAGTGCGCCGTCTGCAATGCTGAACTTAACCGCGCTGTCGCCCGCAACAGCCATGGATTCGCCAAGGACTGTGAACGTGCCGTCTTCAGCCGTGAAGAAGTCGACAACATTGCCCGCAGTGGTGACTGCGTCGCCGTCCTTCAAGCCCGCAAAGCTCGTGCCGCTGAAGGTGTATTCGGTGCCTGCCGTCGCCTCGGTGAGGACAACGCTTGCGCCGTTGAGTGCAAGACCGTTGAGCGCGCCCGTGACGGATTCGGTGCCCGTGATGCTGTCAATGCCCGTAACGGTGGTGTCGTCAATGTTGAAGCGCACGCCGTCTTCGTTGCCGCTGACAGTGAATGTCTTGGCGGCAGCGGAAGCACCGAACGTGAATGCGCCTTCGCCTGCCGATTCGCCTGCCGTGGTGACGTAGCTGACACCCGCCGCCTGGAGGATTGTCGTATCGGCTTTAACGTCGACGATTGAAGGCTCGTTGTCTGCCGTCAAGCGATAGACGAAGCCGCCGCCGAGAATTTCAACAACATTGCTGTCGATATCGACTGCGCCCGTCGCATTGCTGATAGCAACCTCGTTGCCTTCCGTGCTGAAGTTGGCGATGGTGCGGAGTTTGCCGCCGGTGGTGAAGAACACTTCCGTATCATCGTTGGCGTCGGTGAAGGTTGCAACAGTGCCGTCGCCCAAGGCAACAGTCTTGCCGTCGAATTCGGTTTCGATTAAATAGCAATCAACTTGGTTATCGTCAAGCGTCTTGATGATTGAAGCCTCGGCGGGTGCGTTTTCTGCGTCAGTGATGATAGGAGCGTCGAAGGTGTTGCCGGTGGGCTTGTCGGTGAGCGTAATGCCGCTGAAGTCAATGCTTCTTATCTCATCGTCAACGTCGGCGAAGGTGAAGCCTGTGACATCGTCGCCGTCAACCGTGAAGAATGCGCGGTCGGTCGTGTCGTCAATGTCGCCTTCGACGCCTTGAGCGGTGAATTCTTTATACGCGCCTTCCTCGTCGCTGTCGGGATCGCCGAAGCCAATCGTGCCGATAGCGGTCGGAGCATAAATCTTGGTAATGGAGCCCGCGTTACGGATAACGGAGCCGTCTGCCAAACCGTAGAGGCTGTTTTCGTCCTTGTTGTAGCGGACTTCGCCCGTATCGGCTGTAGCGTCGGTAGTAGCAGTGATGTTGACGCCCGTGCCGTTGATTTCAAAGAGAGCCGCGTCTTCGTTAGCTTGCGCAAGGTATGTTGCCGCCGCCGTGTTCATGGTAACGGTGCCGCTTGCCGCAATGAAGCCTGCCGCGACGTTTTCTGAACTGAATATGAACTTGCCGTCCGCCGCACCGAACTCGAATTCAGCTTCTTCGCCGACCAGGACTTTGTCGCCCGCAGCTATGCCGAAGAGTTCAAACTTCGCAAGACCACTTCTCTTGGTCGTGGCTTGGGTCATCGTAATGCTGTACGCTTCGCCGTCGGTTTCGGGATACGTAAGTTCTTGAATCGTTGTTTCGGCATCCCTAAGGTTGTTCTGATAGTAGAGCGTGAGGTTCGTGCTGTCTTCGGGGATGGTTATGGAGTCGCCCACATCGTAGAATACGAACCTGACGTTGTCCGGTGTAGCAGGATCAACTTCAAGGCGAGCTTTGCCTTCGGGGCTGCTGTATTTGTATTCGACGCCGAGGAAGTTGAGAGTGCCGCTGGGTTCATCGTCGCCTGCGCTTTCGGTTTCGGCGAGAATGACTTTGGTTGTTTCGGTGGTACCTTCAGCAACGCTAAGTTTGGTAATGGAGTCGGTTTCTTCCGTCATCTTGAGCGCGACGTCAGTGCTTGCAGTACCTTCCTTAGATCCGTCGGTAGCACCAATGGTATAAGCGTAATTACCGCTTTCAGTAGCGAATTGGACACCTGCAACTTGGAAGTCACTGGAAACATTGCTGCTGTTCATGCCGCTGAAGGTAATTGCGACACCTGCAACGTCGAAGGAGGTAGCGGTGCTTTCGGAAGTCGACTTGTTGCCGGGCTCGACGCTCTGGAGTTCACCGTCTTTGCTGATTGTGATAACGGCGGAGGTAGGAGCGTCTTTCTTGTTGTCCTTGGTTGTGGGCAACGTGAAGCCCATCGTCGCGTCGCCGACGCTGACCGTCGTGCTGTCGAAGACTTCGAGGGTATAACTTTCGTCGTCTTGCTTCGTGAGTATGTAATCGGACGAGGAAGAGTCAACCTTCAAATTGACGCCGAGCTTGGTAAGACCCGTAATGGAGCCTGCCTCTACGTCAACATCTTCGTCCGAACCGGTTTCGGTAGTGGCAGCTTTGTCTGCCTCGTAAAGGTTGAAGCTTGAAAGGTTGGTGCCCTTCGGAATGACTATGGAGTCGCCGTCTTCGCGGAAGACGAAGCCCGTAACCTTGCCGTTGGTAACTTCAAAGACGCCGCCGTTGCCGTTGACATCGTTTTCGTCATTGAAGGAATACGTTACGCCGCCGACAGTGATATCAGTATAGACGGTAGCGGTGGCGGTGTCTGCGTTGTAGTCCTTGGCAATGAGGAATTTGGCTTTGCCGGTGGAGGCTACGTTGATAACTTTATTGGTCTTGGTGACCTGTTCGACGTTGGTGATATCGAGAACGTCGCCGCCCTCTGCGCCGAGCTTGTAAGCGATTTGCGAGGTGGATGCGCCCGCGATATTGGCAACGTTGATGGTGCCTGTTCCAACGGTTACATCTTTGCCGACAATCGCCGTGCCGCCGAGTACGATATCAGCTTGGGCATTCTTGCCCGCGAAGGTGACGGATTTAACAGCTTGACCGTCAAAGGCAGTCGTGATAGCCGCTTTGCCGTCCGCAATGGAGGTGGCAGTTTCGTTTACTTGCAGAACGATTTTGTCGCCGCCGTTGACGTTGATTTGAGCCGCACTGCCGTCCGAGAAAGACGTAATGGTAGCGAAAGATTTTCCGTCGAAGGTAGCGGTGCCGCCGTTTACGAAGTCGGCAGAAACGCTGTCGGCAGTGGTGATAACTTCGCCCGCCGCCGCCTCTACGTTTTTAATGCTGCCGCTCTTGACGTTGACGACAGTGCCGACATTCCAAGGATTCTCGGCGTCGCCGTAAGTCGAGGTATCTTCCGTCGTTGTGCCGCCGCCGCTGAAGGTAACGGTGTTGTTGCCGACAGTGATGGTGCCTGCAGGGTTAAGGATTGTGGTGTTGCCGATGTTTTTGAAAGTCGCCGAGCCGCTGGCGCCGAGGTCGTGGGCGTCGACTGCAGTCACGCTGCTGACAACGTAGCCCGTGCCGTCGCCGGTAGCAACGCTGTCGTATTTGCCCGAAACAACCATGATTGCGCCGGCAACGCTTGCATTGGCTCCGGTAGGCGTAAGGTCGACAAGGGCACTCTTATCCCACATGATCTCTCCGCCGCTGTAGCTGGAGGCGTCTTTTTTGGTTTTGGCAGCGCCTGCGTCGGTGAACAGATCGCTAAGCGTTACGCCCGTCTCGTCTCCAACAGCAGCGCCTTTGAAGGTTTGCGTGGCGAAACGTTGGAGGTCGAAGGAAAAACCAGTAGAAAATTCACTCATACAAAATGAACTCCTTTCAGCGGGCCGCGCCGTTTGGGGGTCGTGACCCGGTTGAAACTTCTCTTAGGTATCAGGAATTTTACCTGTAACCTGTGACTCATTACCTAGAACCCCTAAAGACTCCCAAAAAACTTAAAGCGCTGAACTCGCAAGCCCTACACTGCCGCAAGTTCAAACGCCACAACCTTGAGCTTGGCCGTCGATTCCCCAATCTTCGGCTTTGCTCCCCTTATTCGACAAGTCGCGTCCACCAAACGCCCGACTGTCGGGCGCATAATATTGCACGGGTTTTGTTTTGTCAAGTTTTGAAGGTTAAAACTTCCTTAAAGGCGCGACCGCTGCGTAATTAGAGGCCGCCCATGGATGGACGGCGCGAACGCTTACCAGTGCGCGTTTGCCCACTTGAAACCTGGAAAGTTTCATAGCGGCACGAGCGGCTTTGGGTAGCGCGGACGTTGGATAAGTGGTCGGTATCCGCTCCACGCGCAGTGGCGCAAGCGTGACGCTTGACCCGGATGACGCGCTGAAACTCGTTGACGGCTTAAGGGTGGATGCCGCGTCCCAGCTGTTCCCCCGCTTCTGAAGCGGGTCTTTGCTACTTTCTTTGGTCAGTCAAAGAAAGTAGTTAGGGGCTGTTGGTAAATTGAATTGGCGATTCGGATTCGGTGTTTTAACGGCTTTAAGTTGGTTTATCTACTTTCTTTCAGCGAAGAAAGAAAGTAGCAAAGAAATTCGCCTCGCAGGGGCGGAAACCGACCACTTGTCCAGCGTCCGCGCAACCCGAAGCCGATTGTGCCCGCTGTTGTTGCATCACGCAACAAGACGCGGGCGGCCGCCATCCATGGCGGCCTCTGTCCTTTGCAACGTCTTAGTTAATTTACCAACAAACCCTAATAAAAATCAAAAGCTGTCTTTGAGCCCTTTTGCTTAGCCAACGAAAGGGCACCTGCCCGCTTGATATCTTTAGCCGATTTTAATACAATCTGCGCAGAAAATTTTCGTGCGAGGTTCCACGTCATGGAAGATAAAAATTCATCGGCAAGCAAAGACAGCGGACGCACCATTTCCGTAGCGATAATCGGCGGCGCAGTGATAGCCGTGCTCTTGATTGTTTCGACGCTGTGGATAAACAATCGCGGGCAAAGCGACACCTCCGACGCCGTACACTCCGTGAGCGAAATGTACTTGCGAGAGCTGACCGACCGCCGCGAGCAAGTCCTTACCGCCCGCATCAACGTTCACATCAACAATGTAAAATCCTCAATACATATCGTGACGCCCGAAGATTTGCAAAACGTCCAAAAGTTGAGCGCGTTCTTGGGCAAGATGCGAACTTTTTGCAACGTCGACCAATACGCCTTCGTCGACGCCAACGGCAAAATCTTCACGCCTGCGGGTGTCGCGCCCAATCCCGAGGCTTATCCCTTTGCCAACGAAACTTTCAACGCGTCGAAAATCTTGACGCTGGGCAAAACCGTCGTCGCCATCATTCCCGTCGAAACCGTCACCTTCCAAGGCGTTCCGATTAAAAATGCATTCATTCAAATGTCCATGTCCAGATTCCTTTCGGGCATTCTTTTGCACACGACAATGAGCGGCATGACGTTTTTCAACCTCTACTACACCAACGGCGATTCGCTGACCGATGCGGTCTTGGGCAGCCTGGACAGCGGCACCAATCTCCTTGCCGCGCTGGACACCGCCACCTTCGACAGAAAATATTCGCTTGAAAAAGTCAAAAGCGACTTCGCAAACGGCAAGCAGGGCGTGACGGCGTTCACCTATCGCGGCGCGAAGGAAACGCTCCACTACCGCCCCGTCGGCACCACCGGCTGGATGCTGACCTATCTGATTCGCGAAAACAAAATCGAAGACGAAATTGCCGCCGTGAGCAGCGATATGCGCCGCCGTTCGCTGATTCAAATCGCCTTCACGGTTTTGGCAATGCTGATTGTCTTCGCGCTGATAATCACGCAGGCGCGCAGGAATGCAACCCTCCTCCACCAGAAAAACTTGACCGAGACCGAAAGCCGCGTTAAGCGTGAGGAAATGGAAGAAAAATTTCGCCTGCAGACGCAACTGCTGTCCGAGGAACGGCGTCGGCGGCGTCAAAGCGAAATGATTCAAGCTTTGACCGTCGACTATCGGCTGGTCTACCACTTGAATCTTGATTCGGACGAGGCGGTTTGCTATCGCGTCGAGCCCGAAATAACCGAGCAGTTGGGTCGCAGGCAAAGTGACGTTGTGAAGTTCCAAGAGGCGATGGCGAATTACGTCAAAGAGTTCGTCGCGCCGAGTGACCGCGAAGCTCTGTTGGATTTCGTCAAGCCGCGCAATATTCGAGCCCGCCTTGCCAACGAGGAAATTATTTCGCACCGCTACCTTTTGGTTCGCTACGGCGAGGAACATTACATGATGTTGCGAATCGCCAAGATTGACGACGGGCTTCACGCGGTGGGCGTCGGCTTCGCGAACGTCGACGAGCAAACCCGCGAGTCCCTTGCCCGCAACCAACAGCTTGCCGAGGCTTTGGCGCAAGCGCAACACGCCAACGCCTCCAAGACCGTCTTCCTGTCGAACATGAGCCACGACATCCGCACGCCCATGAACGCCATTATCGGCTTCACGACGATGGCTCTGCGCCACTTTGAAAACCGCACGCAAGTCAAAGATTCGCTGGAAAAGGTTTTGTCGTCGAGCAATCACCTGTTGGGTTTGATTAACGACATCCTTGACATGAGCCGTATCGAAAGCGGGCGCGTCGAAGTCGCCGAACAGGAATGCAACCTGTCCGACTTGATTCACAACTTGATTCACATCATTCAGCCGCAAGTCAACGCCAAGCAACAGAAATTCCATATTGACGCCTTCAAGGTCAAGAACGAGGACGTTTACGCCGACCCGCTCAAGATTAACCAGGTGCTGATAAATATCTTGAGCAACGCCGTCAAGTACACGCCGTCGACGGGCTCCATATTCTTCCGCATTTCGCAATACGACTCCGACATTCCCGGCTGCGCCAAGTACGAATTCCGAATCAAGGACAACGGGCTTGGCATGAGCAAGGAATTTCTCAAGCACGTGTTCGACGCCTTCGAGCGAGAAGAGACTTCGACGAAGAGCGGCATTCAGGGCACGGGCTTAGGCATGAGTATTACCAAAAAGATGGTCGAGCTTATGGGCGGCGATATTTACGTCGAGAGCGAAAAGGACAAGGGCTCCGAGTTCACCGTCACGCTTGACTTGAAACTTCAGCAGAACGTCAAGCAAATCCCGCTTCAAGAGCTGCACGACTTGCGCGCGCTGGTTGTTGACGACGACTTCAACACTTGCGAATCCGTCACGACGATGCTTAAGCAAATGGGTATGCGCTCCGAGTGGACGACTTCGCCGCGCGAGGCTGTCTTCCGCGCAGGACGTGCGCTTGACGACGACCCGTTCAGCGCGTATATCGTCGATTGGCTTATGCCCGACCAAAACGGCATTGAGACCGTCCGCCAAATTCGGCGAGTGGTAGGCGATACCGCGCCCGTGATTATCTTGACGGCTTACGACTATTCCGATATCGAACAGGAGGCCAAGGCGGCGGGCGTCACGACCTTCTGCACCAAGCCGCTGTTCATGTCCGACTTGAAAAATGCCCTGTCGCGAGCCATTCACGGTCACGACGAAAAGGAAAACAAGCACGACGATTTGTCGTCGGTGGACTTCAGCGGCAAGCGCGTGCTGTTGGTTGAAGATATTGACGTCAATCGCGAAATTGCCAAGGCGATTCTCATGGAGATTGGGCTTGAGGTTGAAGACGCCGAAGACGGGACGGTTGCGGTTCAAAAGTTCAAGGACATGCCGCCCGATTACTACGACTTGATATTGATGGACGTGCAGATGCCGACAATGAACGGCTACGACGCCACGCGCAACATTCGCGCCCTGAATCGCCGTGATTCAAAGACCGTGCCGATTGTCGCGATGACCGCCAACGCCTTCGACGAGGACAAGGAAAACGCGCGCAAGGCCGGCATGAACGACCATTTGGCAAAGCCGCTGGACATTCCCAAGCTGCTTGAGACTTTGCACAAGTACTTGAAGTGAGGCGAACGCTTTGTACCTTTCGCGAATCCTTTTGAATGGCGACGTGAAAAAATTTTTGGCGGCGGCGCAAGGGCGGGCGATTAAAGTTGTCGGGCGAATCAGCTTCAAAGGCGCGGCCGAGCGCGGTGAATTCGTCATGCCGGCGAATGCGACCTTCGCCAACGCCTTCAAGCTCAAACCGGGCGACTTCCGAATTTTTTTGAACGGCGCGGAAATATCCGTTGCCAATCTGCGCGGGCTCCTCGACGGCGCGGCTGATTATATCGTCTTTGAAGACCACGACGCCTATCTGATGCGTTTTCGGGAATTGTACGCCCTAAAGCTGATTAATCGCGTCGTCACGGCGCAAACGCTGTTGCGTCACGCGACGGATAATTTTTTTTCGCTCGACAATGCCGTTCAGATTTTTAACTTGATTCACGCGCTGAAGTTGCCGCGCACGCTCGACGCCGACGGTTTCTTCGCCAAAAACGATTATCACATGTTCCCCGACATGAAAAGCAAAATCGCGGGCATTATCGCTGAAGTTGACTATCCCGCGATTGAAAATTTTTACGCGCAGATTTATCCTTCGCTCGACGCCTGCCGCCTTAAGCATTTCGACGCCTTGCTTTTGTCTGCCGAACGCAACCCCGCCGAATTCATCGACGCGCTGATTGACTTCGACAGCTTGGCGGAAAATATTTTTGCTTTCGTGAGGCGCGGCTCTGCGCTTGAAGAGTGGCTGGCGACCAACGGAAATGTTTTCGCCTCGACCGAATATTTTCCCGCCGTCAACGGTCATTGGGCTCTGCTGAAAAAATTCGTCCGCGCAGATTTCGCGGGCTGTGTCGTCACGCACAAGGACGCGAAACTTTCCGACCTGCCCGAAGGCTACCGAATCATTCACGCGGGGCACGCGCAGGCTAAAGAGGATTTCGGCTACCTCGGCGACGACACCGGCGACAATATCAGCCGCCTCAATCCCTACTTGAACGAACTGACCGCGCTTTATTGGATTTGGAAGAACACGCGCCACAGCATGCTTGCCTTCGTGCACTACCGCCGATTCTTCACGCTCGACGGGAAAAATATTTTGACGGGCGACGACGCGGCGAAAATCCTGCGCGACTTTGACATCATCGTCAATGAATGCCGATTCGGTCACATCGCGCTTTACGACTGGAAAATCATGTTGAGCACGCGCAAGCTCGCCGAACACGTCATGAAAACCGTCCGAAAGCACATCGCGAGCCGCCAACCCGATTATCTTTCCGCTTACGACCGCGTGAATAACGGCTTCGGCACTTTCTGCTACGGAATGTTCGCGGCTCGGCGCAAGGTCTTCGATTCTTATTGCGAATGGCTTTTTTCGTTCATAATCGACGCGACGGAGGAAATTTTGGCGACGACCGACATTGCAAGCTCTGACGACCCGCGCACTTATCGGGCGGTTGGTTTTTTGGCGGAACACTTGCTTGGCGTGTGGATTATCAAAAACCGCTTAAAGATTAAGACGTTGCCCGTAATTTTCCGAGGAAATGTTTAGTGAGGTGATTTTATGGCTGACGTTCGGAATAAGGACGCCGCGGCCGTCGACAGAAAAAAATTTTGGACAAGCGACATGGAAGCGATTATCGCGATAATGGTTGTGCTACTGATTCTCGGCACGATTAACGTTTTCAGCTCAAGTTTTATTTTTGCGGAGGCGGAGTTCGATACGCCTTACTTTTTTTTGAAGCGACACCTAATCAATATCGTTATCGGATTTATGGCGTTCGGCGTGTGTTTTCACTTCGACTATCACGTTTGGCGGCGGTGGACGGTCGTTGTCTTGGTGCTGACGATAGCCGCGCTGATTTTGGTGCTGATTATCGGTCCGACGGTAAACGGCGCGCGACGATGGCTACCTTTGGGCGTGACGCAATTTCAGCCGGCGGAAATGGCAAAGCTCGTGTCAATCATGATATCGGCGGCGTACATTTCGCTGAAAGTCAAACTTGGGCAAGAGCTGCACTACTTGACGCTGCAAATGGGAATAATCGCGTTCATCGCGGGCTTGACGGAGCTTGAGCCCGACTTGGGCACCGCGACGATAATTTTGGGCATTCCGCTGTTGATGCTGATAGTTTGCGGCTTGGCAAAGAAAAAAGTTTTGCAACTCATCGGCATGGCGATAGCGGGCGCGGCATTCCTGATCATTCGCGAGCCGTATCGATTAGAGCGATTGAAGATAACTTACGACCCGTGGTCGGACGCGCAGGACTACGGCTATCAAACGGTGCAATCGTTATCGGCAATCGGTTCGGGCGAGCTGACGGGCATGGGCTTGGGCGTGGGCGTTTCAAAGTACGATTATCTGCCGGAAGCGCACACGGACTTTGCCTTCGCGATATTTTGCCAAGAGAACGGCTTTTTGGGAGCGATATTCGTATTCATGCTGTTCGCGGCGTTCGCGGTGTACGCGGCGCGTATCGCCAACAAAGCCAAAGACGAATTCGGGCAAGTGCTTGCAATGGGCATCATGCTTCTAATCGTCGGACAGGCGATAGCGAACTTGCTCATGGTCGGCGGCATGACGCCCGTCGTCGGCGTCCCGTTGCCGTTTATCAGCTACGGAGGAACGTCACTAATCATAACCATGGCGGCGATAGGGATTTTAGTCAACGTCGGCAAGCAAGGCGACAGGAAGGGCGGCTAGCGATGCGCCGGCGACGGCAAAAAATTATCCCGCAAGAAAATTCCTGCGGGATTTTTTTATTGGCGAGATTAAGTTTTAATCGTCAAGGGACGCGTGCGGTTTGCGCTGATATTTCGTGTGGTAGTGCGCAACGTAAATGCCTTTGCCGGTGATGTGGCGGATGTCGTCGAGGTAGCAGAACTGGCGGGTCTTGGGGTAGACGAGGATATCGCCCTCCAAAATGTCTTGGTGGTCGGGCAGAATGAGCGTCGAAGGTTCGGTTTCGCTGAAGAAGGCGTCGACGAGCGGTTCGATAACGCGATTATCGCGCACGGGCACGAAGACGTTCGGCTTGAGCTTAGAGGCGCCCTCGAAGTACTGATCCAACACGATTTTCAAATTGGCGTCCATAAAAATTCCTCCCTTAAAAAAATCAGCGGCGGAGCTTTTGAACTTCCTCCATGAGGTATTCGTTTTTGATTTTGATGTAGGTGCCCTTCATGCCGAGGGATTTGGATTCGATGACGCCCGCCGATTCAAATTTGCGCAGGGCGTTGACGATGACCGAACGGGTAATGCCCACGCGGTCTGCGATTTTCGAGGCAACGAGAAGCCCTTCGTCGCCGTCGAGTTCGCCGAGGATGTTTATTGCGGCCTCCGCCTCCGAGTAGCTGAGCGTCGACAGCGCGATTTGAACGGTAGCTTTATCCCGCGCCTCAATTTCGGCTTTTTCGGTGCGTTCGCGCAAAATTTCCATGCCCACGACGGTCGCGCCGTATTCGGCCAAAAGCAAATCGTCATCCGTGAAATTTTCTTCGCGCCGAGCGATAATCAGCGTGCCGAGCCTGCGCCCGCCGCCGTAAATCGGGACGATGGTGAAATTTTCTCCGCGCACAGGCAAATCGTCGGCGGGCTCTTCGGGATTGGCTTGCGTCTCGTCGAATTGATTCAGCCATTTTGCGTAGGGCGAAAAAAGTTTGCCTTTGCGAACGACGTCGTCAGCGAAGGGGTCACTTGTCTCTTCGGTTAGCGCGTAGCCGTACAGCGCGCCCTTTTTGTTGACGATATAGATGTCGGCGTCGAGGACTTTGCCCAAGACTTTAGAAATTCCGTCGTACTCCACATTTTCGGAACGCTGGAGCAGCTTGTTAATCTTGCGGGTTTTCTCCAAAAGCGTTGTCATATCATAACTCTCCTTTGCCGGAGACTAGTTCCTAGTCCCTAGTCCCTAAGTTGCTTAATATCCTACGTTTATACTAGCACGTTTTCAGATAATGTCAATTTAGTTTTCAGAATTTTTATTCGGGGGCGGCTTGACGGCAAGCGGCAAAAGTTGTAAACTTTTTTGCTAAAGGGGGCGTCATGCCCCGCGAACGTTGTTTCAGGTATTAAAGGGAGGAATGTTTCATGGGTAACCGCAGGAAAATTGTTGTCGTCGGAACTTCAAACGTCGGCTCGGCAGTCGTCAACAAACTTGCCGACTTCCAGCTCGCTTCGGAAATTGTTTTAATTGACTTGAACCAGGACAAGGCTTGGGGCGAGGCAACCGATTCCAGCCACGCTACCGCTTGCGTCTACAGCACCAATATCAAATTCCGCGCCACCGACGACTACAGCGTTTGCAAAGGCGCCAACATCGTCATCATCTGCGCGGGTCCTTCGATTCGCCCTGGCGAAACTCCCGACCGCCTCAAACTCGCCGGCACCAACGCAAAGATCATGAACTCGGTCTTCCGCAACATTGCCGAACACACCAAAGAGGCCGTCATTATCCTCATCACCAACCCGCTCGACGTTGCGACCTACGTTGTAACCAAAATCGCGGAAGAAGTTGGCTACCCGACAAACCTTATCATGGGCACCGGCACCATGCTCGAAACGTATCGCTTCCGCCGCATCCTCGCCAACAAGTACGAAGTTGACCCGAAAAACATCAACGGCTACGTCCTCGGCGAACACGGCAACGCGGCATTCGTTGCTTGGTCGACAACCGGCTGCGCAGGCTTCCCGCTCGAAAAACTCGACGAATACTTCCGTCACACCGAGCCCCTCGACAAGAAAGCCGTTGAGCAAGAGCTTATCCAAGTTGCTTACGACGTTATCAATCGCAAGGGCTTCACCAACACGGGCGTCGCTATGGCCGCTGTTCGTTTCGTTAAGTCCGTCCTCTACGACGAACACACGATTCTGCCCTGCTCGGCTCTCATGCAAGGCGAATACGGCATTAAAGACGTCGCGCTCTCGATGCCCCGCATGGTCTGCGCCGACGGCTTGATGCGCGTCTTCGAAATCGCCCTCACCGACGAAGAACTCGAAAAGATGTACGCGGCTGCCAAATCCGTCCGCAGTGCGCTCGATGGTGCAGGAATCAAATAATTTCTGACGACAAAATTTTTCTTGCATAGAAAAACCCCTCGCGAAGGTGCGGGGGGTTTTTTTGTTGCTGCTTTGAAAGCGGCGGAACAGGTAACTTTTATAATTAGGAACTGTGGACAAAAAGTGATAAAATATATTTCGGGTGAAACAAAATGGCA
>CAMJMR010000029.1 GCA_946407095.1 uncultured Selenomonadales bacterium | reverse complement strand
CTCATCTGTTAATTCATATGCCATTTTGTTTCACCCGAAATATATTTTATCACTTCTTGTCCACAGTTCCTAGAAAGGAAATGCCGCATTAACCGCGAAGTTTACCGCGCAAGGAGGTTTTTCGATTGGAACAGCGCAGATTGACTTCGTTGACGTTGTGGGCGTTGGCGTTCGGCTGTTGCATAGGCTGGGGCTCGTTCATTATGCCGGGCACGACTTTTTTGCCGACGGCGGGCACTGCGGGCACGGCCGTTGCCCTTTCGCTCGGCGCGGGCGTCATGATTCTTATCGCCTACAACTACCATTTCGTCATGCAAAGGATTTCGGGGGCGGGCGGCGTCTTCACCTTCACGAAGGAGCTTTTCGGCTGGGACAATGCCTTTTTCTGCGCGTGGTTCCTTTGGATTGCTTACGTCTCGTTGCTGTGGGCGAATGCCACTGCCGTCACGCTCATGGGCAGAAATTTGCTCGGCGATGTCTTTCAAGTCGGCTTCTACTACCGATTCGCGGGCTACGACGTTTACGGCGGCGAAGTGGCCGTCACGATAGCTTTGCTGTGGCTGTTCGGAATTTTATTCGCGCGCTTGAGTCCTGTTGCCAAACTGCTGCAAAAGGTAGCGGCGGTCGTCCTGCTGATTGGCGTGGTGTTCGTCTTCGTGGCGGCGGTCAACGCCTCCCATGCGCCCGAATTTCATTTCGCGGAGGGCGAAGAGCCGTGGCGGCAAGTCTTTACAATCGTCGCGCTGATTCCGTGGGCTTTTATCGGCTTCGAGACCATTTCGCAATATACGAACGAATTCAAGTCGCATGCGCGGCAAGCCTTCCCGATAATGGTTGTGGCGATAATCTGCGCGGCGGTCGTGTACATTTTGATGACGTGCTTGGCAACGTTGCGCTTCCCCGCCGAGTTCAAGAGTTCGGCGGCATATCTGGGCGGCTTGAAAAGTTTGACGGGCATTGAAAGGATTCCGACGTTTTACGTCGTGACGGAAACTTTCGGCGCAAGCGGGCTGTTGATTTTGGGCGTCGTCATTTCCGCCGCCTTGACGACGAGTTTAATCGGCTACTATCGCGTCGTGGGGAATTTGACGCAGATTTTTGCGAAGGAAAATATTTTGCCTCACTGGTTCACTACGCGCCGTCACGCTTTGATTTTTATCTTCGCCACGTCGCTGATTGTCCCGTTCTTCGGACGGACGGTTATCGGCTGGCTGACCGACGTGACGACGATTGGCGCAACGATTGCTTACGGTTACACGTCCGCCTGCGCCTACACCCTCGGCAAGCGCGAAAACATTCGGCGGGCGGAAATTACGGGCATTGCCGGGATAATCTGCGCGGCGTCGTTCACAATCTTCCTGCTGATACCCAACCTGTGGTCAATCAGCGTGCTGGCGCAGGAAAGTTACTTTATCTTGGCGGTCTGGGGGATTTTGGGCTTCGCGTACTTCAATTTCCTTTTCAAGCGCGACGAAAAAAAATTCGGCACCTCGCCGACGGTTTGGCTGCTGATGTTCTTCCTGGTGTTCTTTTCCTCGCTGATGTGGATGCGCGAAAAAATCTACGAAGAGCTGAAATTTTTCATACAGGACACGAATCAATTTTACTCGCGAAACATCTACACGCCGCGCTTCGCCTACACCAATGCGCAAATCTTGAAAATGCGTTCCGTCCTGCTCGACAACACGATGATTCTGCTGATATTCACATTGGCAAGCCTGATATTCCTGTTCAAGATTTATTCGCGGATTCAGCGCAAGGAAATGGTCGCGCTCGAAGAACAACGGCGCAAGGCCGAAGACAGCTCGCGGGCGAAGTCAACCTTCCTGTCTAACATGAGCCACGACATTCGCACGCCCATGAACGCGATTATCGGCTACACGACGCTGGCGAAACGTGACGGCGTGACTTTCGGCGAAATGAAAGACTTCATGAACAAAATCGACGTTTCGGGCAAGCACCTGCTCGATTTGATTAACGATATCCTCGAAATGAGCCGCATTGAGTCGGGGCGCATGGAACTTGAACTCGGCGAAATGGACTTGCAAAAAAATCTTGACGACTTGAAAACGATGTTCCAAACGCAAATGGAGGCTAAGGGCGTGACGTTTTCGGTCGACGCGTCGAATGTTCACCACCGCTACGTGAGCTGTGACGAAAACCGTTGGAACCGAATTTTGCTGAATCTCGTCGGCAATGCCTACAAGTTTACGCCTTCGGGCAAAAGCGTCGCCGTCACGTTGGTTGAGCTTGACGACGGGAACTTTGAACTGCACGTCAAGGATACGGGCATTGGCATGTCGGCGGAGTTCGCGAAGAAAATTTTCCAGGCCTTTGAGCGCGAAAGGACTTCGACGGTCAGCGGCATTCAAGGCACGGGCTTGGGCACCGCCATAACCAAAAATATCGTCGAGCTTATGGGCGGCACCATTGACGTCGTGACGGAACAAGGCAAGGGCACCGAATTTATCGTTCACGTCGTCTTCAAGACGATTGACAAGCCCGAAGCCGCCGAGGAGCCCGCGCAGGTCGCCGAGCCTTCGCAAGCCGACTTCAGCGGCCTAAAGCTTTTGTTGGTTGAGGATATTGAAGTCAATCGCGAAATCGCTATAATGTTGCTTAGTCAGTTCGGCTTTGAGATTGATACGGCGGAAAACGGTCGCGAGGCGGTCGACAAGGCGGCGGCGAACGCTTACGACTTGATTCTTATGGATATTCAAATGCCGGTCATGAACGGCTACGAGTCCGCGCAGGCGATACGAGCGGCGGGCAACAGCGTCCCGATAATCGCGATGACGGCCAACGCCATGCCCGAAGACATTAAGCGCGCGAAGGAGGCGGGCATGAACGACCACATTGCCAAGCCGCTGGACGTGCCGAAAATGATGGCTACGATAGCAAAACAGTTAGGAGTGAACTGAATGGCAGATTTGCAGTACCTGATTTTCATCGTGATAATCTTGGCGTTGATATTCGATTTTATCAACGGCTTTCACGACACGGCGAACGCAATAGCAACATCCGTAAGCACCCGCGCCCTCCAACCGAATCATGCGGTTATGATGGCGGCGGGTTTAAATTTTTTCGGGGCAATGGTATCGACGGGCGTGGCAAAGACAATCGGCGCGGGCATAGTCTCTTCGCCGAATCTGATTGACGAGAAAATCATAATATCCGCGCTTATCGGAGCCATAACGTGGAACTTGTTGACGTGGTGGTTCGGCTTGCCGTCGAGTTCGTCTCACGCGCTGATTGGCGGGCTTATCGGTGCGGTGCTGATTTCTGTCGGCGTCGAGGGCTTGAACTGGGGCGGCGTCGGCATGATTATCGCTGCGCTCATTTGTTCGCCCGCTATCGCCTTCGTCACGGGGATAATCGTCATGAATTTAATCTTCCGCCTGTTCGAGAAGTTCCCGCCGCAATTCATCAATGACAAGTTCCGCAAAATGCAAGTCGTCTCTGCGGCAATGATAGCGTTCAGCAACGGCTCTAACGACGCGCAAAAGTCCATGGGCATAATCACGCTTGCGCTGTTCAGTGGCGGTTTCATTTCGGAATTCGAGGTTCCGACTTTCGTCAAAGTTATGTGCGCGGCGGCAATGGCAATCGGGACGGCTTCGGGCGGTTGGCGCATAATAAAGACGGTCGGCGGGAAAATTTTCAAGCTTGAGCCTCCGAGCGGCTTCGCGGCGGATTTGAATTCGTCCTGCGTGGTTTTCGGCGCGACGCTGTTGCACTTGCCGGTTTCGACGACGCACGTTGTATCGGGTTCGATAATGGGCGTGGGCACGGCCAAGCGGGTCAACGCGGTGCGTTGGGGCACGGCGCAGCAGATGGTCAAGGCTTGGGGCATGACGATACCAATCACGGCGGCAATCGGCGCGGCGGCATTCTTTTTGGTCGAGGCGGTCTTCTAAGGAGGGTTATCATGAGTTACTTTTTGAGACGCACGGAAAATAATCTTTGGCACGGGAAATTTTCGACGTTCCCCGATAATCTGGTTGTGCACGCGGTTTCGACGCGCCTCGGCGGAGTAAGCAAGCCGCCCTTCGACAGCTTGAATCTTGCCCTGCACGTGGGCGACGAGCCCGCTGACGTTATCGCCAATCGCAAACGCTTTGCTCAATCTTTGGGCTTCGGACTCAACGATATCGTCACGCCCAATCAAATTCACGGCGACAAAATTTTTCGCGTCGACGAGAACTATCGCGGGTGCGGCTGCGCCAATTACGCCGATTCGATACCCGAAACGGACGCGCTTATCACCAACACGCCGCGCTTGCCGCTGATGTTGTGCTTTGCCGATTGCGTGCCGATTTTTTTTGTCGACGTGGAAAACTGCGCGGTCGGACTGGCTCACGGCGGCTGGAAGGGTACGCTGAAAAAAATCGCCGCCAAAACCTTGCAACGCATGGGCGACGAATTCGGGACGCGTCCTGAAGCTTGTATGATTGGAATTGCGCCGTCAATCGGAGCATGTTGCTACGCTGTCGGCGAGGAGGTCGTCGACAAGTGCAAAGCGGCTTTCCCCGCGAATCACGGCGAGCTTTTGATTGAACGCGACGGGAAAATTTTTTTGGACTTGTGGCGCGCGAATGTCGTTCAGCTGTTGGAAGTCGGTGTGCCCGAAGAAAATATCGACGTGGCGGGCAACTGCACCTGTTGCGAAAGTTCGTGGTACTTTTCGTATCGCGCCGCGCAGAAACACGGTCTCGACCGCACGGGACGCATCGCCGCTTTAATCGCACTGAAGTAGGAACTTGTTTTTTCCTCGACGGCGATTTATCATTGGCATAATAAAATTTTTGAGGAGGCGTACAGTATGATTATCGGCGTGGCGAAGGAAATCAAGAACAACGAGAATCGCGTCGGCTTGACACCGGCAGGCGCGGACGCTCTGATTAAAGCGGGGCACAAAGTTTTAATCGAACAGAGCGCGGGCATCGGCAGCGGCTTTGAGGACGAAGGCTACAAGTCGGTCGGCGCGGAAGTCGTGGCGGACAAAAAGAAACTCTTCGACGACGCGGAGATGATTGTCAAAGTCAAGGAGCCGCTCGAAGCCGAATACGGACTTTTCCACGAAGGGCAGACGCTGTTCACGTATCTGCACCTTGCGCCCGAACCCGCGCTTACCAAAGCTCTGCTCGACAAAAAAGTCACGGGCGTCGCTTACGAAACGGTCGTTGGGCGTGACGGCAGAAGTTTGCCGTTGCTTGCCCCGATGAGCGAAATCGCGGGACGCATGGCAGTTCAGCTCGGCGCGCAGTTCCTTGAAAGTCAATACGGCGGCAGAGGCATTCTGTTGGCGGGCGTCAGCGGCGTGGCGGCTGGGCAAGTCGTCATAATCGGCGGCGGCGTCGTCGGCACCAACGCGGCGAAAATCGCCCTCGGTATGCGCGCGCGCGTCACGGTTATCGATTTGTCGATTGAACGACTTCGCTATCTCGATGACATTTTCGGCGGCAAAATCTGCACCGTCATGAGCAACAGCTACAACATAGCGCAATGGGTCAAGCAGGCGGACTTGCTTATCGGCGCGGTACTCGTGCCCGGCGCGAAGACGCCGATACTCGTCAGCGAAGACATGGTTAAGACTATGAAGCGCGGCTCGGTTATCGTCGACGTTGCGATTGACCAAGGCGGCTCCATTGCCACTTGCGACCACGTCACCACGCACAGCGACCCGACTTTCGTCAAGCACGGCGTCATCCACTATTCCGTTGCCAATATCCCCGGCGCGGTCTCAAGGACGTCGACGCTCGCCCTCACGAACGCAACCTTGCCTTACGCCTTGAAACTCGCGGGCAAAGGTTGGAAGGCGGCTTGCCAAGAGGACGCGGGGCTTGCCAAGGGTCTCAACACGATTGGAGGCAAAGTCACCAACAAAGCCGTCGCGGAGGCTCTCGGTCTCGAATACGTCGACTACGCCACATTTCTTGCGTAATTAAGCAGGGGAAGACATTCCCCGACAAATCTTCTGATACACTAAAAAAATCGGCGGCTCAGCTTTTGAACTGCCGATTTTTTTTGACATTCCGCTTGCCCAATGTTATAAATGCTTCAGAAAGGATGATGCTTATGACAGACGCAGAAATGTATCGGAAAATTTTGGTGCAAGTCGAGGCATTGGAGCGCATCGGCGTCAACTATTTCGACGTGGCAAAGGAATTTTTTCTTATCGATTCCGACAACTTGCCCGCGATTCAAACGCGCTTCTACGGCTATTCCGTTCAAGCAAGCGGCATTTACGAGGAAGACAATCTGACGCCCGAAGCCGCCAAAAATTTGGACGGGCGCGGTTGCTACGTCTACGTCGAAGTCAAAGACGGGCAAATCACAATCAAACAGGACTTGAACGGCAGCTACGGCATTTACCTTTTCCGTCACGGCGATTATTTCGCGCTGAGCAATTCCTTTTTCCGCCTGCTCGACCACGTCAAGTTTCGCTATCCTCTGACGGTAAACAAAGACTACGCCCATCAGATATTGGCAGACGGTCTTGCCGGCATTGCGTATCTGGAAACTGCCGTAAATGAGATTTGGTGCACTGAAAGAAACGCGATTCTTCACATCGATATTGCAAAAAAGTTTCTTCAAGTTGAGCTGATTGACTACAAGGAGCAACGCCTTTCCATTGATTCGGAAGAGGGTATCGCGACTTTAGACCGCTGGGTTGGGCTTTGGAAGAAAATAATTCGCGGCGTGACGCAACATACAAAATTTTTCAAGGCAGATTTATCTGGAGGTTTTGACAGCCGCATCTCTTTGGCTTTGCTGTTGAATTCGGGCGTTGCTCCGGAAAAGGTAAGCGTCCATTCAATTAACAAGAAAGCTCACACTTATCCTGAAGATTATACAATCGCCTCGCAAATCGCGGCGCATTACGGCTTCAAATTGAATTCGGAATTTCCCGACAGAGAATCTTTGAATTACACCCTTGACGATATTTTTAACATCAACTTCTATGGCAAGCAAAGTTTCAGCAACATACCAAGATTTCAGGTACAAAAAGGCATTGATAAGCTTTACCGACTCGGTGGTTCAAATGGCGAAACTCTCCGCCGTCATTGGCAGATGACGCCAAAAGAATTTACAGAATGGTTTGCTCGAAAACTGTGTCCTTACTCTCGCGCTTTGTTCGGCAAGTTGGTTGCCTCCATTGAAAGAATCCTTGAAAGAGGTTTCCGTGCTGTTTGCAATAAATATCACATTCAAGATACGAATTCCAAAGACATTCCGCAATATATTCATCAAGAAGTCCGCAGCAGAACACATTTTGGAAAAGGGACACTATGCCTCTACTTTATAAATAATTTCCTCCTTTCGCCGGCTCTTGATCCGTTGGTGCGGACGTTGAAACTCTACACCGCAGAATGTCCCGACGCCAACTTGCTTATGGCGTTAATCTTCGCCCGCTATCAACCCGACCTGTTGAAGTTCCCGTTTCAAGGCGGACGCTCCATTGCGCCCGAAACAATCGCCTTTGCTCGGAAAATCAACGAACGCTTTCCTCGCCGCGTGACGTCCGATAAATTCGCGTGGGGGGGGGGGATTCAATCTTCAGCCGCATGACACGCAAGCTGACAGTTCTGATGATTCATTCCAAGGCGGCTTCAAAGTGACGTTTGCGTCAAGTGCCTTCGCCGAAAAAACCGCGCCGAGGGCAACCGACCTTGACGTTGCGGACGAAATATTCCATCTTCAGCCGCGTGACAAGCAGGCAGAAAAAATCCTCACTTCGGGGCGCAACAATCCCAAAGTCCCCGACGCCTTGCCCGAATTTTGTCTGGTGACGATGTTTGAAGACGCCAAGGCGCGCGAATTGTTCTGCAAATATTTTGACGAAGAGCTTTACCAATACGCGGCGGATTGTTATAACGGCCACGGTTTCACGTACAATCGCCGTATGTATTCCGTTGTCGGTATCACGAAAGTTTTGGAAGCCGTGGAGGCAAGCCGGTGCAATTAAACCCCGCGCAGGTCGAAGTTCGGAATAAATTTCGCGTCGGCGGTCTTGCCCGTCTGCACGAAACAATTTTTTACGCCAAGCTCTGCCGCGTGTTCGACGACGGATTGATATTCAAAGGTCGTCAACGGGCGGCTTATTTTTTTGAAGTCGGCGGCGCGATAAAGCGGCGTGTACTGATTCATCAGGCTGATAAAAATTTCGTCGCCGAAGGTCGAGTAAAGCCAATCGACAATCTTCATGGCGTCGCGTCTGAAATTCGGCAAAACCAAATGACGGACAAGCACGCCGCGAATCATTTGCCCGCCTTGAATCTGCGCGGCACCAGCGAGTTCAAACATTTTCTTGACGGCGGCGGCGGCAACGGCAAAGTAATTCGGGGCGGCGGAAAAATTTCGGGCGGCGGTTTCGTCGAAGTACTTCACATCGGGCAGGAAGACGTCGACGCGCCCGCGCAACAGATCCAATGTCTCCGTGTTTTCGTAGGCGTTCGAGTTCCAAACAATCGGCAACGTCAGCCCGCGCCTTTTGGCAATGTCAATCGCCGCGCAGATTTGTTCGGTGTAGTGCGTGGGCGTCACCAGTTCGACGTTAGCCGCGCCGCGCCGTTGCTGTTCGAGAAAAATTTCGGCAAGCCGCTCAATCGAAACGTCCGCGCCGAAGCCTTCGTGACTGATTGAAAAGTTTTGGCAGTAGACGCATTTCAAATTGCAGTGCGCGAAAAAAATCGTACCCGCGCCGCTCCTGCCGACTAAGCACGGCTCCTCCCACTCATGCAGGCTGACCAGCGCGACACGCAAATTTTCGCCCGCGCCGCAAAATCCAAGGCGATTCACTCGGTCGACGCGGCATCTGCGCGGACACATTTCACACGGTTGCATAAAATCACCTTCCAACTGGTTCCTTGTCCCATGTCCCTTGTCCCTTGTTCCTTAACTTGCTATAATGTGCGAAAATTTTTTCGAGGTGAACTTAATGAAAGCAACTCAACTTTACGCGCCGACGTTGCGCGAATCTCCTGCAGAAGCCGAATTGATAAGCCACAAGCTCATGTACCGCGCAGGGCTGATTCGCAAGGCGGCGGGCGGCTTGTATTCGTATTTGCCGCTGGGTTGGCGCACGATGAAGAAAATCATGCAAATCATTCGCGAGGAAATGGACGCCAAGGGCGGTCAGGAAATAATGATGCCAATCGTGCAGCCCGCCGAAATGTGGCAAGAATCGGGACGCTGGGCAGTCTACGGCGACGAAATGATGCGCCTCAAAGACCGTCACGGCAGAGAGTTCGCATTGGGACCGACGCACGAGGAAATGGTTACCACGCTGATTCGCGACGAGGTGCGCTCCTATAAACAACTGCCGCTCATGCTTTACCAAATCCAAAACAAATACCGCGACGAGATTCGCCCGCGCTTCGGACTCATGCGCAGCCGCGAATTCGTCATGAAAGACCTTTATTCCTTCGACCGCGACGTCGAGGGCATGAATATTTCCTACGAAAAAATGTACGACGCTTACAGCCGAGTCTTCACGCGTTGCGGCTTGAAGTTCCGAGCAGTCGAGGCTGATAACGGCGCAATCGGCGGCGGGCATTCCCACGAGTTCACCGTCTTGGCTCCGAGCGGCGAATCGTCCATTGCCTATTGCGAGGCGTGCGACTACGCGGCGAGCGACGAAAAGGCGGAACTTAAAATCATTCCCGCCGAGCCCGAAGAACTTCGTCCGCTTGAAAAAGTCAAGACGCCCTATTGCCACACGATTGAGCTTGTCAAAAATTTCTTGAAGGTGCCGATTGAAAAGACGATTAAGGCGGTTGCGTTCATGGACGACGACGAGCGGCTGATTGTGACGTTCGTGCGCGGCGACCACGAAGTCAACGAGATTAAGGTTATAAACGCCGTCGAGGGCGCGAATCATCTTTACATGGCGGGCGACAAGCTGATTGAGGCGGCGGGCAGCGTTGCAGGCTTCATGAGCCCGATAGGCTTAAAGGACAGCGCGATTGTCGTCGTCGACCAAAGCGTTATGCTGATGTCGAATGCGGTTGCCGGTGCCAATGAAGTTGACGCCCACTTTATCAACGTGACGCCGAGCCGAGACTTCGACGCGGAAAAAATCATTGTGGCGGATATTCGCATGGTGCAGGCCGGCGACCCGTGTCCGCATTGCGGCGCGCCCTTGCACATGACACGCGGCATTGAAGTCGGGCAAGTCTTCACGTTGGGCAAAAAATATTCGGAGACTTTGCACGCGACTTTCCTTGACGAGGACGGCAAAGTTAAGCCGTTCGAGATGGGCTGTTACGGTATCGGCGTCGGGCGGACGATGGCGGCGGCTATCGAGCAGAACAACGACGAGGACGGAATCATTTGGCCGCGAGCCATTGCGCCGTTTGAAGTCGTCGTCGTGCCCGTCAATGCCAAGGACGACGCGCAACTTTCCTTTGCCAAAAAGATTTACGCCGAGCTGATAGCGGCGGGCGTCGACACCCTGCTTGACGACAGACGGGAACGCGCGGGCGTCAAGTTCAAAGACTGCGACTTGATTGGCTACCCGTTGCGCGTGACGATAAGCCCCAAGACCCTTGACAGCGGCAACGTCGAAGTCAAAGTGCGGCGCAGCGGCGAGCTTATGAACTTCGGGCGCGACGAGTGCGTTGAAAAAATTCTTGCGCTGTTGAGGACGTTGTGACATGAAAACTGCATTGACTATCGCGGGCTCTGATTCATCGGGCGGCGCGGGCATTCAAGCCGACTTGAAAACTTTTTTGGCGAACGGCGTCTACGGCATGAGCGCGATAACCGCTTTGACCGCGCAGAATACTTGCGGGGTGCGTTCGGTACTGAATGCGACGCCCGAATTCCTGGCAGACCAACTTGACGCGATTTTTGAGGACATTGCGCCCGACGCCGTCAAAATCGGGATGGTGTCTTCGGCGGAGCTGATAAGAGTCATTGCGGCGAAGTTGCGCTTCCGCGCGGCGAAAAACATCGTCGTCGACCCGGTGATGATTGCGACTTCGGGCGCGCGACTGATTGACGCGGACGCCGTCAAAACTCTGCAGGCTGAACTGTTCCCGCTTGCAACGATTATCACGCCGAACTTGCCCGAACTGGAGGCGATTGCACAAAAAAAAATTTCCACGCCGCGTGACATGGAAACGGCCGCGCAGATTCTCTTCGACGAATACGGTTGCGCTGTCTTGGCGAAAGGCGGGCACGGTCAAAACGACGCTAACGACTATCTTTACGACGGCGCGGGCGAATGGTTTCACGGGCGGCGCGTCGCCACGAAGAACACTCACGGGACAGGTTGCACGCTCAGCTCGGCGATAGCCGCCAATCTTGCCAAAGGTTACGACTTGAAAAATTCTGTCGGGCGTGCGAAGGCTTACTTGACGGGCGCGCTGATGAGCGGGCTTGAACTCGGCAAGGGCAACGGTCCCCTCGACCACGGTTTCAATCTGCGCGGCAGTGACTTCAACGATTAAAGCGGAAAAATTAGAGGCCGTCATGGATGACGGCCTCTCGCCGCATTAGCAACGTGATGTTGCGTGCGGCGTCGAGCGGCTTCGGTTTCGATACCTGTGCAGTTACAGTTACTCTCGGCCACTCGCTTACGCCCCTGCAAGGGGCTTTTCTTTTTGGCAACGTGACGTTGCATCCGGATAGCGCGCTTAAACTTTTCGAGGGCTTAGGGATGGATGCCGCGCTTACACTGTTCCCCCGCTTTTTAAGCGGGTCTTTGGACACGCAAAGAAAAAGTAGATTTAAAATCAAAAGCTGTCTTTGAGCCCTTTTGCTTAGCAAACGAAAGGGCAGAGTCTACTTTTTTTTGCGCTTCTTGGGCTTGGCTTTCTTCGGAGAACGCGTGGCATTGGCAAACTTGGCTTTGACTTTTTCGGCGTCTTCCTTCTGCTTGTCGGTAGTCTTCTTGTCGCGTTGCATTTTGGCGTATTCCGCGCCCAACCCCGCCAACTTGTGCTTGACCGCCATAATCGGATGGCTGAGGAGCATTTTTTTCTGCCCGCCCTTCATTATGGTCGTGAATTCATCGGTGAAGCGTTCGCCGAAACAAGGTGTCTCGCACTGCTCGCAAATGGGCTTGCCGATACCGTAGGGACAGCGGCTGATTTTTATCATGACGGTCGACAGGACGGCGGTGCATTTCGCGCAGAGCTTGCCGCCCTCGGTGCCGTGATTCGCATTGCAATATTCGCCGAACGTCTTGCGGATAGTTTCCTTTTCCTTCGGGACGTTGTTTTTCAATTCGGGTTCCTTGCGCTTGGGCAAGAGGCCTTTGACTTTGCTTTTGACCGTGTCGAGTATTCCCATATTCAAAATCCTTTCATGTTGAGTTGACTCATTCTACTTGTCAAGCAGTATAAAAGCAAGCCTGCTGATTGGCAAGCAAAAAGCCCGTCGAATAATCGGCGGGATTTTTTTTCAAGTCGTTTCGCAAAAGTATTTCATGCCGGTTTTCTTCCACTCGCGCTTGGTGTAGAGGATTTTGTAATTGGTGATGCCCGTCAAGCTTGACAGTTCGCCGATAATTTTTTCGCATTCGTCGCGAGTCTTCGCGTGAATCATGGTATAAAGATTATAATTCCAATTCGGCGCGGGCGTCCTGTCGTAGCAATGGGAAACCGCAGCGTGCGAACTCATAACCTGCGCGGCGTCGTCGATTTTGTCGGGCGAAACTTGCCACGCGCACAAGGCATTGGCATTGAAACCGACTTCGCGATGACGCAACACCGCTCCCATCTTGCGGATTTTTTTTTCGTCGACCAACTCCTTGACTCGCCGCAAAAATTCTTCCTCGCTTATGCCGACGCGTTGTGCCAAAATTTTATACGGCTCTTCGCACAGCGGGAAGTCCTCTTGCAAAGCTTTGATTATCGCCTTGTCCTGCTCGCTGATTGCCAATTCCTTCACCCCAATTATTGGAGTTTGAACTGCACATTGATTTTGTACTTCTTGTTCGCCTTTAGCTTGAGCATATCCTCGACGCCGCGCAGAGACCGAATTTCAGCCAAAATGTTCGATTCGTATTCGGCGTTCGGCGTCAAAAGCGTGAACCAGAGATTGTAAGTTCCCTCGCGCTCGTAATTGTGCGTTGCGCCGGGATAGCGATTGACGGCCTGCGCCACCGCGTCCAACGCTTGCGGCTCGACCTTCAGCGCGACCAGCGTCCCTTGATAGCCCAAGCGATTTGAATCAAAGAACGTCCCTATCCTCCGCAGGAAGCCCGCCGCTTTGAGTTCGCGCAGTCTTGCAAGTACCGTGCCTTCGTCCGTGCCCAGGCGGTCGGCAAGCTCCGCGAACGGATGACTGCAAATCGGTATGCTACCTTGCAAAAGATTCAGCAACGCCTTGTCGAATGTCGTAAGCCTCGTCATCTCCAACCCTCCTTGCGCCGCTGCTCACGACGCTTTTGGGTCATTCTATCAAAGAGTTAAGGATAACGTCAAGCAATTCTGAACGACCTTCATTTTTGGGCGACGAGTAGGGCAGGACTGATTCGGCGTCGACGCCCAAAGCTTTTTGAATGATATCGATGCGCTTTTGCCGTCCCGTCGTGCCGATTTTGTCCGACTTGGTTGCGACGATTAGGACGGGCAAATTTTTTTCGACGAGGCTCGCGAAAAATTTCAAATCGGATTCTTGCGGCGGGTGACGCATGTCAATCAGCTGGCAAACGAATTTTATATCGCGGCCGCTCGAAAGATATTCGTCGATGAACTTAGCCCACACCACGCGATTGGTCTTGGAAGTCTTGGCGTAGCCGTAGCCGGGCAAGTCAACCAGATAAAATGCGCGGCGGGTGTCGTCCGAAGTCTTCAGCTCGACGCGAAAAAAATTTATCGTCTGCGTTTTGCCGGGCGTCCCGCTCGTGTGCGCCAAAGCCCTCCTGCGCGTCAAAGAGTTTATCAGCGACGACTTGCCGACATTCGACCGACCGACGAAAACAATTTCGGGCAAGCCCTCTTCGGGACAAGTAGCCCTGCTCACCGCCGAGGTCACGTATTCGCTTTTGACAATCACAATTTCATCCAAGGTATCGCCTCCAAGTTCGTTTTTGTTGCGGAAAAAATTCGCCCGTGTTAGAATCACTGCACATTTGCCGAAGTGAAAGGAGAAATTTTCATGGGAAGAATAGCCGTTGAGATTATCCCGCGCGACGAGGCTGGGCTCCGAGCCGACATCAACGTCATAAAAAAATATCCGCAAGTCGACTGCGTGAACATCCCCGACTTGATGAGTTTCGTGTTGCGCCCGTGGCAAGCCGCCGAATTCACTCAACCCGCCTTGCCGACGATTCCGCACGTCCGCGCCATGGATATCGATTTGACCAAGCCGTTGCCCATGCGCGACGATTTTATCAAGTTCGGCATTAAGGAAGTGCTGATAATCGCGGGCGACCCGCCTAAGGATTTGACGCGCACGGTTTACCCGACCGAGACCATTGACGTGATTCGCAAGTTCCGCGAAGAGTTGCCCGACGTGAAAGTTTATGCGGGCGTCGACCAATATCGCAGCGGCATTCGAGATGAACTTTATCGCGTCGAGCGCAAGGCTCAAGCGGGCGCGGCGGGATTTTTTACGCAACCGTTCTTCGACATGCGCTATCTGGAAATGTTCGCCGACCTTTTGCAAGGGCACGAAGTCTATTGGGGAGTGTCGCCGGTTTTCAGCAATCGCAGTCGCGGCTACTGGGAGCGCAAGGACAAAGCCGTTTTCCCGCGTGACTTCGCGCCGACCATGGATTGGAACATTGCCTTCGCCAAGCGCGTCATCGAGTTCATCAAGACTTCGAGCGGCGGGCTCTACTTCATGCCGATAACGATTGACATAGCCGACTTGTTGCCGAAAGTTTTTGATTAAGGGTTGTGGCAAGCGGCGCGTCCCTTCGATTCGGTTAATCGGTAATTTTATTTTTAAATCTACTTTTTCTTTGCACGCCCAAAGAAAAAGTAGCAAAAAGAAAAGGCGCCTCGCGGGGGCGTTAAGAGGTCGTTGCCGCAACTAACCAAAGTCTGCACAGGTGTCGCAAATCAAGCCGCCCGTGCCGGCAAAGAAACATCCCTGTTTCTGTTGCCGGCGGCCGTCATCCATGACGGCCTCAAGATTCGCGGCTAACGAATCAGGCAAGCGCACATCAAAAATAAAATCGTGGCGGTGTACATCATGCGAACTGCGTCGAGTATGTGCGCCGCCTCCAAACTTTCATTAGGCTCACCCATATAGGCGCGGAAATGCGGTTGTCCGAAATAATAATTCACGCCGCCCAATCGAATGTTCAGCGCGCCCGCGACCGTTGCCTCCGCGTAGCCGCCGTTCGGACTGGGGTGTTTCGACGCGTCACGCCTCATCATCCTGAACGCGTTCCGATAATCCAGACTCAAGATGACGGCCGCGCCGATAAACAAAATTGCCGTCAGCCGCGCAGGTATCCAATTAGCAACGTCGTCGAGCCGAGCCGCTATCCGTCCAAAGTAAATGTAGCGGGCATTCTTGTAGCCGAGCATCGAATCCATCGTGTTGACGGCGCGATAGAAAATCGCCAACGGCAGTCCGCCAATCGCGAAATAAAACAGCGGCGAAATAATTCCGTCGACGGTGTTTTCCGAAACGGTTTCGACGGCGGCGCGAGTGACTTCCGCCTCGTTCAGGTTGGCGGTATCGCGCCCGACAATCCAGCCGACCTTTTCGCGGGCGCGCGGCAAGTTATCAGACTCAAGCAGGTAATAAATTTCGCGAGCGGCATCGCCCAATGTGCGCGGCGAAATCATGAAGCTCAACACCAACGCTTGAATGAAAATCTGCGCGGCGAGGCTCGGCAGTTGTCGCGAAAGAATTTCTATGGCGAAGCCGACAAGCAGGCTTGCAATGACGACGGCATAGACCAGGACGCCGCCCTTGAAGACTTTCATAAGCGGGCTGTCACTGTCGTGGCGCAAAAATTTTTCAAGCAGTGAAATCAGCTTGCCGATTAACACGACGGGATGAAATTTGCTGCGCGGGTCGCCGATTATCGCGTCAAGCAGGAAGGCGGCCACGGCGGTTATCATAGGGCTCATTAAATCAAACTCCATTAAAAATTTTTCGTCAAGGTTATTCGGGCGGCTGATTGATTTTCCTGCAGAATCTTAGGAGGTTTCAGATTGAAGAGATTAATTGTTAATGCGGACGACTTCGGGCGTCACGAGCTGATAAATCGTGCGGTGGAGCGCGCGTTCGAGACGGGTTGCTTGAAGTCGGCGACGTTAATGGCGGGCGGCATTGCCTTCGACGACGCCGTTCAGCTTGCGAAAAAAATTCCGAACTTGGGCGTCGGCATTCACTTCACGCTTGCCAACGGCAATCCTGTCCTGCCGCCGAAAGAAATTCCCTCACTCGTCACGGAGGAGGGAATTTTTCACGAAGACTACGTTAAATTTTTGAAACGCTGCTTGAGCGGGAAAATTTCCTTGACGGAAGTTCGCGCCGAGCTTGCCGCGCAGTTGGAAAAGATTCAGCGGGCGGGCTTGACGCCTACTCACGTCGACAGCCATCAGCACTTGCACCACGTGCCCGGCATCGTCGAAATCGTTTTGGAGTTGGCGGAGGCGGCGGGTATCAAGGCAATGCGCGTGGCGAACACCAAAATTTTCGACGGTGAACTGGACAGCTTCGGAAAGTTCGTTGGGCGATTGGGCTTGGGCTCTTTGGCGAAGTTCGCGGCTCATGCGGCTCACAAGAAACATTTCGCGACGCCCGAACATTTCGCGGGCATAGTGGCGGGCGAATCGGTCAGCGAAAATTTCATGGTCAAGCTGATAGAAAATCTGCGCGACGGCACGACCGAAGTAATGCTTCACCCCGGCACCGACAACAAAATCCTTTGCGCCTTCTGCGAATGGGAACACGACTTCGAGGAGGAACTTGCCGCCGTGACTTCGCCGCGTGTGTTGAGCCTGCTTGCCGAAAAAAATATTCAAGCCGTGAACTTCAAAGACTTGGAGGCTACAGCATGACGCGCGAACGAATGCTTGAAATAATTCGCTTTTGCTTTGTCGGCGGCCTGTCGCTGATGGTTGACTTCGCCGTACTTTACTCGCTGACTGAATTCGCGGGCATGTACTACCTGTACTCGTCGGCAATTTCATTCGGCGTGTCGGTCGTGTTCAATTATTGGCTGTGCGTCAAATACGTTTTCAAAGGAGCCAAAAAGCAGACGCCGCGTCAAGCGATAATCTTCTTCGCGATGGGCGTTATCGGGCTCGGACTCAATCAGCTGTGCATGTGGTTTTTCGTAGCGGTGGCGGGTTTCCACTATCTGATAGCGAAACTCGGCGCAACGGTCATCGTCACGGCTTGGAACTACGTAACGAAGCGCAAGGCAGTCAAAGGCTAAAGTTCGCGTCTCAACAGGTAAAGGAAGAACGGCGCGCCCAACATTGCCATCAAAATGCCGACGGGCAATTCTGCGGGCGCAAAAAGCGTTCGGGCAACGGTATCGCTTATCGTGACGACTGCCGCGCCCAAAAACGCCGCGCCCGGCAACAACAGCCGATAATCGGAGCCGAGAATCAATCTTGCCGTATGTGGGACAATCAGGCCGACGAAGCCCAACAAGCCCACTACGCAGACCGCCGACGCCGCCAACAGTGCCGCTGTCGCCGTCAAGACCGTCCGCACGAGATTGACGCGCAAGCCCAAGCCCGTTGCCACTTCGTCGCCCAGCTGCAGGATGTTCAAGTGTCGTGCCGCCAAAAATGTTGCGAGCGTCCCCGCGATTGAATACGGCAATAAAAGTTCGACGTGTTGCCAGCTCCGCGCAGATAAGCCGCCGACCATCCACATCAGCGCGCCGTGCACCTTATCGGAATAAAAAATCAGCAGTGCCGAGATGCCCGCTCCGAGGAACGCGCTGACTGCCACGCCCGCCAATATCACGCGAATGGGGCGAATGCCGTCCTTCCACGCCAAAATGTAGATCAGCACTGCCGCCAACATTGCGCCGACGAAAGCGGCGGGCGTCACCAAGACCGAATCGTTGGCAACCATCATCGCGAATATCCCGAACAAACCCGCGCCCGACGAAATCCCGATTATGTGAGGGTCGGCGAGCGGGTTTTTCATTACCGCTTGCAGTATCGCGCCCGACAACGACAAGTTCACGCCGACGAGCAGGGCAACGATTGTCCGAGGCAGGCGAATGTTTTCGAGTATCTGCCGCTTTGTTTCGTCGAGTACACCTTCGCCGCCGAACAGCTCCGCCAAGACCTGCGCGGACGAAATTTCTACCGAGCCGTTAATCAGGCTAAAAAAAAATCCCGCGACCGCAGCCGCGCAGATTAGGGAAAATTTTATCGTCTTCATGTGTTCAATCGTTCAATTCGCAAGTAATCTTGGCAATGACGCCGTTGACAACCTTGAACTCAATCTTCTTGCGATTGTCGGTGCTGTAGTAAATGTATTCTGTGTCGTTGTAGTCGCGGTCAACCTTGTCAGCCCTGCCGAAAGTGGCGTTCAGAGCCGCGGCCGCCTGCCCCACGCGCACACCGTCGGGCGTGATTATCGTTTGAGCCGTCGTCGAAACTTCCTTAACCATGCCGCGTTCGACTTCAACCTTGAAGTTCGGATAAGTCCAGTCATCGCCGTCTCTGCGAGTCGGCTGCCCGAAGGCGTTAAGCAAATCGATTTCGCTCATGCCGGGCGATATGCTGCCCAATGCGATTTTGCCGCCGTCGACAGCCGCCATAGCCGGCAATGAAGTCAGCATAATCGCGCCGCAAAGCAGAGCCGTTAAAATCTTGTACTTCATGGTAAAACCTCCAAACTCACTGCTTGAACCGCTTGACGAAAGCGTCTTCGGTTTCGGGATAGCCGAAGTAGAATCCTTGAATGATATCGGCGTCGCAGACGTCGCGCAGGAAAATGTAAGTCGCCTCGTCCTCGACGCCCTCGATAACGACTTCCATGCCCACCGCGTGGCACATCAAGATCGTGTGCTTGACAAGTTCGCGGTCGTATTCGCTGTTCAAAATGTCTTCGACAAAAGTGCGGTCGACTTTAATCTGGTTGCAACGGAAATTCTTCATGAAGGCAAGATTCGCGTAGCCCATGCCGAAATCGTCCATTGCGATTTTAATGCCCAACTCGTGGAAGGCGTTGAACTGCTTGTTGACGAAATCCCAATCGTAAACCTTGTTGCTTTCGGTCAACTCGAAAACCAAATTGCGCGGGTCAATCTGGTGGCGGTCAATGCAATCCTTGACGAATTCGTAGAACATCTGCTCTTCCAGCTGATAAAGCGAAATGTTCACGCTTACTTCAAAGTCGGGCTGATATTGACACCATTTCTTGGCGGTCGTGACGGCGTTTTCGATAATCCAGTGCCCGACGGGGATAATCATGCGCGAGCGTTCAAGCAAGGGGATAAACTGCATGGGAGCGACAACCGAGCCGTCTCTGTCGTACCAGCGAAGCAAAGCCTCCGCGCCGACGAGCTTGCCGGTTTTGGCGTCGACTTGCGGCTGATAGCAAAGGAAAAAGTCTTCGCAACCGCGAGCAATCGAATTCTGCATGAGGTTTTGCATTCCGATATCGTAACGCCAACGGTCGTAGTATTCGGTGCTGAAGAAGGCGATTTGGTCTTTGCCCTTTTGCCGCGCGAATTCCAATGCCACTTCGGCGTAGCGCATGAGCGTGATAACGTCGTCGGCGTCTTCGGGATAGAAGGTCGCGCCGCCCGAAGCCGTACAGAAAATCGTATCTTCGATGTTGCGAATTTCACGCATACAGAGCTGAATGCTTGAGAAAATAATTTCAATCTCTTCGGGATAGACGTCCGCAACGAAAAACGCGAATTCGTCATTATTTAGCTTGTAGAGGCGAATGTCGGGCGGCAAGATGTTGGTTATGTCTTGGGCGAGCTGTTTCAAGGCGTTGTCGCCGAATTCGTAGCCGTAAGTTTCGCTGATAAGTTGGAAGTTGTCGAGCCCGATAAAAATAACTGCGCCGTGCGCGTCGGGCGAGCTGTTGAGTTCCTTCATCAAGTCGGCGTGGAAGGCGTTGCGATTGAGGAGCCCGGTAATGTAGTCGGCTTTGAGTTTCAAGTCCATGCGCGCGATAACGCCCGCGATAAGTTCGGCTTGACCGAATTCGTCAGCCCCCGCCGTCATGCGCAAGCTTACCCAGCCGTATTCGCCGTTGCGATTGAGGAGGCGGAACTCGCAAAAAATTTCGACGCCGGGGTTGGCGGAATCGAGTTGCCCGAAGGCCTCTTCAACCATTTCGCGGTCGTCGTGCCAAACGAACGGCATCAGCAACGTGGAAAAATCTTCGACGACGCTGTCGGGGAAATTGAAGTCTCGCAAGAAATTTTTGGACAAAAGGACTTGCCCCGAAGCTACGTCTATGGCGAAAAGATATTCGTCCGCAGAATTTTGCAGGGCGTCGAAATAGGTTTTGATTCGGCTCAACGGTGAATCCTCGCCGAGTTCAAGAAATAAATTTGTACTCATAATCATTCTTCCTTTTGAATTTGTCGCTCTACAGTTTACTAGCCTTTTCGACGCGGCTTAAAAACTTCCTGCAAATTTTTTACAAAACCCTACAGACGATAATATGAACTGCCCGCCTCGAAAATTGAGGCCGCCCAAGGACGGGTGGCCGTTCGCCGACGCTTTTGCGTGATGCAAAAACCGTCGGCGCGAGCACGCTGAAACTATCGGACGGTACGGGTAACGACCCTTCGCCCCCGCGAGGGCGAATGCGCGCTGGCAAGCATGAGGTTTTTCTTTGCTACTTTCTTTTGGGTGTGCAAAAGAAAGTAGTTAATCAAAATAAAGGCCATTGAAACGCCGAATCGGAGGGACGCGTCCGCCGACAGCTGTAACACTTTTGAACGTTACAAATTTTTTTCATTAAGCTATGCTAAACTTGCAAAGATTACGTAGAAATTTTTTCACGGGGGGAAAGCGTATATGTTTGAATTCGACGAAAACACGTTGGACCAATTCGCAAAGATAAAAGTCATCGGCATAGGCGGCGGCGGCTCAAATGCAGTGAACAGAATGATTGAATCGGGCTTGGAGGGCGTTGAGTTTATCGCCGTCAATACCGATTCACAAGCGTTGCTAATGAGCAAGTCGCCAAAACGTATGCAAATCGGCGAAAAACTTACTCGCGGATTAGGTGCGGGGGCTCGTCCCGAAATAGGCGAACGCGCTGCGCAAGAAAGTCGCAACGACATTCTTGAGGCTCTGCGCGGCTCGGACATGGTATTCATAACGGCGGGCATGGGCGGCGGCACGGGCACGGGTGCTGCTCCCGTCGTGGCCGAATGCGCTCGCGAAGTGAATGCCTTGACCGTCGCCGTCGTGACGCGCCCCTTTGCCTTTGAAGGTCCCAAACGTAAAAAAAATGCCGACTTGGGCATTGAAAAGCTGAAGAAAAACGTCGACGCCATTATCACAATCCCCAACGACCGCCTGCTTCAAGTCGTCGATAAGAAAACCCCTATGACCAAAGCGTTCGTCATTGCCGACGACATTCTCCGTCAAGGCGTCAAGGGCATTTCGGATTTGATAGCGGTGCCCGGCGTCATTAATCTGGACTTCGCGGACGTGCAATCGATAATGAACAATGCCGGTGCCGCGCTTATGGGTGTCGGCGAGGCTTCGGGCGAAAACGCAGCCGTCGAGGCCGTCAAGAAAGCCATTGCCTCCCCGCTCCTTGAAACCAGCGTCGACAGCGCGCGCGGCATTCTGTTGAACTTCATGGGCGCGCAAGATTCGCTTTCGATGATTCAAGTCAACGAGGCGTCAACCACCGTGCAAGAGGCCGCTCATCCCGATGCCGAAATTATCTGGGGCGTCAGCGTCGACGATTCGCTTGGCGATACCATTGTCGTCACGATTATCGCCACACGCTTTGACGACGAAAACTCCGCGCCCGCCCAAAACGAAACCCCTCCGACTAAATTTTATCCTCCGCCGTCGAATCAAAACAATCAGCCGATTCAGCAATTCCAACGCACGCAGCCGCGCCAACAGCCCCAACAGCCGTCGAATCAAGAGCCGCCGCCCTACAACAGAACCGCGCCGCCTCAGCAACAGCAAGAGCCTCCCAAATCCAACAATCCCTTCGCAAACATAATTCCCAACTTCATGAACAACAACCGCAACAGACGCTGAAACCACGGAGGATTGAGACGTGTTCGAGAACAATTTTGATAACAAATTCGTAAAAGTTAAGGTCGTCGGCGTCAACACGGTCGGCAAAGAAAATTTATCGGGCGGGCTCACCGCCCTTAATTTTATGCTGGAACAAAATTTGCAGGGCGTGAACTATCTTGCGGTCGACAGGCAGGACACGGAAAATCTTGACGGGTGCAAGACCAATCACAAATACCGCCTGCTTAACACGTCGGACGAAAAAATTTTGACGGCGGATCTGCGCGGTGCCGATTTGATTTTCGTCGTCGCCGATTCGGTTTGGGAAAATGTCAAGGCGGTTGCGCTCACTGCTCACTGCGCGAAGAAAACGAGCGCGCCCGTGATTTTCATTGCGGGCGGGAATTTCGAGGACGCCGAGGACGAAATTATTTTCGACGCGCTGATAAAGTTGCCGAGCAAAAATTTCGACGCGGACGCGTGCAAGGTCGTTACCAATTTCGTCGAGACGGTATCTTTGCCCGGTCAGCCCAAGATAGACGTGAAAGCCATTGCCGACTTCGTGAAAAATTCGGCGGCAGTTGTCAGCTACGGCGAACGCGACGGGAAAAACGCCGTCGTCAAAGCCGTGAAGGTCGCCCTTGAACACGCAGAGACTTCCGAAGAAAATTTTAAGGCGTCAGAAAAAATTTTGCTTAACGTGACTGCCGCCAAGGGTAACCTTTCGCTGGAGGAGGCGCAGAAAATTTTTCGCATCTGCAGGCGTCACGCGCCCAAAGCGGAAATTTTTTTAGGTTTTTCAATCGACGATTGGCTTGTCGACAAGGTGAAGATTCTTTTAATGGCGTCCGTCAAAGCCGATTAAGTTTTTTGGCGGCGGGTGCGCCTTTCGATTCGATTAATCCTAATTTTTATGTTTAGTATCTACTTTCTTTTGTTCGCCCAAAAGAAAGTAGCAAAGAAAAGGGCGTGCCAACCGACCACCGCCGAAACGTCCGCGCTACCCGAAGCCAACTGTGCCCGCTGACTTCGCGTCACGCTCAGTAGCGCGGGCGGGCGCGCGTCCATGCGCGCCTCCCTTCTGCACCAAGCCTTAAAATTAACGTTGCCGCTCCCGCGCAGGAACGGCTTTTTTTGCGGGCAAAGATTCAACGGCGCGCTTTACTTTGAATCGGCTTGCGAATATAATCTGCGCGGAAAAAATTTTCAGTTTCAATGAGGTGTTAAATTTGAAGAATCATACAAAGTACAGCAAAGGCTACTTCCTGCCGCCCGAAATGATTTTGGATTGGGCGCGCAAAGAATATCCGACGAAAGCTCCCGTCTGGTGCAGTGTCGACTTGCGCGACGGCAATCAGTCGTTGATTATCCCCATGAGTCTCGACGAAAAGATTGAGTTTTATAAGACGCTCGTCAAAATCGGCTTCAAGGAAATTGAAGTCGGCTTCCCCGCCGCAAGCGATACCGAATACGCCCTCCTGCGCAAGCTGATTGAGGAAAACCTTATCCCCGACGACGTGACCGTTCAAGTCCTCACGCAGGCTCGCGAACACATCATAAAGAAAACCTTTGAGGCTCTCGAAGGCGCGAAGAACGCCATAGTTCACGTCTACAACTCGACAAGCGTGGCGCAACGCGAACAGGTCTTCCGCATGTCGAAGGACGAAATTAAGCAAATCGCTGTTGACGGCGCGAAACTTTTGCTTGAGCTGACGGAAAAGGCGGGCGCGGATTATCGCTTTGAGTATTCGCCCGAAAGCTTCACGGGCACGGAGCCCGAATACGCCTTGGAGGTCTGCAACGCTGTCCTGGACGTGTGGGAGCCCGTCATCGACCGCCGACCCATTATCAACATCCCCGTCACCGTCGAAATGAGTTTGCCGCACATTTACGCCGCGCAGGTTGCCTACATAAACAAGTATCTGAAATTCCGCGACAAAGTCGTCTTGAGCCTGCACCCGCACAACGACCGCGGTTGCGGCGTGGCCGATTGCGAACTGGGCTTGTTGGCGGGCGCGGACAGGATTGAAGGCACGCTCTTCGGCAACGGCGAACGCACCGGCAACGTCGACATCGTCACGCTGGCAATGAACATGTTCGCGCTCGGCGTCGACCCCGAACTTGACTTTACGAACATGCCCGCCCTTGTCGAAATGTACGAACGCGTCACCCGCATGCACGTCCACGACCGCCAACCCTACGCGGGCGCGCTGGTCTTCACGGCGTTCAGCGGCAGCCACCAAGACGCTATCGCGAAGGGAATGCATTGGCGCGACGAAAAAAATCCCGACCGTTGGACTGTTCCCTACCTGCCTATCGACCCGCACGACGTCGGGCGCGAATACGACGGCGACGTTATCCGAATCAACAGCCAGAGCGGCAAGGGCGGCGTCGGCTTCATCATGGAGCAAAAATACGGCATCGAAATGCCCAAGAAAATGCGCGAGGACTTCGGCTATTGCGTCAAGGCCGTCAGCGACCGCAAGCACAAAGAACTTTTGCCCGACGAGATTTACCAGATTTTCAGCGAGCAATACGTCAACGTCGACAAACCGTACAGGCTGATTGAATTCCACTTGCGCAAGGAGCCCGGCGGCGCGCGCGTCGGCAGTGTCGATTTGGAAGTCAACGGCGAACGCGTTACCTACATTGCGCGCGGCAACGGACGCCTCGACGCCATTTCCAACGCCTTGCAGAAAAATTTGGGCATAAGCTACAGCAACTTGACTTACAACGAACACGCGCTTGAAATCGGTCAATCTGCGCGGGCTATCGCCTACATCTCGATAACGGGCTCGGACGGCAAAGTTGTTTGGGGCGCGGGCATGGACACCGACATTATCACTGCGTCGATTCAAGCCCTCATAAGCGCGATTAACCGCATGGTTGCTGAAAAATAAAATTGCACGGCGCAGAATAATCATTAAATCAAAAAGGGACGAGAGGCAAGCCTTGAGCTTACCCCTTGTCCCTTTCAGTTTGCGCGTCAGAGTTCGGCAACGAGTTTGTCGCGAATTTCCTTAATCGGCTTGTACATCGTGACGTAATCGGCGTCTTTTTTTGCGCGGAGCATTTCGGTCATATCGGCGAGCGGATCGTAAATCGGCGTGAGTGCAAGGTTGCCGACCACGCCCTTGAGCGCGTGAGCCTGTTCAAAGGCCTCATCCAAGTTGCCGTCTTCCAGTGCCTTGCCGAGCTTTTCAAACGAATCATTCTTGAGCCCCATGCCCAGCATACGGAAGTAGAATTTTTCCATGCCCATGCACCGCGCCAAGCCTTCCTTCGTGTTCACGCCGTATTCTTGAAGCTTGTCAATCGTAAGCATAAATCGTCCTCCTTAGTCGAGCGTTGTTGTTTACCGCGTCGATTATAGCAGTTGCGCTTGAAAATGACAAAAAAATTTTTTTGCATTTTGCGCGGCGATTGTCTATAATCAATCTGAAAAATCTTTGAAAAGGAGTGAGACTTTTGCCGACAGGAAGAATAATAGACTTGGCAGCGAAGTCGCAAGAGATAACCGAAAACGAAATGCCCGTCGCGCTGATTTACTTCGACGAGCGGGTGCCCGTGCGCGATTGGCAGGAGCTGTTCTTTATCGCGGTCAAATGCCTCTACGCCGAATATCCCGACGTAATCAACGGCTTGTGCAGCACAGACCCGACGCGGACGCTGTTCTTGCGGACGAACACCATTGCCATGCAACGCCCGAAGAAAATCGCGCCGATTATCTACCTGGAAACGCAACGCACCCCGCAACAAATCCTCAAGGCGATAAAGCTGATTTTCAACCGCGCAGATGTCCGCAACGCCCAAATGCGCATCGAAGTCTACGAGCCGCTGTTGCCTGAAAATTATCTGCCTGCGCCGCCCGTCGACGTGCCGCCGCCGCCTCCGCAAAGAAAATCGCGCAATCAAAAGCCCGTCCTCCATTTGAATCAGACGATTGAGGAAATGCTTGCCACGCTGGACGCAATGGAGGCTTACGCGCCGAAAAGTTCAAAAGTCATCTTGCCGCACGCCGCCGCCTACGGACGCCCGGAACCGCAAGTTTTCGGGAATTTGTTCTTCACGCTGGAGGGCAAGCGGCATGGACCCTTCGCCAACGAGAAAACCCGCTACGTCGCGCTGATGCAGTGCCTTGCCGAGCTGTACCCGTATCAAATCCTCAAAGAGGCGGGACGCCACATAAACAGCGCGCACCGCTTGACGCTCATGAAGGGCTCAAGCTATCTTTACTTCCGCGAGCCCGTCGAGCTGCCGAACAATCTTTTCATGGACAAAGACTTTTCCGACCGCCTCCTGATTGAAAACGAGCGATATTACTTGGCGCGTTGCGGGCTGTTCTTTGAAAGCGTCATGTTCAATGGCTGAACGAATCGGCTGGATTGACTTCGCCAAAGGCGTCGCGATAATTTTAATGGTGCTGGGTCACGCGGTAATTATAAGCCCTTTGAAAAAATTTATTTTCGTTTTCCACATGCCGTTTTTCTTCGTGACGGCGGGCTTCCTGCTGAACTTGAACAAGTGGGGGGGGGCAATTAATTTTAGACCGTTCGCCGCGAAACTGTTCAAGCGGTTGCTCGTGCCGTATTATCTCGCGGAGCTGCTGTGGTATCCGATTTGGTTTGTCCTCTGCCACGAGGAGGGATATTTGAAATACATGTGGGGTTGGTCTGAACTTGACTCGCTTGCCGCCCTCACGGCGATATTCATCGGCAATGGCAACAACTTTGGTTTGATTTTGGGGCAACTGTGGTTTTTGCCGGCGTTGCTCTGCGCGGAGCTGATTTTCGTTGAGCTGTTCAATCGGCTTGGCAAGTTCGGCGCGAAAATTTTTTCGGCGGCGGTCGTGATGTGTTCGCTCTTCGGTTTCGCTCTCGGAAAGGTTTCTGTCTTGCCGTTCGGCTTTGACATTGCGCTTGCCGCGCAGATTTTTTTATTGGCGGGCGTCCTGATTCGCAAATACAATTTCGTCGAACGAATGGGCTTAATAACCTGCGCGGTGTCGGCGGCGGTTGTAGTGCTTGCCTTTTGCCTCAACGTAAGTGTCGACATGAACTTTCGCCGCTACGGCAATGCGCTGATGTTTTACGCGGGCGGTCTGGCGGGGACGTTGCTCTTGATGAAACTTTCCGCGCTGATGACGGGCGGCAAAATTTTTTCGCTGATAAGCGACTGCGGGCGGCAAAGCATGATGATTTTGGTCTTGCACCCGATTATCGCGAATGTTTTCTACGAAGTGCTTGCCCACACGACGGACATTCCGCCCGAAGAATTTTTCACTAACTCGGCAGTCATCTGCGCGGCGACTTTGCTCGGCGTCCTAATCCCGTTGTGGATTGCAAAACGTTTCGGCAAGCTGCCCGTACTGAAATATTTCTGCACGTAAAAAAAATATCCCGCGTTGCTTGCTTGCAGTTGACTTCATAAATTATAATCGCCTTGAAGTATTTGTAGGAGGCGTTTGTTATGAAACTCACGCGCAGAAATTTTGTGAAGCTCGCAGGCATTGCGGGTCTCGTCGGTTTGGCGGGCGGCTTGGCGGGCTGTTCAGATAAAGCGTCGGTCAATCAAAACGTTGCCGTGGCGGAAAAAATCCCGCCCGATGACAAGGCAATTGTTTACTTCAGCAAGACGATTGACGCCGAGCATCTGATTAAGCTTTACAACAAAATCAATTCGCAAATAACGGGCAAGGTTGCGATAAAATTGCATACAGGCGAGCCCCACGGTCCCAATATCTTGCGCCCCGAACTGGTTAAGCCTTTTCAAGCGCAAATCCCCGATTCGACGATTATCGAGGCGAATGTTGCTTACGGCGGCGCGCGCTCCACGACAGAGCGGCACATGAAGACGCTAAAGACCAACGGTTGGACGTTTTGCCCCGTCGACATAATTGACGCGGACGGCGACGTCGATTTCCCCGTTAGCGGCGGCTTTCACCTGAAAAAGGTGGCAATGGGCGCACACCTCACCAATTACGATTCGCTTGTCGTGTTGACGCACTTCAAAGGGCACAGCATGGGCGGCTTCGGCGGCAGCCTGAAGAATATCGCGATTGGCTGCGCGTCGGGGAAGGTGGGCAAGCGGCAAGTCCACGGGCTCGAAGACTTCGGCGAATGGGTTTTGGGCGACAAATTGATGGAACTCATGGCAGACAGCGGCAAGGCGATTTGCGACCACTTCGGCAAGCAAATCGTCTTTATAAATGTTCTGCAACGGCTCAGCGTCGACTGCGACTGCGCGGGCACCGGAGCCGCCGCGCCCGAAATGCCCGACTTGGGGATTCTCGCCTCGACAGACATTCTTGCCGTCGACCAGGCCTCGGTTGATATGGTTTACGCCTTCCCCGACAATCGGAACCATTCGCTGATTGAGCGCATCGAAAGTCGTTCGGGCTTGCGCCAGCTTTCCGCTATGGCTCAACATCAAATGGGAACCTCAAACTATGAACTTATAACTATCGATTAAAAAAAACGGCAAGCTGAATCGCTCGCCGGCTGCTGAGTAATAATTTTTTTCGCTTAGAGTTCTTCGCCATTGGTCGCAATAACTTTCTTGTACCAATCGAATGAACTCTTTTTGCTACGCTCATATGTTCCTGCGCCTTCGTTATCCTTGTCGACGTAAATGAAACCGTAACGCTTCTTCATCTCGCCGGTAGTGGCCGAAACCAAATCGATACAACCCCACGGCGTGTAGCCCATCAAATCGACGCCGTCCTCTTCGAGAGCCTTTTTCGCCTCGGCAATGTGCGCGTTAAGGTAGGCGATTCGATAATCGTCGTTACAAGTGCCGTCCGCCTCTTTTTTGTCTATCGCGCCAAAACCGTTCTCGACGATAAACAGCGGCTTTTCGTAGCGCTCGTAAAGCGTGGCGAGGACATAGCGCAGGCCGACAGGGTCAATCGACCAACCCCAATCGCTGACTTTGATATAGGGATTCGCGACGGTGTGTTCCGATTCGCCGTATTCGCTCGTTTCGTTTGCGGCGTCCGCTTTTACGGTCTTGCTCATGTAGTAGCTGAAGCCGATATAGTCAACCGTGCCCTCTGCCAAAATTTTGTCGTCACCTGGCTCCATTTTCGGCGTTGAATTTGTGCGCGCCCAAATCTTGGGAGCATAGGCGGGATAGTGACCGCGGACTTGCACATCGGCGAAATAAGCTCTGTCGTGCATTTCCTCGACCGAAATTATCATATCGTTGGGATTGCAGGAATAGGGATAAATCGGCACCCAAGCAACCATGCAACCGATTTTGAATTCGGGATTAATTTCGTGCCCGCGCTTGACGGCCAAAGCACTCGCAACGAATTGATGATGCGCCGATTGATACATCGCGGCATAAGGATTTTCGCATTCAGAAAATTTGAAGCCCGAATTTGTCCAGCTGAAAAAGTCGTTGCCGACGTTAGCTTGATTGTTAATCTCATTAAATGTCATCCAGTATTTGACTTTGTCCTTGTAGCGGCGCATGACGCATTCGGCGTAGCGAGTGAAAAAGTCAACGACCTTGCGATTGGTCCAGCCGCCGTATTCTTTAGCCAAATGCAACGGCATTTCAAAATGGCTCAGCGTAATGACGGGCTCGATATTGTATTTCCTCAGCTCGTCGAACAAAGCGTCGTAGAACTTCAAGCCTTCCTCGTTGGGCTCAAGCTCGTCGCCCTTGGGGAAAATGCGCGTCCAAGCGATTGACGTGCGGAAACATTTAAAGCCCATCTCGGCGAAAAGTTTCACGTCGTCCTTGTAGCGGTGATAGAAGTCAATGCCCGTGTGATTCGGATAATTTTTGCCCGCGATAACGCCGTCGGTAATTTCGCGCGGCACGCCGTGAGCCCCCGCCGTCATAACATCGGCGACGCTCAAGCCCTTTCCGCCCGCCTGATATGCGCCCTCCAACTGATGAGCGGCAACAGCTCCGCCCCACAAGAAATTTTTCGGAAAAGCCATACTCAACACCTCCAAAAATTTTTTTGATTCTATCACAAAATCGGCGCAAGCGTAAATAAAAATTTTTCAGTCGCTCGACAAGGGCTTAAGTAAAAATTTCCTCGCTATTGGTGTATAATAGGCGCGAACACCAATTCAGCTTTCAAAGGAGGATTCAGTTTGGACAAGCGAATCAAAATGGCGACGGGCGCAGGAATTGCCGCGCTGGCAGTGGCTGTGGCGGGCGGCGGCTACTATTACTTTCACGTGCGCACCGATACGCCCGATTACGCGATAGAGGCGGTCAGTCAATCAATCAAAACTCACGACGTCGAAAAATTTCATCGCGCGGTAGACTTGGACAGCGTGCTCGATTCGGGCTACGACGGCTTGGTTGACGGTCTTTCGGAGCCTACAGCCTTGACGACGCCCGACGCCAAAGACGCTATCACGAACTTCACGCAAATGCTTCGCGCGCCGATTATGCTAAGCTTGAAGGCGGCCGTCGATTCCTACGTCGCAACGGGCGATTTGAACGCCAAGGAAAACGTCGGCGTAATGGAGCTGATTGCTCGGACGGGGCTAAATGACATTGAAGTGCGCGGTGTGAAAAACATTCAGCGAAACGACGCCAATAACAATGAGGCCTTCGCCGACTTGGTGATTTATCAGCCGGAACTCGGGCGCGAATTCCCTATGCAAATCGTCCTGTCTTGCGTCAAGGACGACAGGTGGCAAGTTTCTCGCGTGCAAAATTTCCAGGAATACGTTTCGGAAATATCGAAGGCAAGACGCGCGCAACTTGACGAATACTTGACCAAGGCGGGCGAAATAAATGCTCGGCACGAAGCGGTAATGCGTGAGGCGGAACAAAAATACGGCTCGATTCTTGCGCTGGGTAGCCTGGCTCAAGACGATACACGCGCCGAATTGAAGAAACTGCTTGACGAAGTCTTCAAAAAGGATTGGGAGGCGCGCAAGCAGGAACTCTTCAGCTTGCCCGTGCCAAAATCCGCTGAGCCCTTGCACAACCTTTACATGAAAATTTGCGACTTGGCGATTGCCGCCGCGCAGGATTATGCCAAGTGGATGGATGATAAAAACGTTGCGACAATCAAATCCGCCGAAGGAAAAATTCATCAAGTGCAAGCCCTCTTCACAGAGGCGGCGGCTCTGGCCAAACGCATGACGAGCTGAATAAATGTAATCGGAATGAATGGAAGCTCCCTTGCAAACGAGGGGGCTTTCTTAAGCTTTAGGGCGGTTGCTAAAGTGTCGGCTCTGACTTGGCGTGTCAATGACTTTTGAGTTGGCGTAACTAGGGACTGTGGACAATTCATTTTAACCAGAGAAGAATAGCAGCAAAAAGA
>CAMJMR010000028.1 GCA_946407095.1 uncultured Selenomonadales bacterium | reverse complement strand
TATCAAAGATTTGCTTATGTTTTTTTCTGTACTCGACTTTACCAACAACCCCTAGGCTTTGGCGATGACGATTCGCTCTTCATAGAGGACGGCGCGGGCAAGAAAATCACCTTCCAGACGGGCAAGAAGACCTCGGCGACGTACATCTTTGAGGACGGCAAGATTTTCAACGCCGACAAGAAAAACGTCACGCTCACCGCCTCGACGACGGCTTTTGACGCCTCTGCCTCGGTTTATTCCGCGCTGGCGAATATCGACCTCGGCGGCGACTAATGCGATTAATATCGTCGGCAACAAGAATGCCAACAAGATTTTGGCGGGCGCGAACGGCTCAACGCTGAACGGCGGCACAGGTAACGATACTTTGGTCGGCGGCGCAGGCTCGGATGTTTTCGTCTACACGGCAGGCAAGGACGTTGTTCAAGGTTACGCGCGCGGCGACAAAATTTCACTCGGCGCGGCCGTCACCAAGACTGCCGTCAATAGCGCGAACGTCGTCTTGACGCTGGGCAAGAACACTTTGACGGTAAAGAACGCCGCAAGCAAACAGCTGACTTTGATTGACTCGGCGGGCACGGAACTGACGACCATACTCGGCGGCTTGACTTACAACAACAAGAGCAAAGCCTCGGTGACGCTTCCCTCCTATGCCGAATACGCCTCCGCCGCCACGCGCACCAAGGCCATTGCGATAACGGGCAACGCGCTCGACAACACAATCGTCGGCGGCAAAGGCAACAACAGCATCACGGGCGGCAAGGGCGACGACTCATTGTGGGGCGGCAACGGAGCCGATACGTTCATTTACGCGGACGGCGACGGCAATGACGTTATCGGCGGCTTTGGAGATGACGACCTGTTGAAGATAACGGGCACGTTCACGACGGCTTACGATTCGGCGGCGGGCACGATTAAGTTCACGGTAGGCACGGGCTCAATCACGCTGACTGACTTCACGGCGACGACCTTCAACGTCAACGGCGACAGCTACCAAATCAGCGGCAAAACACTCGTCAAGAAATAAATCTGCGCGGCAAAAAAAATTACCCTCCCAAAGCGGGAGGGATTTTTTTTGCTTTAAGGCGCGGACAGTTACTCTTAAGCGCAATCACGTTGCAAAGCCGTCAGATGCTTGCCGATAATTTCTGCGTCTTCGCGAGAATTTTCCTTGCCGAAAGTTATTCGGATTGTCCCGCGAATATAAGCTTCGGGTACGTTCAAGGCTTGCAACACGTGAGAAATTTTCACTTGCCGAGAATCGCACGCCGAGCCCGTCGAAACGCAAATATTTTTCAAGTCGAGCCTGTGCATTAAGGTTTCGCCTTCGCCGTTCCTGAACGACAAGCTCAAATGCCCCGGCAAACGATTTTCGCCGCCGTTGACGATAAAATCAATGTCGTTGCCGCGCAGGCAGTCGAGCAAAGTTTTCGTGCAGGCTGAAAGTTTTTCGGCAGTTGCGTTCATGAGGCGACAATTTTTTTCGAGCGCAAGAGCCATCGCCGCAATGGCGGGAAGATTTTCAGTGCCGGCGCGCCTGGAAAATTCTTGACCGCCGCCGTCAATGTAAGGCGCAAGTTTAAGCCCTTCGCGAAGGTAAAGGAAGCCGACGCCCTTGGGAGCGTTGAACTTGTGCGCGGAGGCGGAAAGCATATCTGCGCCCAAAGCTTTGACGTCAACGGGAATGTGACCGACCGCTTGCACCGCGTCCGTGTGAAAAATTTTCCCCGCCGCGTGCGCAATGTCCGCGAGCCGCTTAATCGGCTGAATCGTGCCGACTTCGTTATTGGCGAGCATGACGGAAATAATTTTCGTCTGCGGCAAAATTTTTTCTTGCAAGTCGACGGGCTTAACCGCGCCGGCATTGTCGACGGGCAAAATCGTCACGGAGCAACCCAAATTTGCCATCGCCGCGCAGGAATTCAAAACGGCTTTGTGTTCAATGGCGGAAGTGATTATGTTGGGGCGTTCGCTCAAATTCGCAAGCACGGAAGATTTTATCGCCCAATTATCGCTTTCGGTGCCGCCCGACGTGAAAATAATTTCGTGCGGCGCGGCGTTAATGCAAGCGGCGATTTTTTCGCGCGCCTCCCGCAAAATTTTCTTCAACGGTCGCGAAAGTTTGTAAGCCGCCGAAGGATTCGCGAAAAAATTTTTCTGCAGGTCGAACATCAAAGCCAATGCCTCGTCGTCAAGTTTCGTCGTCGCGGCGTTGTCAGCGTAGATTATCCTACTCGAAGAGCTTGCAACCGTCATTTTTGAAATCCTCAATCTTATCCAGAATGTCTTGCGGCGCGACTTCCAAAAAAATCGCCAGGCATTCAATGCAATAAAAATTCTTGGACGTCATGCCCAAGAGTTTTTTGTTTATGCTGACTTCGTTTTTGGTAAGGGGCTGCTTGCCGCAAGCAACGCAACTAAAAATTTTCTTCGCCACTTAAATTACCTCGAAAGTTGGAATGTCCTTGCCGGCGTACTCAACGTCCAGCAAGGCAAGCTGTTTCCTTATCGTCGCCCGCATTTGACAAGCGCGTTCCAAACAGTAGCGGCTGAAAAGTTCCTTGTCGACCTCTTCGGCGCGGCGGACGTGCGGGAAAAATAATTTCAAGTAAGCCGTTGCAATTCGTTTAATCGCGGCGGTGTCGCGGGTATCGGCTTTTTCGGGCACGCGAATCAGTTTGTCGACGACCGCCCGATAACTTATATCCTCGCGCAATTCGTGGAGGATTGAGCAAAAATATTCGGAGTTCAGAGCCCAGCCGCAAATTTTCATGTCGTCGTTCATGCGCGGGATATTCCAGCCTTTAATGAAGCCGTGGAAGCGTTCAATCAGCGCGGATTCGTGAAAGACCGTCGGCAGTTCGTCGAACATATTTTCCGCGCCGTCCATATCCATCACGGCCTTTGAAATGTTGCCGCTGAGAATGACGCCCGCGTCCGCGTTGTTTGAGTGGTTGCCGACCGTGTAAACGCCGTTTTCCAAAAAGCCCTTCAAGGCGGCGCGCATTTCGTCCGTGTCCTTGAAAGAAATCGTCTGAACTTCGTCGAGCGCAACAAAGTCGTTGTAGGCGACGAGACCCTCTTGACGTTTCTGCATGTCGTAAAACATTTTGGCGCGGCTCATAATCCCGCCGCTTGACAGCCAGCCGAAACGACTTACGCGCCCGAAGACGTAAGATTTGCCCGTGCCCTTGGGCGCAAGTTCAATCAGATTCAGCCGCTTTTCGACGAAGGGCAGGAGTCTGGTGAGCATGGTCAATTTTTGTTCTTCGCGCTGATAACCTGCGGCGTTGTAGTCAATCGCGCCGAGGAGGATTTGCAGCCACTCATCGAAGGAAAAATTTTTTCTTGCGTCCTTGTAGAAGTCGAGGTTGATTTTATACGGGCAAAAATTTTTGAACTTGAGCAGGCGAATTTTGCCGGGGATTTTCGGGCGCGCGTCGTAATCGGGCGGCCGATAGCCGAGCTGAATCATGCCCCACACTTCGCGCCCGCCGACCAGTTCATCTTTGTAGAGATACCAAATATTTTCGTCAATCATGGTTTCTTTCGCGGACAGCCCGAAGTCCGGCAGAGAAAACGACGCCGCGCCGCTTGCCACGTCAATTTCGACGGAGACCTTCGCCAGCAGCTTGACGTGTTCGTTGTCCATGACGATGCGGCTTTTAATCGCCTTCCACTCGTCCTTTTTGGGAATGAATTTCCGCACGAAGTCAGACAGCTCGTTGGTGTCGAAGTTGCCGTCGGCGTCCTCGAAGCGGCGCAGAAGCCAATCGCGCATGAACGACGGCAGACTCAGCGCGGAAAAAAAATTGCTGTTCTTCAAGTCTTTATAGACGACCATGTCGGCGAAAATTTTTTTCAATCGATTTTCCATCGTCAGTCCTCGTCAGTCAAAAAAATCAAAGCCGTCGTCGACGTCTTCCAATGGCGCGGGAATTTTTTCGGGCTTGGGAATTTTTTCGGAGGTCTGCAAGGCGAATTCAATCACGGGCACCAAAATTTCTTCGAGAGCGGCACCGCCGTGCACTTCGACCGAAGCCAATCGACCGCCGGCAAATCTGTCGTAATTCGCCAAAACCCGGTAGCCGTTTTCCTCCACAGCGCAAGCGGGCTTATCGTCAAGGGCGTTTATCGGGCAACAGCGTCCGCCGTGTTCGCCCGCCGAGTTCATTCTGAATTTATTTTCGCGCCCGTACATTACGGCGAGGCGGCTTGCTCCGTGGTCTGAAGTCAAAATAATTTTTTCGGCCTGATGATTCGTCAGCGCGATATTTATTTCGTTCATGACGCCGTCGATTATCAAAAGTTCGTCGTCGATGTAAGTCGGCGCGGAACATTTGCCGTTCGCGTCGAATTTTTCGGGCGAGTGTTTCAGTTCGTCGAGCTGCTGATTTTTGGGGAACTTATCGCCTTGCCAATCGTCGTAGAAATTTTTATTTTGGGAAGTCAGCGTCGGCAATTCAGCGCGGGCGATTTTAATTTCGGCGGAAAGACCGAACTGCGCCGCCCTTGCCGCGATAAAACTCAAAAATTCCACGCCGAGCGCGTCCAGCCAATAAAGTTTTGCATTTTTGTCTGCGCCGTCCAAAATGGTTTGCCGCGTGTCGAATTTGTTGTAAAGCCTTGTCTGCGCCAGCTTTTGAACGTGACTTTTAAAATTTTCGTCGTCGACATTGCACAGCTTGATTTTTTTGTATCGTCGAAAGTAATTCGTAATTTCCTCGTCTCCGAAGTCGTAATCGGTCAGATAATCGCCAATCGACGGGTAATTTTTGCTGATAACGTCGGGGATTTTTTCTTTGCCCTGCACGAATTCAATCATTGCGCGCCGCTCTTCGGCGGTGTTGTCCGTCAAATATTTCACGGCGTCGGGAATTTTTTCAAGCCGCGCAAGATATTCGGTGAGATGCGGCGACGAAATATTTTTGACGGCGGCCTTCCGCAGAGAATAAAACTCCTTAAAAACATTTTCGTCGTCGACGGCAAGCAAGGCGAAGAACAAATTTTCCCGATACGTTTCAAAGTCGGCGGAACGCGCGAAGACGAATTTCAGATAAGGGTTGGTGATTTTATTTTTGAAACCCGCCGCGAACGTGCGCCAATGTTCGGGCGGATACCCCTCGCAAGCGTCGTCATAAAAATATTCTTGCCACTGTTCGGCGTTCAACGCGTCGGGCTTGGCAACGAAATGCGGCTCACGATACTTAATCGCTTCGTAAAAATTATTTATCGCCTTCACGTTCACGAGCGGCAAATCGGACTGCGCGATTATTGAAGTTCTGCCGTTTTCCGCAAGCTTTAACAGCTCGGAGAAATTTTGGGCATCAGCCGGAATTTTTATTTTCGGGTCGTATTTTACGACGAAAAATTTTCCTTTGCCTTCGACGCGACAAATATTGTTCGTGCGGAATTTAAAATCTTCGTCGGCAAGGCGTTCAAGCAAATTCGCAATGCCTCGACAGACGAAGATGATTTTCCGATTAAAATTCCTGTCTTGCAACGCCAGCAAAATATTTTCCTGCGCGGTGAAGTAAATGTATTCGCCCAAGCCGAAACAAAGCGCGTCCTTTTCAAGCGCATTCAGTTTTTCGACGAGCAAATCGGTATCAAGCGGCGAATCGCCCTTGCAAAAGTCCGATATGTAAATTCTCTTGAGGCTGTTAAATTTTTTTCGGAGCTTTTCGCACTCTGCCGCGCCGTCGGAAATGACAAAATACGGGCGCAAGGTGTCTCGTTTCAAGTAGATGCGAATTTTTTCGGCGGCAGTTGCGACGTTCAAAATTTCCACGCTCAAAACTCCCTTAAAACTTTCAAGCCGACTTCGTAATTTTTATCAAGCAAATCAATCAAAAGGCTTTTCGCGTCACTGTCGGACATACGCATGACTTTTCCCGTAACTTTATCATGCGCCTCGCCGATATAATATTTATTCTCGGCGAATTTGTCTATGATTTCCTTGACGCGAAGACTCGAATGCCACTGATAAGCGTCGCCGTGGAATTTTCGTTCCAATTCGGTGCGAACTTCGTTATTGTCTTCCAAGATGTCGAAATATTTTTCGCCGATAACCGAATTGCGGAAAGCCGCTTCAATCTGCCGTTCATCATTGAGTGCGGCGAAATATTGCGGACGCTTTTCGAAATAATCAATCGCGTCCTGTATGTCTTTTTTCTCCGGCGAATTTGCCATAATCGTATCGAAAAATTTTCCAACGGTCTCGCGTTCGTTTTCGGGAACCATTGCCAAAATCGGCGTGCGGTGCTCTTTCGACCATTCGCGCGGCGATTTATTTCCCGCAACTTTCCGCCACAAGCTCAACAATTTATTTTTAAGCTGACTGCTCTGCATTTTTTTCGCCAAATCAGAAACGCTTTTATGATAACGCCCTTGCGAATCCGTGAAGGAAGTGTAGGGCAGGGAAGCATACAAGTCATTTATTTCCTCGTCGCTCAAGCCATCCAGCGGGAAAGAATATTTTTCGCGCAAAATTTTAATCGGCTCGGAAAGAGCATTGCGAATGGTCGTGGCGTTGTCGACAAGTTGGCATAAAAAAAATTCCCGTTTGCCTTGAGGAATTTCGCCGCGCTCGCAAATTTCTTTCAAAGCGGCGAAGAAATTTTTTGCCGACAGATAATAATCGCCGACGGCGTCCGCAGGAATTTTCAAATTAAATCGGCAGAACGTTTGCCAACTCTGCGCGCATTCACTAATTGATTTGCTGTCGACGCCGAAACTTTGACTTTCAACGATAATTTTGTAGTCGACGATTAATTTTTTCAAATCGTCGGTGGCCGTTTCCTTGTCGTGCAACCATATTCCGTCGCCCGAAGTTATTCGTTGCTGACATTCGGCAACAGGATTTTCAATGCCGATTCTCGTTGCCAAGTCCGGAATGATTCCGTCCTCGAAAGTTTTCAGGAAGTCGGTAAAAATTTCTTGCCCCTTTTGAGCGGTTAAAAATCGTTTTAAATCGCCAAAAGCTGACGGATTATTCAACAAAAAAAACCCGGCACGCTCCGCCAATGCCGAAATGCTTATCGCTTGCCTCGAATTGGCAATTTCCGCGAAGAGACGCAAAAAATCTTTGTATTTATCCTCCGCCGCGTCGACGTAGCACCACAGCGGCCAGCCCAAATTTTTCAGCTTGATTCTTAGCTTTTGCGTGCTCTGCTCAACCGAAATGTCCTCCTCCACGCCGAAAATCTCGGAGGCGAACGACATAAATTGCCGCTGATTTTGCGACATAATTTCAAGGCATTTCGGGCGATAATTCTTCACGGGCGTAAAGGATTGCTTGATACTTTCGGAAACAAATTCCGCCAACTTTTGGGCATTCATCGCGCCGCCCAAATTGCCGTCGATACCCGCGCTGAATCTGTAAGGGTCGGCAGCGTATTCCTTCAGCAGAAAGCCCGTCAAAAAGGCGTAAATGTTCAGCGGCATGAATCCGCGCTCAAGCAGATGCGCAAAAATATCGTCAAAGGAAATGCGGCTGTTCTTGTCGATTTCGGCTTTAATCAGCGCGTCGACTTCGATTTTCAAGCGGGAAATGCTTAAGTCGGGATAAATTTCCCAATACTTTCCGGATATTTGCCACACGTCGCCCAAAATGATTCTAATCTGTTTGGTTTTGAGCATGGAAAATTCCGTTTGTTCTGCGCCTGCCTTGGCAAGTGCTTTTAAATTTGAGCATAAAAAAAGCGTGTCGGTGACATTGGCGTCGTCGAACGAATACGGATAAATTTGGCGCACATTGTCCCGCAGCTCGTCGGTGATTCGGTCTGCGCTTTGGCAGGAAATGCCCTTGCGCTCGTCGGCATCAGTTTTCGTCGCGGGGTAGTAGACAAATGAGCCCGTCTCAAAAGAATTCTTCCACTCTTTCAAGCAGTCGTCGGCGTTGATTTTCATTTTGTCGGCGAGAGAGTTGTCTTTGCCGCGCCAATATCTTTCATTAGCGGAATTGTCGACCCAGCGATTGAAGACTTCGCGGTTTATCAAATTCGACGACGCGTCGATAAAAACCAGCTTGTGATAGCGTTCGTTGCGAATCGCGTCGCTTATGAGCGTGTAAATTTTATTTTGCTCGTCCTCGTTGCGGGCGAAGCAGACGACCGTTTTGATTCGATAATTTTCCTTTTCGTTGGTGATTCGGTTTATCGTCAGGGTGAAATTGTCGGCAGTGACGGCGCGCAAATCGCAGCGGCTTTTCTGCGCGGGCGTCAAGTTTATCGTTTCAAGCAGCCTTGCACTTTCGACAAGCTCGGCAGTCCGCGCTGTCTCTCTAACGATTTTTTTCAGGCGTTCAGTTTCTGCGGAGTCGCCGCCGACAGCCATTACCGCGAACGTTTCAATCTTGCCCGGCTTTTTGAAGAGAATATCTTTGCGCACCAGATTGTTGGCGATATAAACCGCGTGACCGTCTTCAAGTTCGGTGCCCTTGAATGCCATCTCCAAATTTTTTTCGGTCGGGCGAAAAATGTCGACGTCGCCGCGCGATTCTTGGTCTATCGCCTGGAACAGCAAAACCGTCTTCAAGACGGCTTGCTCGTCCGAAGTCAGATTGTCGGCATTCAGCGCGTAAGAGTCCAGAATGGCGCGAATCGACGGACGCAAATTCATTCGCCCGACATTGCCGCCGTGTTCGTCCGTGCCGCTCTCGTAGAAAAAATTCCACAGATAGTCTATCGTCAACAAGTCGCCGTTTTCGGGGCTCCGCGTCGCTATGAAGTGCTGAAACGCCTCAATTTTCGGGTCGCTGTTCTTGATAAAATTAAAAATGCTCCGCTGATTCGAAGCGAAGTACGAGGCAAGATTTTTCAGCAGAATCGCTGTCATTGGGTGAATCGGCAAGATGTCCGTCAAAATTTTTTCGTCGCGAATTTTGGCGAAGTCCATGACGACTTTCCGTGGTTCGGCGGTTCGTTCCCTAAGCGCGCCGAAAAGTTTGTTCCAATCATTTTTGGCAAAGTCCTTGACTTTCAGCGCGTGCCCGATGAGTTCAAGCGCAATGTTGTCGGGCATTGTGATTGACACATGCGTGAATCTGTCGCTGACTATGCGAAAGGCTTGGTCGCCTTCGCCCGCCAGACTGTCCGATTGATGCGTGGCGATAACGAGGTAAAACGGCGCGATATTCGACAGCTCCGCCAGCCGCTGAAGTTCGTCAAGATTGTTGCGGTTGTTGGCGAAGAACTTGGAGAACTCATCCCAAAACAGAACAATCGCTTTCAAGTTGTTTTCGGCAATGACTTCGCTGATCCATTCGGTCAAGTCTTGCATGTCGATGTTGAACGCGATAATTCCTTCGCGCTCGCCGAGTTTCAAAATTTCTTCGACCAGTTGCGATACTTCCTGTTGAGAATTTTTCAGCCGCTCGATAATTTCTTCCGCGCTCCTGCCGGTCAAAGGTGCCGACATTCGGTATTCGGGCTTGCGGATTTTGGCGCGGAACAATTCCAGATTTGCCGCGTCCGATTCAAGCCAAGCGGCGATTTTCCCGCGCAGAGTCTTCGCGCCGTCGAATTTATAACCGCCCTTCTTGAGCGCGGCGGTCAAGCTCTCGAAGACGGCGAAAATCAATTTTTGCGTCGAAGTGATATTGCCCGTGGCGTAGCGCGAAGCCGTCACGACTTTGCCCTTGCGGACGGTGCGCAGGCGTTCGCGCAAATCGATTTCCCCGCGCAGATTGTCATACTCATCAAAGTAGGCGTCGAAGTCGGCTTCGGAGCACGTCAGCAAATTTTGCATCATCCAAAGGATTCGTGACTTGCCCGTTCCGTAGGAGCCCTCAAGCCAAAGACTTTTTTTATCCGAACGCGACAAAGCCCGCTCGGTCGACTTCAACAGCGCAACGATGTCTTGGTGCGGGAAAGTGCTTTGCCATTTGTTTTTCGGGTCTTTGATTGAGCTTTCGTTGATTTCGGGATAGTAGCCCTCGTCTATCTCGAAGAACTCGGAATATTTGTTGGGTTCAAAATCCACTGCCGCCACCTCTTAACGGTCGAACAAGTTCAAAACGTCCTGCGATGTTTTCTCTGCCACAAGCGAAATTTTTTCAAGGTCGTGCGTGAACGTCGCGTTTATGAAGTCGGGGTAATTCGTCGACAGCCCGTTCAAGAATTGTTGCATTTCCTCGCGGTCGATGCCGAAAATTTTTGACGGACTCACGCCCGCCGAATCCGTATCGCTCATCAAACGCGTCAAGTTGAATTGATACCAGCCGTCGGTCGCCTCCGCGAATTTGTACAGCGCGTACAGGATAACTCGGCTGTCATCAATCCTTGCCTTCGTGCGCGTCAGTGTCGCAAGTTTGCTTCCGTCGCTCGTCGTCTTCCCGAAGTGCAATTCGGTGCCCAACGGAATTTCACACAGCCGCTTGAAAGACTTCGCGATTGACCTTGAATCTTTAGCGGACACTTCAGCCGCTTGCAGGCGTTGTTCGACGACTTCGCGGGCAAGTCCTTCATTGATTGGCAAATTTTCTACGTACCAGCGAATTTGCGGATTGTTGTAAACGAGATTGACGAGAATCAAGCCCCACGCCGTCGCCGTGTCCCAGCCGATTTTTTTTACAATCTCCGTAAAGTCGGTAGCAGCTTTGCTCTTCCTGTCCGCGAGTTCGGCGTCATAAAGAAAACGTCTGAATTTTGTAACTTGCATTACTCCGAGGTTGTTGTCCTCCAAAAATGAATTCGGATTGACGAAAAAATCTTTCAGCCATTCGGGCTTAGGCGCATGGTCTGAAAAAGTGTTTAGGCTTTGCATTCGGTTTATTCCTCCTTCGCCGGGCAATTTGCCGGAATCAAAAACGAAGCAACCCATTTCAATCGCGTGACACTGCAGACAGTGGACGCATTTTTTTTCGTCGACGTGAAAGCCGCCCTTGAACGAAATCGCGCCTTGCCTGCAATTCGATTCGCAGACGCCGCAACCGACGCACGCCGCCGCCTTGTGGAAAACCGACTTAAAAATTTTCATCGCGGGCGTTTTGTCGTAAACGGCTTTGACTTTCGCAATAACTGTTCCGTCAGTAGCCTCGTCGACTTCATAAGGGAAAGCGGGCTCGCCAAGCGTTTTAATCCACTCGCGCCAATCGGTCTTCGGATTCGTAACTGTTATGCAAAGATAATCGTCGGAAATATTTTCGGTGTAGTTGATCACGGGATTTTTCAAGTCTCTGCCGTTGCGCCGATTAACCCAGCCGCCGTTGTTTATGTACGAATCAATATTCGCGTCAGTGACGTTGTCGGCAATGTATTCGACGAATCGCTCGACTTCAGCGGGATAAGCGTTGCGGCGAAAAAATTCTGCTCTGCCGCTTGTCATCGGGCAAAGCAGACAACCTGCGCGGGGGCTGCCTTTCTTGTACGCCTCGTTAATCGGCAAGCCGTGCATGAAAATGTAAAGCCAGACCTCCGCCGCGCTCCATTCAAGGATTGAGTTGTGAGAATGTTGCCCGCGCTGTTTCATGCCGAAGTTTTCAACCTCGTAGCCCGACCGCTTGACACTCTCTTGAGCGCGAACGCCAACGAAGTCCGCGCCGACAAAATCAGGCTTGTTTAAAATTTCGCGAATCTTCAAGGTTTGAGGGGCGGCCTTGTGGACGGAACAGCACCAGCGCAGGACGGTCGACGGCGCGCCGAAAAGTTTCCACGTCTCTTCGGGTAAAAGCTTCGACGCAGCGCGATAAAAGCCGATGCCCTCGGCTTGGCATTGCGCCTCCACTTCGTCGACGATTTTGTAGGTGTCGGGGAATTCCATGCGGGTGTCGCCGAAGACGACGATAAAAGCCGACTTGGGCAAGGCGTGCTTAACCAAATCCAACAGGACGACAGAATCTTTGCCGCCGCTGAACGCCACGTGAAAACAGTCCAGCTTCTTCCGATAACGCCGCCAATAATCGTAGATGCGCTTTATCGTCGCTTGACGCAGATTTTCCATGAGCTCGAAGTTTTTCGCGGCCATCGCCTTCAAGTCGACGGACAAAAGCGTTTCGCCTTGCGGCAAGCCGTCCTCCTCGACGAATTCAAGCAGGGGCTTTTCATAAAGAGAGCCGCCCTTGACGACGGCAATTTTTTTCCCGCGATAAAAATAATTTCCCGCCTCCGCCCAAAGGTAGGGAACCTCGTTTTGATTTTCGTAGCGGAAGCGGCGGTCGAATCCCAAAATATTCATTTCCGTTGCGTAGACGGGACGCGGCTCCTTCGACATGCGTTCTTCGGTATCTGTCAGCAACAAGCCGCCGGTCTCTGCGTCAAATTCGTACTTGTACATAGCGGCAAGCAGTTTCTTTATCGGCGCAACATTTCCTGCGCGCGAATGATTATATCCTCTATAACTTTATCAATGCGATTCTTCCTGTAGCCGTGCTCGACCAAAAACTCTTCGACGGCAGATTTTTCAAGCGGAATGTTTTCTTGGACGACAGCCGCCGCTTGCACTTCGCGATAGCCTTCAAACTTCATAGACTTGGGATAAATCGCGCCGATACTCGCGCTGTTGGCGGCGGGTGCGTCGTAGGTGTATCTGCGGCTGTATTTGCGCAGAAAACTTTCAAGCAAGAACAAATTCCATGAGTAGCCTTCGACGGGCGCGAATCCGGTGAAACTCGTGACGGCGCGCAACGGAATGATTTTCCCTTGCACGAAGGGCGTCAAAGCCTCGTCGATAGCGGCAACGTCGAAAGTTATCAGCTTGTCCTTGACGAACAAATCCTTCGTCACGCGAATCATAGTTTCATAGGCGACGGACAGCCCGACACTCGGCGCAAGGTTAAAATTTTTGGCGGAGGCAATAAGTTCGCCGTAGGACAGTTCCTCCTGCGCGGCGACGAAATTCCGCAGCTCTTGCGTCGAATCGCCGCGTTGTCGTTTCTTCACGACGTGACCTTTCCGAAAAAGCTTGTCGTCGTGCTTTGTGAAGTCGATGGCGAAAAATTTTTTGTAAATCACATTGCCCAAGACTTTTTCGGAGATTTCGGGGTTGAGCGCGAAATTCGACGCCAAGCTGTAGTCTTCGGGCGCGGCGCAGCCTTTCGCGTCTATGCTCGAAAAAATTTGTTCTTTGGCGGCGATTATCTCGTCGAAGTCAAATTTAATTTTGGAGGCGGGAATGTACCTGCCCGTGACGGTCGGCAAAAATTTTTTCTTATCGGACAGCACCGCCGAAAGTTTTTCTGCGGGAACGTAAGGCAACTTTTCTTGCAAAGCCTCAAGCGACAAGGAGCCGTCCGCCGTCGTGAAAGCCGTTGAAACTTCGCGGTCAAGGCGCGTCATTCTGCTTGCAGAGCAAAATTCGTTGAAATAAAAGCGACTCGCGTCGATTCTTTGCAAAAAATTTTTCAGAAAGTCGACCGAAAAAATATGCACGCGCGTAAAAAAATCAGTATGCTTTTCGTAGACGGCGGAATAGTAAACGATTGAATACTTCTCAAAAAGCGCGTCGAAGGCAAGCAGAATGTGTTCCGCATCCTCCTCGGAAATGAAGTGGAACCGCCCGCCGATTTCGATTCCGTTCGCCCGAATGACTTCGACGACAGCACTCGGCGAAAGGTTTTCGTCAGCATAAGCAGCCGCGTAAATTCGCAAAACTCGGTTGGCGTCAATGAAGTCGTCGCGTATCCCGTTCGGGAAATTTTCCCTTACAATCTCCGCGATTCTCTCTGCAACGTTTTGCATTGGAACATCATCCTCCGTATCGATATTTAATCCAAAGCATTCTATCACAGATGAGCGGCAAACGCCCGAAGGATTTTCATTCAAAGCCGGTGCAGGATAAAATTTCGTTGCGTCGAACGTAACGCAGGCAAAATTGAATATTGGGGAGCTTGCGGACAGGCTGAGAGGCAACGTGACGTTGCATCCGGTTAGCGCGCTCTAACGTTCGATAATTTTAACGTTATGACCGCGTCTAAGCTTGCGGACAGGCTGAGAGGAAGTTAGGCACTTCGACCCGCGAACCTGATTCGGATAATGCCGACGTAGGAAAAAGCTTGAAACAAAACGGGAAGGCTTCCGAATTTCGGAGACCTTCCCTAAATTTTTGCCGCTTTAAAAGCGGCGGAACAGCAAGCGCGGTTACTTTTAAAAAGTAACCAAACAGATAGCGCGCAGTGCCGCTCATAATTCAGACGTAATCGCCGCGCCAATACGCAACGCTGCGCATTGCTAGCCTCGTAACAAAATTTTGGAGGATGATAAAATTGTCAACACAAATGCAAGCGGCTCGCGAAGGCAAGACAACCGACGCAATGAAACTCGTCGCCGCGCAGGAGCAAATCCCCGTTGAGGACATTCGGGCGGGCGTCGCGCAAGGTGTCATTGCCCTCTGCGCCAACGTCAATCACACGTCTCTGAAGCCGTGCGGCGTTGGCAAGGGCTTGCGGACGAAAGTCAACGCCAATATCGGCACGTCAAGCACCTTCCCCGACGTCGAGCCCGAATTGTTGAAGTTGGACGAGGCGATTCGTTGCGGCGCGGATTCGGTTATGGATTTGAGCACGGGCAACAACATTGACCTTTCGCGGAAAAAAATTATCGAGCATTCGACGGTAATGGTCGGCACCGTTCCGATTTATCAAGCGGCAGTCGCGGCGATTAAGAATCACGGCGCGATTGTCGCAATGACCGAAGACGATTTGCTTAAGACGATTGAGGCGCAGGCAAAGGACGGCGCGGACTTCATGACGTTGCACTGCGGCGTGACGCGGGCGGCGATTGAAAAGCTTCGGACGCAACGGCGCGAAATGGATATCGTGAGTCGCGGCGGAAGTTTCATCGCGGGCTGGATTCTTCACAATGAGCGCGAAAATCCCTTGTACGAACGCTACGACGATATTTTGGACATCTGCGCGGCCTACGACGTGACGATAAGCCTCGGTGACGGCTTAAGACCCGGTTGCATTGCCGACGCCACCGACAGGGCGCAATTGACGGAGCTGATAACTTTGGGCGATTTGGTTGACAGAGCGTGGCGGCGCGGCGTTCAAGTCATGGTTGAGGGGCCCGGGCACGTTCCCTTCGACCAGATTGAGGCGAACATGCGCCTTGAGAAACGTCTTTGCCGCAATGCGCCGTTCTACGTCTTAGGGCCTTTGGTTACGGACATTGCGCCCGGCTACGACCACATCACTGCGGCGATTGGCGGGACGTTGGCTGCGGTAAGCGGCGCCGATTTCCTGTGCTACGTGACGCCCGCCGAACATCTTTGCCTGCCGACGCTTGAAGACGTTCACGACGGAGTGATTGTGTCAAGGATAGCCGCGCACGCTGCCGATTTGGTTAAGAACGTCAACGGGGCTCGCGATTGGGATTTGAAGATGGCTCGCGCCCGCAAGCTTTTGGATTGGGACGAACAGCTCAGCTTGGCGATTGACCCTGAACTTGCTCGGAAAAAGCGAGGTGCTCGCAACAAGGCGGGCGAAACGGCTTGCAGTATGTGTGGCGATTACTGTGCGGTGAAGATTGTCGGCAAATACTTCGACGCGCCCGTTTGCCCCTGCACGGACTAAGCAAAAAAAATCCCGCCTTTCGACGGGGAAAATTTTTCAGCCGCGCAGATTTATTTCTTGAAAATCTTCTTTGCCTTGTCGATGTTGTCCTTCGCGCTGTCGTATTTGTCCTTCATGGCTTGGAACTGATTGCTGTCGGAATTTCTGTCGGGCGGAGGCATGGGGTTGCCGTTTTCGTCCTTGGGCGGTTCGGGGCGGTTGGAGTTATCACCGTCGGGCGGAGGCAAAGGATTGCCGTTCTCATCCTTGGGCGGTTCGGGGCGGTTGGAGTTGTCACCGCCAGGCGGAGGCATGGGGTTGCCGTTCTCGTCTTTAGGCGGCTCGGGGCGGTTGGAACTGTCGCCGTCCTGTTTCTTTCCGAAGAGGTCTTTGGCTTTATCGATTTTTTCTTTAGTCTTGTCGTATTTTTCCTTGGCTTCCTTGACTTTGTCGAGAGACGCCGCGTCGACGGGCTGAACGTTGCCCGCGCCCACGCCGAAGACGAACGCGCCGATTAACAAGCCGCTCAAAAGTTTTTTCTTCATGCAAGTCACTCCTTGAAACATTTTGCCGATTATATCATGCAAGGTCGATTTGTCATTGGAGGCACCTTAAAAATTTCCGCAAAAAAATCCTGCCGCTCGGACAGGATTTTTATTTTAAGCGTCGATTATCTTGGCGGCGGTTGAGGAATTCTGTTGCCCGATATGGGCGGAGGCGATTGCGGGATACCATTGCCACCGAACAGCGGCGGAGGCGGTGGCGGAATTGCCGGCATTTTGTTATTGCGTTTTGAAGTTTTGTTGGTATGGTGCTTGTTGCGTTTCGAAATTTTGTCGGTATGTTTTTTATCGCTGCCTTGGGAAATTTTGTTGCCGGACATTGGCGGGGGCGGCGGATAGGATGCCGCACTTGCAGTCTGAACGTCAGCTGCGACGACGCCGAAGGCGAATGCCCCGATTAGCAGGCCGCTCAGAAGTTTGTTCTTCATGTTACTCACCACCAAAAATTTTTCTTGATTATACCTTCGCGGGGAGGATTTGTCCTTGAAAGTATGTTAAGAATTTTTAGAGCGAGCTAAATTGAATGTTGTAAAGGTTGCTGTAGACGCCGCCAAGTGCCAAAAGTTCCTTGTGCGTACCCTGTTCGCAGATGCGCCCCTTGTCTATGACGAAAATTTTATCCGCCGCGAATATCGTGCTCAGCCTGTGCGCGATAACAAAACTCGTGCGCCCGACCATCAAGTCATCCAACGCCGATTGAACAATCTTTTCGCTCTCGGTATCAAGCGCGCTGGTTGCCTCGTCCAAAATCAAAATCTGCGGATTCTTCAGCATGGCGCGCGCGATAGCCATGCGTTGACGCTGACCGCCGCTCAAGTTCAAGCCGCGCTCGCCGATTTGCGTTTGGTAGCCTTCGGGCAAGTCGCGAATGAATTTGTCGGCATTGGCAGCCTTCGCCGCCGCGATAACTTCTTCGTCGGTCGCGTCCAGCCGCCCGTAGCGAATATTTTCCATAACCGTCGTCGAAAACAGCAGCGTCTCTTGCGGCACGATACCGATTTGCTCGCGCAAGGAATGAACAGTTACGTCTCGCAAGTCGTGTCCGTCAATCTTAATTGCGCCCGCCGTCACGTCGTAGAAGCGCGGAATAAGATTGGCGATTGTCGACTTGCCCGCGCCGCTCGGCCCCACGAAGGCTATCATTTGTCCCGGCTCGACTTCAAAGCTCACGTCCTCAAGCGCATTGTGTACGCCGTCGTAGCTGAACGTGACATTTTCGACCTTGACACTGCCCGCGACTTTCGGCAAGTCAATCGCGTTCGGCTTGTCGTTGACGGTTTCGGGCAAGTCAAGCACGGCAAAAATCCTGTCGATAGCCGCCATTGCCTTTTGCAAGCGTCCGTAGATTCTCGACAGCCGCTTGACGGGATTGGCAAGGTTGACGGCGTAGGTGAGGAAGGCGACCAGCGCGCCCGCCGACATGATTCCGTTGACGACCTCGTAGCCGCCGAACCAGACAATCAGCGTGACGGCGACCGCCGCCAAAAATTCTACCGTGGGCGTCAGCAAACTCGTCAGCTGAACGTTTTTCATCGTGGCTCGGAAGTTCAGCTCGTTTTCGACTTTGAAGCGGTCAATCTCGTAACCTTCGCGCACAAACGACTTGACGACTCGGATTGACGAAATGCTTTCCTGCAACAGCGACGTGATATCGGCAAGCTTTTCCTGAATGACGGTGCCCGTCGATTTGATTTTCTTGCCGAAGATTCGCATGGCCGTGCCGACCAGCGGAACCGTGATCAGCGTCAAGAGCGTCAATTTCCAGTCAAGGTAGAGCATCATGGCGATTGAGCCGATTAGGATTGCGCCCTCGGTGAACATTTCGATTAGGTTGTCGACCAGCGCAGATTGAATCGCTCCGACGTCGTTTGTAAGGTAGCTCATCGTTTCGCCGGTCTGGTGCTTGTCGAAGTAGGCCATCGGCATTCGCTGAAACTTTCGGAACATAACCTCGCGCACGTCGACGACGACGCGTTGACCGATATACGACACCAGATACGATTGCCCGTAATAAAAAATCCCGCGGAAGGCGAAGACTACCACGATACTCACCGAAATGAAATTCAGCATCGCCATATCGCGTTCGGCAAGCACCTTGTCAATCATGTCCTTGATTATCCAAGGCAAGTAGAGATTCGCGCCCGACGCGCAGATTATACAGATTATCGCCAGCCCGAAACGTCCAAGATAGGGCTTGATATAGGCAAGCAGTCGCTTATAATTTTTCATGAGATAAAAATTTTCGTTCCCAGTCTTCAGAGTAGCCGAAATCCTTCGGGGCTTGTTTTCATGTTGCGAATAATTGTAAGTCAAAAATTAACATAAAGCAAGGTGTGAGTTACCGCTATTCTTCGCGCCGTTACGTCATTTGCTTTTGTCGCCATTCGTTTGACAACAATCGCGGTTGGGCTACAACGGCTGAAAAACTTTTTCGCTTGCCGTGACATTCGGCGGGATTTTTTTTTGCTGTCACGAATGAGATTTAAGCGCGGTGATTGGCTGAAGTCACGAGTGACTAACCGCGTCAGCTGGATACAACGTCACGTTGCTTTTTGCTGTCACGAATGAAACTTTCAGCGAGCAACGTCACGTTTCTGACAAAAAATTTTTCAGGGGCTGAACAATGATTCAACTTGAGAACGTTACCAAATATTACGGCGAGCGGCTCATCTTCCGCGCCAGCCGCTTTAAAAGCGGCGGAACAGCAAACGCGTTTAAGCGTCCGATAAAATTCAATTCATCGCCGCGCTTAAATAAAAATTTCTTTTCAGGGACTGAACAATGATTCAACTTGACAGTGTTACCAAATACTACGGCGAGCGGCTCATCTTCCGCGCCGGCCGCTTTAAAAGCGGCGGAACAGCAAACGCGTTTAAGCGTCCGATAAAATTCAATTCATCGCCGCGCTTAAATAAAAATTTCTTTTCAGGGGCTGAACAATGATTCAACTTGAGAACGTTACCAAATACTACGGCGAGCGATTGATTTTCCGCGACGTGAGCTTTCGGGTCTTCGACGGGGAAAAGGTCGGCATCGTCGGCAAGAACGGCGCGGGCAAATCCACGCTCTTAAAGATTATGACGGGCGCGGAACCTTTCGACGCGGGCACAATCGGCGGCTTGCGGGCGGAGGATGTCGGCTTCGTCGAACAGACGCCGCACTTCACTGCCGAGACCCTCCTTGACGAAATGCTGACTGTCGGAGGCGAAAAATTCATGGCGAGGAAAATTCTCTTCGGGCTGGGCTTCACCGAGGGCGAACTTGAAAAAAATCCGAATCACTTCAGCGGCGGCGAGGCGGCGAAAATTTCTCTTGCCAAAGCTTTGCTGAACGAGCCGCGCATTCTGATTCTGGACGAGCCGACGAATCATCTGGACATCTACGCGATTGAGTTCCTTGAAGACTTCGTCAAAAATTATCGCGGCACTGTCATCGCCGTCACGCACGACCGTCATTTCCTGCAAAACTGCGTCGAAAAAATTTTGGACATGGAAGGCGGACGCGCGACGCTTTACCCCGGCAATTACGAAAAATTCATTCGGCTCAAGCAGGAGCGGCACGAGGCGGAGCTTAAGGCCTACGAAAAGCAGCAGGAGGAAATCGCCAAGCTTGAAGAGTTCGTTCGGCGCAATAAGGCTGGCGTTAAGGCGAAACAGGCGCGCGGGCGTCAAACTCTGCTTGACCGTATGGAACGCCTGCAAAAGCCGCCTTCGACCGAAACTGCCAACATCAACTTGGGAGACGCCGCCGAGTCCGCCAACCGCGTGCTGATTCTGGAGCGCGTCAACTTCAAGGGCATTATCAACGACTTCAACGCCGAGCTGTTCAAAGGCGAAAAGGTCGGGCTCATCGGGCGCAACGGCGTCGGAAAGTCCACGTTGCTGAAAATAATCGTCGGCGAGCTCAAAGCTGACGGCGGCGAAATAAAAATCGGCAACCGCGTCAAAATCGGCTACCTTTCGCAAGGGCACGAGGAGCTTAACGAGAATCGCACGCCGCTTGAGGAATTGAATTACGAATTCGGCTTGACGGAGGGTCAAGCGCGTTCGGAGCTGGCACGGCTGAATTTGTTCGCCGAAGTCGTCGAAAAGCCGATAATCGATTTGTCGGGCGGCGAAAAGACGCGTGTCGCGCTGACGAAACTCATCTTGACGGGCGCCAACTTCCTAATCCTGGACGAGCCGACGAATCATCTGGACTTGCCCGCGCGGGAGGCGATTGAAGCGGCACTGCGCGCCTTCGACGGGACAATCCTAATCGTCACGCATGACCGCTACCTGCTTGACAAAGTAACGACGCGAATAATAGAATTTCGAGGGATTAGGGACGAGGGACTTGGGACTAGCGAGAAGGCAACATCATCAAAGCCCAAAGCCGCGCAGGTCGAACGGAAAACGCCCGCGCCGAAGTTCAATCAGCAGGCAGTCGACAAAGTCGAGGCGCAGATAAAAATGGCGGAAATGGAACTCAAGATGTTGGAGCACGAAATAAACGGCGCAGTCGCCCCCGAACGCTTGACGGAATTGGCGGAGGCGCACGAGGCTAAGCTTTTGGAAATCGACGAACTTTATACGCGCTGGGAGGAATTGCAATGCTGAGAACTTTGCCGATTGTCCTGGCCTTGGCTCTTTGCTTTTCCAATTTGGGATTCATAAACTTTGGCGTAATCGGCGGCATTGCGCCCGAAAATCCGCCCGCCTTCACCGTCGACGCTCACAACCCGCGCAATCACCTTACGCAAGACAAAAACGCTCAAGCCGCCACTGTTGACGAAGTTTACGACATCAACGAAGCAACCGAGCCGCCCGCGCAGAATACCGCCGAGGCAATCGCCGTTCGCGAAGAAAATATTTTGCGCTTGCATTGGGACATCGTTCCCGGTGCCGTCAAGTACGAAATTTTCATAGACGGCGCGTCGCTGTTTTCCTACACCAACGGCATCGAAATTCCGATTGACGACGTTCACAAGAAATTTCAAGTCAATGCCGTTTCGTTCGAGGGCACGACGCTCCAAAACAGAATCCCGATTCGCGATATCGACATCAACCCGCCGAGCCCGCGCACGACGACCGAATTCGACAAGATGGCTTACCCGCCGATTTACCCCGTCTACTCTTGGGTTCCGACGAGCGGCGCAGACCATTACGAAATTGAACTCATAAAGGACGGCAAGATTATCCGCCGCTACTTCACGAAGCCGCGCCAACAGGACGACGACTTTGACTTATACGACAAGAAGCCCGTGCTTGACGAGGGCGAATATTATTGGCGCGTGCGCGCTTTGAATCAGGACAATCAGCCGCTGACGGAGTGGTCTGACAAGAATGAATCAAACAGCTTTGAAGTCAAGCACCAAATCAGATTCTGCGCGTTGGGCGACAGCATCACTCACGGCGGAGGCTCGATATCCGCGCCGCCTTCGACGGTCGTTTATAATTGGGAAACGTATTGCGCCATTCCCGTCAAGAACTTGGGCAGGAGCGGCGACACCACGGCGGAGATGTTGGAGCGGTTCGACAACGACGTTTTGCCCTTCCGCCCCGAAGTGCTTTTCATAATGGCGGGCGTCAACGATTATCGCGCAAACATCACGGGCTGGGAGTCCGTTGAAAATCTGCAGGCCGTCAAAGCCAAATGCGAGCAGAACGGGATTAAGCCGGTGTTCCTTACGCCGACGCCGCTCAACCCCGCGCAGATTCGGCAAGTCAACTTCATAGACCCGCCGCCCGAAGATTGGCAGGAACATCAGCGATACATTTGCGATTGGATTCGCGGGCAAGAGAATTTCATCGACGTGAACGACCAACTGACCGACGACGAAGGCAATTTGCTTTACATGTTGAGCGTTGACGGCTTGCACCCTGACGCCGAAGGCAAGCGCATCATCGGCGAGGCTGTGGCCGCTTGGCTCGACAAATATCTGAACTTGCAATAAAAAAAGCCGCCCCCAAATTCGGAGGCGGTTTTTTGTTTGCGAACGTCTGAATTTTATTGGAAGTCAAGCATCGTCTTATCCTTGCCCGCGAAGCCCTCAAAGTCGGCGATAAAATCTTCGACGGCAGAATCAATCGCGGAATTTTTTATCAGTGCAGAAAAAATTTCGGGCGCGATAGTCGCCGCGCCAATGCCGCACTTGCACAGCTCCAAGACTTGTTGGGAATTTTTGAAGCTCGCCGCGATAACTTCGGTTTCCATTGAGTTGGCGGAAAAAATCTGTTGAATCTCTTGCGCAACGCGAATGCCGTCGAAGCCCATGTTGTCAATTCGGTTGACGTAAGGTGCCGCGTAACTTGCTCCGCATTGTCCCGCGATAAAGGCTTGCATGGGCGTGTAAATCGCGGTCGCCGTGATGAGAATTTCGCTGCTGTCGACGAGGATTTTCATGGCCTTGAAGCCTTCGGGGACGGCGGGGATTTTAACGTAGGTGTTCGCCCCCAAAAGCTCGACGATGTGACGTGCCTCGTCGGCGATTTGCTCTGCGCGGCGGCTTACGGCTTGAACGTGAAGGTCTGCCTCTTCGCCTATGAAGTCGCGAATTTTCCGCAACGTGTCGAAGGGATTGCCGCCGACTTTGGACAGGATTGTCGGATTCGTCGTGACGCCGGCAACGGGATAGAATTCGTAAATCTTTTTAATCTCGTCAAGGCGGGCGTCGTCAATCAAAAGTTTCATTGCGAATCACTTCTCCGGATCAAGACTTATGTTAGTGACGATTCGTCCGAGGCGCGCGCTGGTCAGGAAGTTCAAAGCCCACTTGAACGCGACCGTCATGTTGGTGTAGAAACCCGCCAGCCTTATCAGGTGGACGACCATCCAAGCGCACCACGCGAAAAAGCCCGTCATCTTCGGGCTGCCCACGACTGCCTCACCGCGCCCGATTGTCGCCATTGCTCCCAAGTCTTTGTAAACGAATTTCTCCAAGTTGGTATCGCCCTTGATGAGTTTCATGATATTTTTATGGGCAACTTTGGCTTGTTGAGTGGCAACGGGCGCGACCGTCGGCAAGGGGCGTTTCATATCTCCGTGCATGAACGCCGCGCAGTCTCCGATAGCGAAAACGTTTTTGTGGACGGCTCCGCGCACCATCAAGTCTTCTTCAATCCAGATGCGTCCGTCGCGAGCGCATTCGCCGCCGCAATTCTTCATCATGTCGACGGCACGCACGCCCGCCGCCCATATGACCGTCGTCGTCGGGATTTTCACGCCGTTTTTGAGCGTCAAGATATCGCCGTCATAATCGACGACTTGAGTATTGAGCATGACCTCGACGCCCTTTTTCTGCAGAACTTTGACGGTATGCTGTTGCAAGTCTTCGGGCAACATCGGCAGCAAGCGCGGCGTCGCCTCAATAAGTTTTATGCTTACGTCGTTGAAGTCAAGCAGGTGGAATTCTTTTTTCTGAATCGCGATAAGCTCGGCAAGTGCGCCCGCCTCCTCTACGCCCGTGGGGCCGCCGCCGACTACCACGAACGTCATGCGCTTTTTGCGGTCTTCAGGCGTGCGGTAGGGCTTTTCGGCGCGCTCGAACTCGTGAATGACGTGATTGCGAATGTGAACCGCCTCTTGCAAAGTTTTCATGCCAAAGGAATGTTCCTCGACGCTTTTCATCCCGAAAAAGTTTGTAGTCGCGCCCGCCGCAAGAACCAGATAATCGTAATGGATTTCGCCGTGATTGGTTATGACAACGTCGCGCTCCTGGTCGACGCCCCGCACCTTCGCCATGAAGAGATTGACGTTTTTGTTGTCGCGGAAGAACGAACGAATGGGATAGGCAATTTCGCCCGTCTCCAAAACCGAAGTCGACACCTGATACAGAAGCGGTTGGAACAGATGGAAATTGTGACGGTCAATCAGCGTAACCTCGACGTTTTCCTTGGCGAACAGCTGACCGATTTTTATTCCGCCGAAGCCGCCGCCTACGATTACGATATGGGGCTTGCCATTTTTCATATTGGAAAACCTCCCAGTGTAGTGAAAATTTTAACTTAACGGGCTAAAAATAAATCGGGATGAATTCCCGTCTCTCTTTCGGAACTTACCCTTTACCACAACCCCCTAACCCGTTATCTGCGCGTATGATAACATAAATTTGTTGAATTGCAACAGGCGGGCTCGTCCGATTCGCGCGAAAAGATTTTCGGAAATGTCCTGCGCGGCAACGGACAAATTCTTTCGGGACAAAAAGAGCAACGTGACGTTACATCCGGCGGACGCACTGAACTTCATTGACGGCTGAAGGGTGTAGCCGCGCTCCAGCTGTTCCCCCGCTTTTTAAGCCGGCACCGAATCAAAGTCATCCTTGCAAACTTGGATAAAATACTGTATATCAATTTCGTTGATGGGAACATGCTGTGCCTCCGGAAGGTGTGCAACGTCTCGGTGGCCGCCGAGGCAAGTGACAATTTCAGACTAAAAGACCGTCTCTGAAGTTTTGGAGGCGGCCTTTTACGTCGTTGCTCAAAACGCGGTAATAAGTGGGCTAGCAATGCGCCAGCGTTGCGTATCGGCGCGGCGAGCGACTGAAGTTATCGGATGGCACGGCGCGCTATCTGTTTGGTTACTTTTTAAAAGTAACCGCGCTAGCTGTTCCGTCGCTTCTAAAGCGACCGTCACGAATTGCTTTTCAAACGGCGTTGTAGTATATTGGCGGGCGAACATGAAAATTGGAAGGGAGAAAATCATTTGTGAGGACGAACAGTTTAATCAAGCTGCTGATATGCCTCGGCGCGATTGTGGCGGTGTTCGTGATTTTCATTCGGCCGTTGGCGCACTCGATAAGGCAGGGGCTCGACTTGCAAGGCGGCACGCACGTCGTACTGCAGGCGGAAGATACGGAAATCGCGCAAGTCAACGAAGACGCCATGCAACGCGTCGTTTCAATCATGGAGCGGCGCATAAACGAATTGGGCTTGACGGAGCCGATAATTCAGCGCGAAGGCGAACGCCGCGTCATAATCGAACTGCCAGGCATCAAAGACCCCGACAAGGCGATTGAAACAATCGGCAAGACGGCAATGCTTGAGTTCAAAGACGAATTGGGCAACACGCTTTTGACGGGCACCGATTTGAAGGACGCGCAGGCGGCAATGAATCAGCAGAACGGTCAATGCGTCGTCAATCTTGAATTCAGCGACGAGGGCGCGCAGAAATTCGCGGACGCCACGCTTGAAAACGTCGGGCGGCAAATCGCCATTCTGCTTGACGGAGAAATTTTAACCAACCCCGTCGTCCGTGAGCCGATACTCGGCGGCAAGGCGGAAATTTCGGGACAACGCGACTTGGAGGAGGCGCAACACCTTGCAGTCCTTTTGAGGAGCGGCGCGTTGCCCGTCAAAGTCAACATAATCGAAACGCGCACCGTCGGTCCTTCGCTCGGTCAAGATTCAAAGGACAAATCGGAATTCGCATTCGTCGTCGGCATCGCGGCGGTTTTAGTCTTCATGCTACTTTTCTATCGCCTGCCGGGCTTTATCGCCGACATCAGCTTAATGGCGTACACGCTCATGCTTTTGGGCGTGCTGAAGGGCTTGGACGCGACTTTGACGTTGCCTGGCGTGGCGGGAATAATTTTGTCAATCGGCATGGCGGTCGACGCGAACGTTTTGATTTTCGAGCACTTCAAGGAAGAATTCCGCCTCGGCAAATCGATTCGGCTGGCAATGGACGCGGGCTTTAAGCGGGCGTTCACGACGATTTTCGACTCCAACATCACGACGATAATCGCGGCGGGCGTGCTGTTCCTTTTCGGCACGGGCACCATTCGCGGCTTCGCGATAACGTTAGGCTTGGGCGTGCTTTTGAGCATGTTCACGGCGATAACGCTGACGCAATTCATGCTAAAACTTTTGGTCAACGCTAAAGTCGTCGAGAGCCCGTCGGCATACGGCGCGAACGGCTTTGTCTTGTTCGACGTGGCGGCCGACGGAAAGGCGGTGAAGTGATTATGCCGAGTTTTGACATTGCCGGACGCGGCAAGATGTGGTTTATCATTTCGCTGATTGTGATTGTCCCCGGCTTGATTTCGATGGTGACGCGCGGCTTTAATTTCGGCATTGACTTCACGGGCGGCACGATTATCGATTTGAAATTTGAAAAGCCCGTCGAGATTGCGCAAGTGCGCGACAGCTTGAGACCGTTCGGCTTGGACGGCGCGACGATTCAGCTTTCGGGCGAGACGTCTGACGTGGCGGCTTCGACGGACGTAATGATTCGCACGATTGACTTGGAAGAAGTTCAGCGCAAGGAAGTCATGGCGGCGATTCGCGAGAAAGTCGGCGGCTACGAGGTCATGCGCGAGGAAAAAGTCGGCGCAACCATAGGCGGCGAGCTGATTATGAACGCGGTGCTTGCGCTGGTTATTTCTTGGGTGCTGATAATTTTGTACGTTGCCTACCGCTTCGAGTTCCGATTCGGCATCGCGGCGGTGACGGCACTTGTCCACGACATTTTGATAGTGTTGGCGTTCTTTTCGTTCACGCAGCGGCAAGTCGATTCGTCATTCGTTGCGGCGTTGCTGACGGTCGTCGGCTACTCAATCAACGACACGATCGTCATCTTCGACAGGATACGCGAGAATTTGAAACTGCACTTTCGGCGCGGCGGCAACGTCGTCGAACTGGTTAATCGTTCGATTTATCAGACTCTGACGCGTTCGCTGTACACGGTCTTCACGTGCTTGTTCACGACGTTCGCGCTGTTTTTCTTCGGCGGCGAGACGACCAAAGATTTTGCTTTCGCGCTTATCGTCGGCTTCATGAGCGGCTGCTACTCGTCAATTTTTATCGCGGGTCCGCTGTGGCTTGAGCTTCGGAAATTCGGCGGCAAATCTTCAAACAAGTGATTAAAGACGCGGCGATTGACCCTAAACGTCGTCACATTGGATGCGAAAACTGTTCCGCCGCTTTCAAAACGGCACGGCGGCAAGAATTGACATTCCATTCGGCACGAGCGGGCAATCATGAATAATAACTGAACACAATCGCGAATATCTGAATTCAAATTTGTAAGCTCCCAAGTGGGGGCTTTTTTCGTTGCAAAATTTCGCGTCCTGATTTGAACATGAAAATTCGGCTGAAAAATTTTAAATTATAACATGAAACTAATATGAAAGAAAAGCAAAAAATTTTTTCGGGAAGTATTGACAGGCGAAAATTTCTGCGATATTATTGCGCCGACCTAAGGGGCAAGGCAGACGAAGCCAAGTCAGGTTGAGGAAACACGGCCACTCAAGGTTGAACAACTTCCAAGCCAAGTTGCCAAGGGTCACAGAAGTAAATTTTCTTTGACGGCATCTGTAAGGAGGATGTTCAAAATGAAGAAAACAGTAGCAGCGGCAGTTGCGGCGGCAGTAGTAGTCGGCGCAAGCGCAACGACGTTCGCGGCAGCGAACCCCTTCAGCGATGTCCCGGCGGGACACTGGGCGTACAACTCAATCGCGAAACTGGCGGCAGCAGGCGTTGTCGAAGGTTACGGCGACGGCACCTATCGCGGCGACCGCAACATCACCCGTTACGAAATGGCGCAGATGGTTGCGAAGGCTATGGCGAAAAACCCGACCGGCGCAAACAAAGCCGAATTGGATCGCCTCGCGGCTGAATTCCGTGATGAACTCGACGCCCTCGGCGTTCGCGTTGCGGAACTCGAAAAGTATGCCGACAAAGTCATTTGGCAGGGCAAAATTGAGTACACCTTCAAGAGACACAGAACCGACGAAGTTTGGGCTGACCAGCGCAAAAATCACCACAGCACCGACAGACACGTCCGCGTCAACCAGGACGACTGGATTTTCCGCTTCGAGCCGATAATGGAAGTCAACGACCACTGGACACTCCGCGCTCGTATTGACGCACACGTCGACTTGAGCCGCGACACCAACAGCAGCTTCGAACTCGTTCGTGGTTGGGCGCAAGGTGATTACGACAACTTCCAAATCAGAGTCGGTCGTCAACCCCTCTACACCAATGAAGACGGTATGATTTGGGATACTGAATACACCGGTGCCGATATTACCTTCGGCAAACTTTCCAACGGCTTGAAGGCTACCATCTACGGCGGTCGCCTCAGGGCAAACAAAGTCGGCGGCGGTATCCGTCACGCGGGTGCTTGGGACGGCAGACAAGACGGCGGCTCCGGCGAAGAAAGATTCGCAGAGGCAGCGGGCACGATTGGTTCTTGGGGCGAAGACCCGACCAGCATGGTGGGTGTCAACGTTCAGTATGACCCGGGCGAAAAAGGTCTCTTCGGCGGCTTGGGTTACTATTACCTCAAAGACGACGACTTCAAATACATCAACATTGACGGCGAAAAGATTGGCAACTACGCTTACGCAAGACACAACCCGACCGACAAAGCGCAGATCTACTCCATTAATGCCGGCTGGCGTCTCGGCAAAGCGCAAATCTGGGGCGCATACGCGAAAAACAGCAAGGCTGACTACGAAGCTACGTCTTGGCAGGGTCTTGTAAGATACGGCAACCTCTACGGCGGCGGCAACCAGAGCACCAAGAAGGGTCAATGGGCTGTTTGGGCAGGTTACAAACGCCTCGGCACCAACGCTTCCCCGATAGCTATCAGCTGGGATGACGCTTATGCCGGCACCAAAGGCTTCGTGGCAGGCGCGTCTTGGGCTCCGTTCGACAGAATCGTTGTCCTCGCCAAGTACTTCAAGGGCAAATACATCACGGGGCCTGGCGATGCGGAACGTATCTTCGCTCGTGTTGAGTTCTTCTACTAAGCCGACAAGACGCCTTCGGGCGGTGACAATCTCATAACGTAAATAACGGGAGCCTCCGAAGTGATTCGGGGGCTCCTTTGAGTTTCGGCTTGCAAAATTTTTCGCTGTATGATAAATTGCCTTCGTTACCTGCGACGGTCAATAACCGTCACGATGAACATCGGCACCAAGAAAACCCTCTGCTACCGAGGGTTTTCTTGCGTTCGGGGCAAATAAAAAAGCGGCCGCTGTCGACCGCCTGAGAAAAATTTTATCTCGCATGACGCATGGAGTTGACGGGGATGTTGGCAACCAGCGCAACCGAGTCCGCGTCGTTCTCAAGCGCAATTTCCATTTCGGTGCGGTTTATGTTCATGTATTTGGACAGGACGCTGATAATTTCTTCCTTAATTTTTTCCATAATCTCCGGCGAAATGCTGGCGCGATCGTGAATCAGGACGACTTGCAAACGTTCCTTGGCGACCGCGCCCGATTTTTTTTCGGACATGCCGAAGACTCTCTTCAAAACATCCAGCATGGACAGTCCTCCTTACAGCAATCCGAAAAGTTTCTTCAGCCGGGCAAAGAAGCCTTCCTTTTGCGGCTTGAGGAAGGGGACGTTCTCGCCGCAAATCCTGGCAACTATGTTCTTGTAGGCTTGCCCCGCTGTCGAATTGTTCATCGTTATGACGGGCTCGCCTCTGTTCGTCGCCACGACAACGTTTTCGTCGTCGGGCACTTGCCCGATACACACGATAGACAAAATCTCGTCAATGTCGCTCATGTCAAGCATATCGCCCTTTTCGACCATTTGCGGGCGAATGCGGTTGACGATAAGCTTGATGTTTTCCTTGTCGGCACGACCCAGCTCACCGATAATCTTGTCGGCGTCGCGCACCGCCGATATTTCGGGCATCGTCACGACAATCGCCATGTCGGCGGCGGCTATCGCGGTCTTGAAGCCCTGCTCAATGCCTGCGGGGCAATCGATAATGATAAAGTCGAATTCCTTTTTCATTTCGTCGCAGAGCTTGACGAGCTGGTCGGGATTGACGGCGGATTTGTCTTTGATTTGCGAAGTCGGCAGCAGGTAAAGGTTTTCAAATTTCTTGTGGCGGACAAGAGCCTTTTTGTATTGGACGCGCCCGCTTGTCACGTCGACGAGGTCGTAGAGGATTCGATTTTCCAAGCCGAGCAAAAGGTCAAGGTTGCGCAAGCCCGTATCGGTGTCAATCAACGCGACTTTGTTGCCGCGCATGGCAAGCCCGACGCCGATATTCGCCGTGGTGGTCGTCTTGCCGACGCCGCCTTTGCCCGAAGTTATCACTAAAATTTGGCTCATAAAACTTTTCCTTTCTTAGGGACTAGGGATTGGGGACTGGGGACTAGAGTTTTAATTCCCGGTTCCTAATTTTTTTACCGCTTGACGGGCTCGAAGATGATTTGGTTATCGCGAATCATGGCGCGTTCGGCCTGGCTGACCTGTTCGGGCTCGTCGGGCGCACGGGCTATCAAGTCGGCAATGCGAATCTGCGCGGGCATCAATCTGTCGGCAACGACGCAGGCAGTCTTGTCGCCGAAAGCCCCCGCGTGTACGAAACCCCGGCACGTCCCGCGAATGTCAATGGAGCCGCCCGCAATAACTTGCGCGCCCGGATTGACGTTGCCGCAAATCAGCACGGAGCAGTTCGCTTTGACTTCCTGGCCGCCGCGCACCGTGTGATTAATCACCATCATCTTTTGCGCTTCCTCGACGCTCGCTTTGAATTTTTGCTCGGAGGCTTTGGCAGCGTCGCGGTCGCGGGAGGGCGGCGCAAGATTCGGGCGTTTGAGCTCGGTACTGAAAAGCATTCCGTGACGGTGGAACATTTTGCGCAATGCCTCGTTCTGTTCCTCGGCGAAGTAGCCCTTCGGAACAAAAACCGTCGTCCCGCGAATGAAGAAGCCGTCGCCCGATTGCAACTTGTCCAACAAATTTGCCTGCACGTCGTCGAAACTCGCGCCCTTGGCGAACGTCAGCTGCAAACCGTACTTGAGCCCCTTAATCGTTACTATATCACTCATTCCAATCACCGCCTGTGAATTAAAAATGATTCCTTGCGCATTATACATAATCCCGCGCCGCTTGCCAATATCATTTACAGATTTTTTTCAGCGATTGATTTCAAGACAAGGAATGCCAAGGGGGTTGTCAAGTTGTCGACTCCGATTCGACGGTTTAACAGATATTATGTTTAGGGGCTGTTGGTAAATTGAATTGGCGATTCGGATTCGGTGTTTTAACGGCTTTAAGTTGGTTTATCTACTTTCTTTCAGCGAAGAAAGAAAGTAGCAAAGAAATTCGCCTCGCAGGGGCGGAAACCGACCACTTGTCCAGCGTCCGCGCAACCCGAAGCCGATTGTGCCCGCTGTTGTTGCATCACGCAACAAGACGCGGGCGGCCGCCATCCATGGCGGCCTCTGTCCTTTGCAACGTCTTAGTTAATTTACCAACAAACCCTAGGGACTGTGGACAATTTAAAATTCATAACTAAATCGAAGAGTTTTTCATAAAAATAACCGAGATTTTTTCTGAGCGAATAATACTTTTCAAGGTAATTTTGGTAAGATTTTTGCGAAAAATTTTTTCGTTAGCATTTAGTCCACAGCCCCTAGGGACTGTGGACAATTCATTTTAACCAGAGAAGAATAGCAGCAAA
>CAMJMR010000027.1 GCA_946407095.1 uncultured Selenomonadales bacterium | reverse complement strand
AAGCTATCGAGAAGCCGAATCCGAATCGCCAATTCAATTTACCAACAGCCCCTAATTGACAACGGGCAGGCGTCATTTTAAAATTATTTCGAGTAAGGGAGGCGGTTTCGTGAACGACGACAATCTCAACAAAACGACCGAACAGACGACGCGCAACGAAGGCGATGCGCGCTTCGATGTGACTTCAATCGACGAAGTCAAGGACGAAAACGGCGACGGGATTTTCCACATGACGCCGCGTTTCAAATGGATTCTTGCGCTGTCGATTGTGTTGCTGTTCGCGTTGAGCGTGCTGATTTATTCGGCTTACAAGGACGCGCTGATTGTCGAGGTTTGGCAGTTGGCAATATGGTGCGTGTGTTGGATATTGGGCGTTTTTGCCGTCGTGAGGAAGTCTTTGGCGGCGGTGATTCTGAATTATATTTTATTCTTCGGCGTGTCGCTGATACCCGTTTGGCAATCGGCGCACAAGAACTTTCAAGCCGTGTTCGATTTGTTTTTCGGCTGAGCTATCCTTCCCGATGTTTTCAAAGCGCGTTGAGATGCGCTTTTTTTTTTGCGCGCGCCGACCTGCACGACACCCTTAACGCTGAAGAAACCCGTTAGCCCTTGCTGACGTAACTGCGCTTGCTTGCGGGAATGCTCGCCCAATCAATTTTGTTGGCGTCGACGCGATTTTGAATGCCGAAAGCTGCCGCAATGCCCGCCGCTTCGCCGATACTGTAGCAAGTCGGCTGAATGCGCATGGACGCTTGCAAGATAAAGCTGGCACTGATACAGCGTCCCGCCACGATAAGATTGTCTACTTTGTCGGAAATGAGCGCACGATAAGGAATTTCGTAGAAGCCGCCCTTCGGAAGTTTCTCGGAGACCTTTTCGCCGTGCGCGTCGATAAACCAAGCGGTACGACAGACGGCGTCGGCGAAGCGGCTCTGATTGTGATAGTCGTCCTCTACCATGTAGTACTTGCCTTTGATTCGCCAAGACTCGCGCGCGCCCAACATGACGGCCTCGCGGCTGATAAAGGCGTTCTCGAAGCCGGGCAAATGATTGACAAGGTAGCGGGCGATATTGCGCATCATCTTGCGTCCGAAGGTGACCGCCTTGCTGTAGCTTAAGGGGTCGGTCGCGCTGAACGTCACGGGAATTTCGGGGCAGTTCATACTCATTACGCCGTTCTTGCCGATAATGGTGTAGGCTTGCATATATTCGGCCTCGTCTTGAGTGATTTCGCCCGTCTCGACGCCGCGCGCCATGAACGCCTCCAGCTTGTAGCGTTGCTTGCGGTGCATAGCCTCGGCTATCTCGAAGTAGGGCGGCTTAGACTTGCACCAATCCTCCTGCAGTTCAATCGCAACGTATTGGTAAAGCCGCTCCACATTTATGCCGCCCATCTCGAAGCGGAAACTAAGCGGCTGATTGTTGCCCGTCTTTTCGTAGCCGCGCTCGTAATCGACGCCCGAACACCGCGCAAGGTACGCGTCGCCCGTCGCGTCGATGAAAGTCTTCGCCGTGACGGCAGCCAGCCCCGCTATCGTCTGAACGATGACGGCAGAAATTTTCCCGCCGCTTTTGAGCGAATCGACGACGACCGTTTGATAAAGGATGTTGACGCCCGTCTCTTCGCACATTTCGTCGTGAATCAGGCATAAAATTTCGGGGTTGTGCCAAGTCTGTTGGGTGACGCCGTCGAAAGGCTCAATGCCCTTGTCGCGAAGACGTTGCTTGAGTTCGGCAAGGTAAGGCGTGTCCGAATCGGGCGCGTGCGTGTCCATGAAGGGATAGACGCAACCGAGGACGCCCAAGCCGCCGAGCGCAATGCCGCGTTCAATCAGCACGACTTTGACGCCGTTTCTTGCCGCATTGACGGCCGCCGCTACGCCTGCAGGGCCGCCTCCGCAAATGCACACGTCCGCCGCGCAGATGACGGGAATTTTTTTGTCGGCGTATTTAATTGTCTTGCCCGAAGGTTGAGCCGCCGCCTCCGCCTTAGTGGTGTCGAGTGAGCCGCTGAGGACTGCACCGGCCGCCGTCACGCCCGCCAGCTTGAGCAGGTCACGACGGGAAATGGGAATTGAAAAGCTTTGAGCCATAGTGAAAACCTCCTAAAACTTTCTGCCGTGCAGAGCGTTGAAGACTTGTTGGCGAACGGCGTAATGACTGCCCAGGTTGCGAATCGTCACGTCGGCGCGTTCGCGAATTTCTTGCGTCGACATCTGCGCATTAATTCTGGACAATGCTTGTTGCTTAGTCAAGTTGTCACGGCGCATCAGTCGTTTGATTTGAGTTTGCCGCTTGGTATAGACCGCCCAAATTTCGTCGAACAAAAATTCCCAACCCGCCTCGAAAAGCAAAGGCACTTCCAAAACGACAAGCCCCGCGCCGACTTCCATACACTCGACAAGAAAATCGCGCGCCTTGTTGAGCAGAACGGGATGAGCCACGGAATTAATCCATTCGCGCTCGTCAGGGTGATTGAAAATAATTTCGCCGATAAGCCGCCGATTGAGGACGCCTTCGCGTGTGACGACGTAGCCGCCGAAGTGTCGAACGTAAATATCGAACAGCGCGCCGCCCGGCTCCAAAAGCCAGCGGGTCACTTTGTCGATGTCGAGCGTCACGGCATTGCAACGGCGTTGCAGAGTCTCCGCAACGGCAGATTTCCCGCAAGCTATGCCGCCCGTCAATCCGATTATGTACAAATCATTTCACCGCCTAAAAGATTGTAAAGGTCGAAGCCCCGAACAACGCTATCGGGTATAAAAGTCTATCTATAAGGTACACTCGCGCAATTGCATCGCATGATTCGGACGTGATACAATTTACGGCAAGAAGTGATACAGAAAAAATTTTGGTAAGCTTTAAGGAGGAATTATTATGGGCTTTTGGGGAATCGTAGGAGGAATAGTTGGAGGCGTTGCCGCAGTAGCCGCCGCGCCTGTAGTCGCCGCAGGAGCCGCTGCCGCCGGTGTAGCAGGTGCAGTCGGTGCCGTCGCAGGTGCCGCCGGAACTGCCGCAGGAGCCGTCGGAGCTGCCGCCGCAGGAGCCGCAGGAGCCGCCGCAGGTGCCGCAGGTGCAGTCGGAACTGCTGCAGGTGCTGTCGGTGCCGCCGGAACAGCCGCCGCAGGAGCTGTCGCAGGTGCCGCAGGTGCAGTCGGAACTGCTGCAGGTGCTGTCGGTGCCGCCGGAACAGCCGCCGCAGGAGCTGTCGGCAGTGCGGGCGCAACGGCAATCGGGGCAACGAAAGCCGCCGCAGGAATGATCGCAAGCGGAGTTACTCAAGCAGGTGCCGTAGCCAATGCCGCAGGGAAAGTTGCCATCGACGCGGGCGCCGCCGCCTCAAAACTTGCCGGTGAACAAATGCTTACTGCCGCCGCGCAAATCGACAAAGCAGCCATTGCTACAGGCGAAAAAATTGCCGGTAAGGTCGGTGGCGAAGCTGTGGCTCAAGTGACGCAACACGGCACGAAAATCGCCAAAGTCGTCGGCAAGACAATAGGCAAAGTGACTTCAGACCTTGCCGCGAACGTGACGACCAAGGCGAACGCCAAAGTTATCGGCAAGTCTGCTCAACACCTTTCGACGGGCGGCACGAAGCTGAAATTGTCCGAAAAGACAAATGACGGCGTGAATGCTGTCGCTGAAGAAGTTCAAGCGTAATTTCGCTTTCCCCTTTCAAGAACTCAGACCTTTCGGTCGGAATTTTTTTTATCTGCCGATGCCGAGCCGTTCCATGATAAATTTCTGTTCGGTCTCCATTTCGCGGCGGTCGGCATCGTCTATGTGGTCGTAGCCGAGCAAGTGCAGAAGTCCGTGCACTTCCAAGAAAATGACTTCGCGAAGGAACGAATGCCCGAATTCTTCAGCCTGCGCGGTAGCCCGCTCCAAAGAAATGATAACGTCGCCCAAAATTTCAAAATCCGCGCCGATAACTTCGGGCTCGTCGCTTTCGCGGAAGGCGAACGATAAAACGTCCGTCGCCCTGTCTATGCCGCGAAATTTTTTGTTCAGCGCGTGAATGTGTTCGTCGTCGGTCAAGGTTATGCTAAGCTCGCAAGCCTCGACGCCGTAACATTCGCCGACAACGTCAGCCGCCCGCAAAATTTCTTCAAGCAAAGTTTTTTCGGCCGTCAAGCCTTCGGGCTCAAAGCTTATTGTCGTATTCAAGATTACACCGCCTAAAGTCGCTCATTTAAGCTCGTCAAAAAAATTCGGGTAGGAAATTTTAACGCAAGCCTCGTCGTCGACGGCAACACCCTGCGCGGCGGCACCGAAAATCGCCAGGGACATTGCCATTCGATGGTCGGCGCGGGTTTTGCATTCGGCGAAAAATTTTTCCTTCCCGCCGTGAATTATCAAGCTGTCGTCCGTCGCCTCGAAGGTAGCGGGCGATATTTTATTGAACTCGTCGACAATCGCCACAAGCCTGTCCGTTTCCTTTACGCGCAACTCTGCCGCGTCGCGAATAATCGTCGTACCCTCGGCGAAGGCGGCGGCCACTGCTAACGCGGGTATCTCGTCAATCAGGCGCGGGATAATCGCTCCGCCGAATTCGACGCCGTGCAGTTTCGACGTGACGACGCGCAAATCAGCTGCCCGTTCGCCGCCCGAAGTCCGCTCGTTCAAAAGCTCAATCGTCGCGCCCATTGCCTTCAACACGTCCAAAAGCCCCGTGCGCGTTTCGTTGACGCCGACGTTTTTAATCAGCACGTCAGAGCCGTCAAGAATCGTCGCCAACACCAGCCAATACGCCGCCGAAGAGATATCGCCGGGCACGGAAATTTTTTCGGGCGCGATGAGTTTTTCGGCAGGGAAGATTGTTATCGCGTTGCCCGAACGTTCAAGCCGTGCTCCGAACGCCGCAAGCATTTTTTCCGTGTGGTCGCGGGAAGGCGCGGGCTCAATGACGGTCGTCGGCGAAGAGGCGTAGAGCCCCGCCAAAAGTATCGCCGATTTGACTTGCGCGGACGCCACGGGCATTTCGTATGTTATCCCGCGCAGATTCGACGCGGCGGGCAAAATCGTTATCGGCAGGTTGCGATTGGCGTTGCGTCCGACGATTGACGCCCCCATTTCCGACAGCGGCTTAATCACGCGAGCCATTGGACGCCGCCTCAACGAGTCGTCGCCCGTGAACGTCGTCAAGAATTTTTGCGGCGCGAGCAGTCCCATCAGCAGTCGGAGCGTCGTGCCGGAATTTCCCGCGTCCAAAACGTTTTCGGGTTCGCGCAAGCCGCGCAGGCCGTTGCCCGTGATTGAAACCTTATCGCCCGCTTGCTCAATCGACGCGCCCAAAGCCCTCATGCATTCGACGGTCGAAAGGCAATCCGCGCCCGCCAAAAAATTCGTGACTTCAACGGGCGTCGAGCCGAGACTTGATAAGATTATGCTGCGGTGCGAAACGGATTTGTCGCCGGGGATTTGAATTTCGCCGCGCAGTCCGTGAGTCAGCGGTAAAATTTTTTTCATTGAAACATTCTCCTTGATTTGACAATTCGGCGCGAGTGTGATAGATTTTCCGCAACTTGAAGTAAAAATGGTGACAGGCAGTCGATGCCGGAACGTCGACCCCTTCCCCACGTTAGTGGTTAATACGAATCATGCGAGTTTGTTACCTTGGCCTGTTCGGCTTATTTTTTTCCTTTGAAGTACGTCAGTGCCGCGAAGATGAACGTCCCGACCTGGCAGATGTGATCCACCATAGTCCAGTCGATGAAATCCATACGCGTCACCTCCTTCCTTCGCGAGGAAGAAAGCCGAGCCGCTTTAAAAGCGGCGGAACAGTTAACGCGACTAGGTCGTCCGACGACTTAAGTAAATCGCCGCGCCGAAATATATCACGTAACAGAAATTTCTTCAATAAAAATTTTCTCGTCACTACGGCGGGATTTTTTTCAAGAGGAGGGCGATTGAATGTGCTGAATTTCTGCCCGTACTGCGGCTCAAAGATTTTGAATCAAGGCGTCCGATTTTGCACGAATTGCGGCAAATCCTTGGAGGCTTTCATGGGCGCAGAAAATCCCTCCGAAACGCCCGCGCTCGAACAGGAACTGGCGAAGTGCCGCCAATCTGCCGAAGAGGGCTTCAAGCTGGCAAAGGACAACTGCGACGAAATCAAAAGCACCCTGCTCGAAGAAGAACGGCGGCTCGGCGACGCAAATGCTCAACAAAACCGATTCACGCGAATCAAAAGCGGCACGCTCGTCGAAAGGCAACGGGCGGAACTCAAAAAACTTTCGGACAGCGTCAATCTCATTCGCAAAGACATTCAAGCATTGCACGAACGCGCCAAAGATTTTTCAATCGTGGTCTACGGGCGGACGATGGCGGGCAAGTCGACGCTTATGGAAATCTTGACGCGCGGCAACGGCGAATCAATAGGCAAAGGCGCACAGCGAACAACTCTCGACGTGCGCCATTATTTTTGGAACGGCTTAAAAATCACGGACGTGCCCGGCATATCGGCCTTCGGCGGCGCGCAGGACGAACGGCTCGCACTGGAGGCGGCAAAGTCGGCGGATTTGATTTTGTTCCTGCTGACCGACGACGCGCCGCAAGCAGATGAGGCACAGAAGCTCGCGCAGCTGAAAAAATTCGGCAAGCCCATTCTCGGTCTGATTAACGTCAAAATGGCGTTTGACATGACGCGGCGGGCTTTGTCGTTGAAAAAATTGCAAAAAAGGCTCGCCGACACCGCAACGCTCGACGCGATACTGAATCAGTTCAAACAGCACGGACAACGCTACAATCAAGACTGGAGCGGCATTCAGTTCGTGGCGACGCATTTGCTTGCCGCCTATCAGTCTCACCCTTGCAGAGGCAACGACGCCGAAGTTTTCTCGGCAAGTCAATTCGCTCAAGTAGAAAATTTCATTTTGGACAAGGTGCGCAACGACGGGCGGTTCTTGCGGATAAAAACTTTCGCCGACAGCATTTCCGTTCCAATGAGCAACATTATCTTGAAAATTCACGAACACAGCGGCAACGCCTTGATTGAAAGCCGAATCTGGCTGGACAAACGGAATCAAATGCTTGCTTGGCGCGAAGACTTCGTGAAACGCGCGCAGCGGAGAATCAACGGGCTTTACGAGGAACTTTCGGGGATATTGAAGCGCGAAATTGAAACCTTCGCCGCTCACCACTACGAAGACGAAAAAATTAATGAGACGTGGCCTGCGCGGATAAAAGAGCTGGGCTTTGATACGCGCTACGAAAATCTGCTCAAGGAAATGGCGGCGGAGTGCGAACGCAAACGCAAGGAGCTAAGCGACGAATTGACGCAGGAACTTTCCTACGCCTTCAGCGACAACACCAAAACCAAAACCGATATCGAATTGGAGGGCACGACGGCTTGGGGCGAATACGGCTCGGCATTGCTCGGCGGTCTCGGCGGCGTCGGCGGCTTTATTGCGGCGCGCGCCATTGGCGTTGCCTTCCCGCCCATAGGTATCGCGCTTGCCGCCGTCAGTCTTTTGGGCTGGATTTTTTCCGACAGCAAGGAAGAAAAAATTCGCAAGGCCAAAGAGAAACTTCGCGACGACTTGACGGAGCCAAGTTTCGATATGCTGAACAAAATGGACGCGCAAATTGTCGACATCCTCAACAAGGAAATTTTGAACAACGGCATAGACGCATTCGCCGATATTTTGGGCGAATACTCTCACATGCTGGCTCGGCTCGGCAAAAGCCAATACAAAACGGCGCGGGCTCTCTTTCGGGCATTCAACACGCTCAACACGAAACTGCTTGACGTTGCCATTGAATACAAGGGCGCGGGCTTTATCTCTTCCGTCGAACAAGTTGCTCGCGTGCCCGGCGAAACGATGATTGTCTTCGCCGCCCGCTCGAATTTGAATACGGTTGAACTGTCCAATCTTTTGGGCGAAAAGCTTTTGGTCATGCCCATGGAGGAAAGACTTCCCGATACCGTCAGAAAAATTTTGGGTTGCGACGTTAAGCACGAATTTTATCCGCTGAACTATGACGCCGATGATAGGCAGGCTGAACGCGCCGTTGCCGTCTTCCCGAAAAAGAAAGTCAACGTGACGGCTTGGAAAGTTGCGCAACAAATCGCGGGCGTCCCGATTGTTGCCGATGTCTCCGCGCCGAATAATCATTCCGTTTCGTTTTGAGGAGTGAACGCCATGGAAGAATTTCAGCTTAGCAAGTTCGCGAAGGAAGGCGCACAACTTTTGCGCGAGGTGACGGACGAATTCAATCGCTTGGGCATAGACGCCGCCAACCTTCCGAAAACTTTTCCCGACGACAGCGGCAAAATCAAATTGGTTTTCGTCGGACAATACGGCGCGGGCAAGTCCAGTATCATCAAGATGTTGACGGGCGAGGACGTCGAGATAGGCGCGGCGATAACGACGCAAAATTTCACGCCTTACGAGTGGCACGGGCTTGAAATTATCGACACGCCCGGCATTCATACCGAATTGCGTCCCGACCACGACGAGATAACTTACGAGCAAATCAATCGCGCCGCGCTGTTGATTTTCGTCATAACGAACGAAGGCTTCAGCCGGCGCATGGGCGAACACTTCCGCAAGCTTGTTACCGAGCAGAAACGCGCCGCCAATATGGTTTTGGTCGTCAACAAAATGGACAGGACGGCTCTTGGCAACGTCCCCGAACAGCAAGCCGTCATTCGCGAGGACTTGAAGAAAGTCACAGAGCCTTACGACCCCAAAGCCCTTTACCTGTCGTTTTTGGATACGCAATCGTGGTTCGACAGCCTGGAGGAGGAAGACCCCGAACTCAAAGCCGAACTTGTGGAGCTTAGCGGGCGTGACGTCTTCATTGCGAATTTGAATCGATTCGTCGCGCAAAAGGGCGTCTTGCAGAAAATTAATCTGCCGCTGAACACTATCGCGGCTGAAATCGTCAAAGTCGCGGGTAACGCCTCCGAAACGGCCGGCAAAGACGCGGACGCCGTCGCAGAGATTGAACGCAAGCGCAAGGGCATTTTCGACGACGACAAAGCCGCTTGCCTTGACGACGTGAACATTCTCATCACGAACTTCAAAGGCGATATCAAAACTTACGGGCGCGAAGTCGCCGACGATGTTTTGGCTCAAAAGAGCGAAGAGGCCGCCGAAAAGGTTATCGGCTCGGCGAAGGAACGCATAAAAAAAATTGCCGCTGATTACGCGGCGGAAATTGAAACGTGCACGAAAAATTTCGTCGACAAAACCGAAGCCGATATTAAAGCCTACGACGGCTCGACTTTCGCCCAAAAGGTCAACGCGAATTTGCAAAGCCGATTCGCCGCGCAGGATTCCGATAACAGCGGCGTAGGCGCGCTTGCCGTGGGCGGAGGCGGTTTGGCGGCAGGTCTTGCCTTGGCGGAACACGGCAGTCAGCTTGCCCAATTCGCAATGCCCGCCGTCACCCCGCTCGGAGAATTCGTCGGCAGCTTTGTCCAAGTCAGCGTGAGCACACTTCTTGCCGAAGACGCAGGGATTTTTTCAACCTTTATCGCCAGCCAAGCCAGCTACATCATTAAAGGCTTGCCAATCTTCCAAACGGAATTGACTTTTTCGCAACGCCTTGCCTCGTTTGTTGCCGGCAATGCCAGACTGCTCGGCGCGGGGCTTGCAGTAGTCGGAATGGTTTTTTCGATTTGGATGACACATCGCGACGGCGAAAAGGCTAAGGAACGCGAAAAGGCTCGGCAGGCGGCGCGCGAAGGCATAATCGCCAATTTCGACGAGGCGGCCGAAAAAATCGGCGGACAAATGCTAGACAGCGTGAATCGTTGGATGACGGAAAAAATTGACCCGATTATCGCGACCTTCGACGAAAAAGTGAACGAAATCGAATCGGCGAAGGCGAACGACAAAATCAGGAGCGAAAAACTTTCCGCGCTGTTGAAACGGACGAATGCTCTTAAAGACGCCATTCAGGCTTGCCAAATGTGAATGGTTTGCCGCAGCCGTGTAAAAATTTTTTTCATTGAAGCATTCTCCTTGATTTGACAATTCGGCGCGAGTGTGATAGATTTTTCCTGTCCAAGAGACAACAAAAAGGCAGGTTGTCGGTGTTGGCGCGTCGACTTCCTCCGGGATAATAGTGTTTAGGTGAAGGTCGTTTCAGCTCATGGGACGGCTTTTCGTGTTCTAGTTAGCAAACAACGCGAGCAACGTTACGACGAATTGAGCGGCTTGCAGAGCAAGGGACGCAATTTCATACTTCGTCATGGCATCACCCCCTCTCGTTTGAGAGGAAGCCGACCACCTTAAACCTGCGTGCCGATAATAGCATACGTTCAGAAAGTTTTCAAGCAAAAATTTCCTCCGTCGTCGGGCAACGTGACGTTGCATCCTGATAACGCGCCGTGCCGTCTGACGACTTCAGCTAATCGCCGCGCTTATGCGTGACGATTTTTTTTCTTGCAAGCGAAAAACTTTGCACGTATAATAGCCGAAGTTTTCTTAAGGAGGCAACACAATGGGAGTTAATTCCGAACGCAGAAATATAGCGATAATCGCGCACGTCGACCACGGCAAGACAACCCTCGTCGACGCGATGCTTAAACAAAGTCACATCTTCCGCAAGAACGAACAGGTGGCCGAGCGCGTCATGGACAGCGGCGACTTGGAACGCGAACGCGGCATAACAATCTTGTCGAAGAACACCGCGATTCTCTACAAGGGCGTCAAGATTAATATCGTCGACACGCCCGGCCACGCCGATTTCGGCGGAGAAGTCGAACGCGTGCTGAATATGGTTGACGGCGTGCTTTTGCTCGTCGACGCCTTTGAAGGACCCATGCCCCAGACCAAATACGTCTTGCGCAAGGCATTGGAGCATAAGCTTAAGCCTATCGTCGTCATAAACAAGATTGACCGCCCCGAAGCCCGCGTCGACGAAGTTTACGACGAAGTCCTGGAACTTTTCATGGAACTGGACGCCGACGACGAACAGCTTGACTTCCCCGTCATCTATACCGCCGCCAAGCAGGGCATTGCCAAATCGGACATTCACGACGAGAGCCGCAACCTTCAGCCGCTAATGGACACTATCTTGAAAGAAATTCCGCCGCCCGCAGGAGAATTGGATGCGCCGCTTCAATTGGTCGTCACGACGCTTGAGGCCGATGATTACGTCGGGAAAATCGCTATCGGTCGCGTGCAGCGCGGCAAGATTCGTTCGGGCGAGACTATCGCGCTGATGAGCGAAGGCGGTATCAAAAAGGCGAAGGTCGGCAAAGTTTTCACTTACGAGGGCTTGAACCGCGTCGAAACTGCCGAGGCGCAAATGGGCGAGATTGTCGCGTTGACGGGCTTGAGCGAAGTGTCAATCGGCGATACGGTGGCCGACGCCGAACACCCCGAAGCCTTGCCGTCCATCCGCGTCGACGAGCCGACTTTGAGCGTAACCTTCGGCGTCAACACCAGTCCTTTCGCGGGCAAGGAGGGGCAGTTCGTAACGAGCCGCCACATTCGGGACAGGCTGTTCAAGGAGGCGCAAACGAACGTTGCCTTGCGCGTCGAGGAGACCGATTCGGCGGACGTGTTCAAAGTCAGCGGGCGCGGCGAGTTGCATTTGTCGATACTGATTGAGACGATGCGCCGCGAAGGTTACGAAATGCAAATCGGCAAGCCCGAAGTCGTCTACAAGCTGATTGACGGGCAAAAGTACGAGCCGATTGAAAACCTTACCGTCGAAGTGTCGCAAGATTACATGGGCACCGTCATGGAGAGCCTTGGACGGCGCAAGGCCGAGCTTAAGAATATGCAAAACGTTGCGGGCTACATGCGGCTGAACTTCTTGATACCTGCGCGGGGGCTGATAGGTTTTCGTTCGGAGCTTTTAACGTCGACGCGCGGCAACGGCGTAATGAATCACGTCTTCCACGGCTACGAGCCCTACAAGGGCGACATCCCCGGACGTTCGCGCGGCAGTCTGGTTGCCTTCGAGCAGGGCGAGACGACGGGCTACGGCATTTTCAATTTGCAGGACAGAGGCGTCATGTTCATTGAGCCCGGGCAAAAAGTCTACGAGGGCATGATTGTCGGCGAGAATTCCCGCGACATGGATATCGACATCAATCCTTGCAAGCAGAAACATCAGACGAACATTCGCGCCAGCAATTCCGACGAGGCGATTCGACTTGTCCCGCCGCGCATCATGAGCCTTGAACAGGCAATGGAATACATTAACGACGACGAGCTTGTCGAAGTTACGCCGAGTTCGATTCGCCTGCGCAAAGCGATTCTTGACCGCACGACGCGCGGACGCGCCGCCAAGAACGCCCGAAAATAATTTGCGGAGCCTAAAGGAATAAGCCGCCGCCTTATCGAACACTGAAAAAAATTTTTTGATAAAGGCGGTGGAAGTTATGGCAGGAAACGAAATCGAATTCGCGGAGGACGTGGAGCTTTATCTGGAGGAAGTGCGACGAATTCCGCTGTTGGGCGCGCAGGAATTTCACACGTTGCTTTTGCGGGCGGCGGACGGCGACGAAGACGCGCAGTTGGAGCTCGTCAACGCGAATTTGCGGCTGGTCGTCAACATAGCGCGAAACTACGTCGGGCAAGGCGTGGCGTTCTGCGATTTGATTCAGGAAGGCAACATCGGGCTGATGAAGGCGGTAAAGAAGTTCAGCACGAAAGGCTCGGCTACTTTCATAGAATACGCCGAAGAGTGCATTGAAAAGGCTATCGTTCGCGGCTTGCGCGAAATGGAGCAGACCGCGCAGGTTTCGTTGGATACGCCGCTTGACGAGACCGCCTACTCTGCCAAAGACGGATTCGCCGACGAAAGCGATTTTGTCGAAGGCTTAACGCTTTTGGACTTGGTGGAGGACAACAAGACGCCTACGCACTTCGAGCGGCTGAACAATTCGCAGATGGCAGAACTCTTGCGAGAGGCAATGTACACTTTGACAGCGCACGAGCGAAAAGTTTTGTCGCTAAGATTCGGGCTTGAAGACGGGCGGGCGCGTTCGCTTGAGGAAGTCGCCAAGCTTTTCAACGTCACAGGCGAACGCATTCGGCAAATCGAGACAAAGGCATTGCGCAAACTTCGTCACCCTTCAAAAAAGCTCAAAGACTTTTGCTGAAGGCAGGAGCTGTTGGTAAATCATAACAACAAATGCTTAATTCAGAGGCCGCCAAGGATGGCGGCCGCCGCGACTTCGACGCAGGATGCGTCGATAGCGGCACGAGCGGCTGACTGGGACGCGGACATTGCGGCAGTGGTCGGTAGGGACGCCCTTTCTTTTTGCTACTTTTTCTTTGGGCGTGCAAAGAAAAAGTAGTTAATAAACATTAAAGTTCTTGAAACACCGAATCAAGGTCGGCAAACCCAATTTATCAACAGCCCCTGTCAATGCGCCAGCGTTGCGTTTCGGCGCGGCAAGCGGTTGAAAAATATCGAACGGCACGGCGCGCTATCTGTTCCCCCGCTTTCAAAGCGGGTTCCCTGAAAAAAAATTGAAAAACCCTTTGCAATTTATTAGACGCTGTGCTAGAATGAACGCGCTTACAAATAGCAATCTGGAATCGGAAGGGCGATATTATGATAGTGATGGACTGGATAAAAAAGCTCACGGATATAATCATGCCGCTGGAGCCCGTAGCGGAGGAAGAGGACAGCCCCAAAACCGAGGCTAGAACCTCCGATACGCAAGCCGAACAAAATCGCCAAGCGTCTGCCGCCAACCAAGCCGCGCCGCAAGCCGAAAAGCATTCGACCAGTGCTTTTGCTCAAAATTTCGGCGGCGGAACAATGAATTTCACGCGGACGGGCGGAATGGTCAGCACAGCTGAAAACGGCGTAACTTCAATGGGCGGCGTGCGTTATGAAGCGTATTCTTCGGACACTGCGGTCAAGCCCAGCCTCGCCGTAGTCAAAACCCCGCAGCTCACCATGAAAATCTATGCGCCGACCAAGTACGACGGGCAAGTCAAGCAGATAGCCGACGACCTGCTTAAGAACAACGCGGTTATCGTGAACTTCGAGGGCGTGGACGACATCGAACAGCAACGCATCGGCGATTTCGTCATTGGCGCGGTTTACATGATTAACGGGCGGGCGGAAATGGTTTCGAGCAAAATTGTCTTGTACGTGCCCAACGGCATTGAATACGAGACGGCTGCCGCGAACACTGCCTCCGCCTTGCGTCGTTATAATTGAGGGGCGAGGCAACAAAGCTATTCACATTGAACATAAAAAGCGGGCATTCCTTAGCGGTGCCTGCTTTTTATTTAAGGACTAGGAACAAGGGTCTGTTGATAAAGTAAGGAACACGTTGCAGGGGACAGAGGTCGCCAAGACGGCGGGCAACGTGACGTTGCATCCAGATAGCGCGTTGAAAGTCGTCGACGGCTTAAGGGAGGATGCCGCGCTCTTACTGTTCCCCCGCGTTGCGGGTCTTTCCTCGCTGAAAGAAAGTAGTTAATAACCATTAAAGCCATTGAGCCGACAACTCAATTATCAACATGCTCTAGCCGCGTGCTTGACGTATCGTTTGAATGGAGGAAGAAACCATTTTGAGAGACGAATACTTGACACAAGACCGCGCGCCGATTCTTGAGGCGTTGACGAAAATGAAACAGGCAAGGCTCGTGCCCTTCGACGTGCCGGGACACAAACGCGGACGCGGCAATCGCGAACTGGCAGACTTCCTGGGGCAAGCGTGCCTGGACGTCGACGTTAATTCCATGAAACCGCTCGACAACCTTTGCCACCCCGTCAGCGTCATTCGCGACGCAGAAATTTTGGCGGCGGAGGCATTCGGCGCGGCGCACAGCTTCCTTATGGTCGGCGGGACGACTTCCGCCGTGCAAGCCATGATTTTGTCTACCTGCAAGCCCGGCGATAAAATCATCCTGCCGCGCAACGTTCACCGCTCAGCCATTAACGCTTTGATTCTTTGCGGAGCCGTTCCCGTCTACGTCAACCCGCAAGTCGATTCGCGGCTCGGCATTTCGCTCGGCATGAAGGTCAACGACGTAATCGCCGCAATAAAAAATAATCCCGACGCCAAAGCCGTCTTGATTAACAATCCGACTTACTACGGGATTTGCTCCGACATTGCCACGATAACGCGCGTTGCGCACGCTCACGGCATGAAAGTTTTGGCGGACGAGGCTCACGGCACGCATTTTTATTTCAGCGATAAGTTGCCGCCTTCGGCGATGTCGGTCGGCGCGGATATGGCTGCCGTCTCCATGCACAAGTCGGGCGGCTCTCTCACGCAAAGTTCGTTGCTTTTGACGGGCGGCAATGTCAATGCGGGCTACGTGCACCAGATTATAAACCTTACGCAGACGACGAGCGGCTCTTATCTGCTTATGGCGAGCTTGGACATTTCGCGGCGGAATTTGGCTCTGCGCGGCGCTGAAATCTTCGACAAGGTGATTGATTTGGTCGAATACGCCCGCGACGAGATAAATTATTTGGGCGGCTGGTATGCTTACGGGAAGGAGCTTGCCGACGGCGATTCTGTCTTCGACTTCGACGTAACGAAGCTGTCCGTCTTCACGCGAGCGGTCGGGCTTGCGGGCGTCGAGGTGTATGACATTCTGCGCGACGAATACGACATTCAGCTTGAGTTCGGCGATATTGCCAACGTCTTGGCTTACGTGTCCGTCGGCGACCGCGTCAAGGACATTGAGCGGCTGGTAAGCGCGCTTGCCGATATTAAACGCATTTATCGCAAAGACCCTTCGCGGCTGATGAAAGTCGAGTACATTGACCCGATAGTCGACGCCGCGCCCAAGGACGCTTTCTACGCCGAAAAAAAATCCTTGCCGATAGCCGAGACCGTCGGCAAGACCGCCGCCGAATTCTTGATGTGCTATCCGCCGGGCATTCCGATACTTGCTCCGGGCGAGCGCATTACTCAAGAGATTTTGGACTATGTGAGTTACGCCAAACGCAAGGGCTGCCAAATAACCGGCCCCGAAGACATGACCATTCAACGCTTGCAAGTTATCGATAAGCTTTAGGCGCGGCGAGTGGTTGCGGTTACGAGCTGATTGAACGCGCTAACTGTTCCGCCGCTTTTAAAGCGGCCGCTTGCAGGTTATGGTTTGAATGTAGCGCATTTCGTCCACCGCCTGCTTGAAGGAGCGCAGTTCGGCTATCGCCCGCTTGAGTTCGCGAATGTCGCCGCGAATTGCCTTTATGCTTTCGTCGAGCTCTTGCAAGTGCTGTTCGTCTTGTTCGATTTGTCCGCGCAGATTTTCAAGGGCATGTTCGCGTTCGTCCTGCGCGGCTTGGAGCTTTTGGACGGTCTCTTGTATTTCGCGTAAGTCGTCGTTCATGACAATCACCGAGAAAATTTTATCACAGGCGAGGAGGTTTTTAAATGGAGCTGTGGTTTAGCGAGCAGCATACGCCGAGCGTGCGCTTTTCGCTTAAAGTCGACAAGCAACTGTTCAGCGAGGTCAGCGAGTTTCAGCGCGTAGATATTTTTGATTCGGCGGAGTTCGGGCGGATATTGGTGCTTGACGGGCGCATAATGACGACCGAGCGCGACGAGTTCATTTACCACGAGATGATTACGCATGTGCCGTTGTGCGTCAATCCCGCTGTCCGAAAGGTTTTGCTGGTCGGCGGCGGCGACGGCGGCTCTGCGCGGGAGCTGTTGAAGTACGACACGATAGAAAAGATTGATTTGGTCGAGCTTGACGAGGCGGTCGTCCGCGCTTGCCGAAAATTCATTCCGCAAACGGCTGCTTGCCTGGACAACCCGCGCGTGGAAACTTTTATCGCCGACGGGCTAAAGTTCATACGGCGCAAGGCCGACGAATACGACTTGATAATCGTGGACGCGACGGATCCTTTCGGGGCGGGCGAAGGGCTTTTCACGAAGGAATTTTACGGCAACTGCTTCAACGCGCTCAAGGACGGCGGCATAATGATTAATCAGCACGAGAATCCGTTTTACTCACGCGACGCCGCTGCCATGCAACGCGCCAACAAACGACTGGCGACTTCCTTCCCGATTGTGCGCGTCTATCAAATTCATATCCCGACTTACCCTGCTGGGCAATGGCTTTTCGGTTTCGCGTCGAAAAAATTTCATCCGACCAATGCCGTCGACTTCGCCCGCTGGAACGCCCTCAACCTGCAGACGAAGTACTACAACACCAACATTCACGTCGGAGCCTTCGCCTTGCCCACTTACGTCATTAAGACCTTACGCGCCGCCGAGTGAAATCTTGCTAATAAAAAAAGCCTCCGCGTTCGGAGGCAAATTTTTTTTCACCAATGATAGGGCTCGTTGCGATTGATTTTGAACGCGCGATAGATTTGCTCTGCCAAGATGAGCCGCGCCATTTGATGCGTGAACGTCATTTGTGACAGGCTCAAGCGGAAGTCGGCGGCTTGCCGCAATTCCTCACTTACGCCGAACGCGCCGCCTATCGCGAAGGTTAAACTGCTTACGCCGTCGAGTGCAAGGGCGGCTATTTTTTTTGCGAAGGTTTCCGAGTCAAGCTCTTTGCCCGCCACGTCTAGGACGCACAGCCACGAATTGGGCGGCACGAGCGATAAAAGCTTCTGTCCCTCCTCTTCGACGGTGCGCTGTTCCGATATTTCGCGAACGTCGACGGTTGCGAACTTCTTCAGCCGCTTAAGATATTCCGCGACGCCTTCGACCAGAAAACGTTCTTTAAGCTTCCCTACGACCAGAAATGTCAACCTCAAAAATTTTTCCGCCCTTCTGTCAATTAGGGCGTGTTGGTAAAGTAAGGAATACGTTGCAGGGGAAAGAGGCCGTCCAAGGACGGGGCAACGTGACGTTGCATCCAGATAGCGCGTTGAAAGTCGTTGACGGCTTAAGGGAATCGCCGCGCCCTTACTATTCCCCCGCTTTTAAAGCGGGCACCGAATCGGAGCCGACAAATCAAATTTACCAACTGCCCCTAACTCCTAAGTCCTAATCCAATTATTGATTCGACGGCTGCGGCATTTCCTCCAATGTAACTTCGACCGTCTCTTCCCTGCCGTCCCTGTCGCACAAAACCTTAATCTTATCGCCGACCTTGTGAGCCGCCACCTCGTTGCGCACGTCCGTCACAGAGTTGACTTCCTTGCCGTCGATGCTGAGGATTATGTCACCGCGTTGGAAGCCTGCGCGACCCGCCGGCGAATCAAGCCCGACTTGGAAGACGTAGACGCCCTTATCAATCGACAGCTGATAGCCGTAGCGGGCGGCCGTGGGCTTGTCGAAAATGGTAACGCCCAAATAAGGACGCGCCACGTAGCCTTTGTCCATCAGCTCGGCGACAATCGCCTTGACCGTGTTAATCGGAATGGCAAAGCCCATGCCCTCGACGCCCGTCGTAGCCAACTTCGCGCTGTTTATGCCGATAACCTCGCCGTCAGCATTGACAAGCGCGCCGCCCGAATTGCCGGGGCTTATTGCCGCATCGGTCTGGAAAAGCTTAACGCGCCTGTCATTCAAGTCAAGCGTCCTGTTCAGCGCGCTGATAACGCCGACCGTCACAGAGCCTTGAAACTCCAAGCCCATGGGGTTGCCTATCGCTATGGCGGGCTCGCCAACGACCACTTCGTCCGAATCGCCAAGCTCAGCTACGGGCAAGTCCTTCGCCTCGACCTTAACGACCGCAATGTCCGTCATCTCGTCCGTGCCTATCAGCGTGCCGTTGACGGTGTTGCCGTCCGACAGCGATACGATGATTTCCTTCGCGCCCGCTATGACGTGATTGTTCGTGATTATGTAGCCGTCGCTCTTGAATATGACGCCGCTGCCGACGCCCGAAGTCTCGAAAGTCCTGTCGAAGAAGTCGCGGGCTATCGCCTTGTTGGTTATGCCGACGACAGCGGGACCGACTGTCCTCGCCACGCGCACAGCAGGCGTATTCCGCGCGTCAGAAAGTTTGGTGTTGTTTTCGGGCTTGTTAGGCGCGGCTTCCGTCACGGCAACGCTTTTGCTCGTCGATACGGGCTGTTCGGCTGATTTGGTTTCCTCGGCGGGCTTATCGGAGCCCGTCAAGTCTGCTACGCTACCGCAGCCGCTGAACGTCATTGCCGCCACTATCGCCGCCGCGCAGATTGCTTTGGTAAATTTTTTAGCACTCATGATTAAACCTCCTTGAGGGTTGTTGGCAAATGGGATTTGTCGGCTACGTTGCGGCGGCTCAATGGCTTTTGAATTTGATTAACTACTTTCTTTGACCGAGCAAAGAAAGTAGCAAAGAAACTCGCCGCTGCGCGCGGGGCGAATACCGACCACCGACGAAACGCCCGCGCAACCCGAAACCGCTCGTGCCGCTATGAAACCTTCCAGGTTTCAAGTCGCGGCGGCCGCCCATCCATGGGCGGCCTCATCCTTTGCAACTAATTCCTAATTCCTAATTCCTAATTGATTTTAAAGCCTTCGTCAATCTTTTCAATGCGCCGTTGGCTGTAAAGATGTCCGACCGCCCGCTTGAACGCCGCCTTGCTTAGCTTGAAGACCGTCTTAATCTTTTCGGGCGCAGTCTTGTCGCCGAAGGGCATTGAGCCGCCGTTCGCCTGCATGAACGCAAAAATCTTTTCGGCGTCGCGCTCAAGGGCATTTTCCTTGGCGGCGCGCAACGATGCATCAAGCCTGCCGTCCTCTCGCAAGTAGGTAACCCGTGCCTCGACGACCTCGCCGATTCGCAACGCTCGCGGAATGTCTTTCTGCGGAATGAAGACGATATGCCGCTCCTCGCTGAAGACGAACGCACCCGCCTCGATGATGTTGAAGACCGCGCCTTTGATTTTGTCGCCGCGCTTTACGTCGACGGCGGGCTTTGAGGCTCGGCGAATCTCGTCCGATACCTTCATGGACGCGGCAAGCCTGCCCGATTTGTCGCTGTAGAGTTTAGCCCAAACGACCTCGCCGACTTGCGGACGCCCGCGCATTTCGGCGAACGGCATGAAAATTCCGCGCTCGGCTCCCGCGTCGACGAAGGCTCCGTCCTGCGTCACGTTGATTATCTTGAGGCGGGCGATTTGTCCTTCGCGCATCTTAGGGACTCTCATGCTGGCGGTTAAGCGTCTTTTCGGGTCAAGATACAGGAAGACCTTGACGACCTCGCCGACTTTGACATCCGCCGTCTGTTGCGCCTTGTGCAGAAGGATATCGTCCGACGTGTTGCCCGTGCCGCCGTCCAAGAAGGCTCCCATATCGCTCGTGCGGACGACTTTCAGCGCGGCGACCGTCATGGGCTTGAGTTGCAGGGGTTTATTCTTCATAGAGTTTAATTTTCGCCTCGCTCCAGAGTTGTTCAAGCGCGTAGTATTGGCGATTTTCCTCCTTGAAGATGTGCGCCACGACATCGCCGTAGTCAAGCAGAATCCATTCGCCCTCGTGATAGCCTTCGCGGTGGCTGTAGTGAATGCCTTCCTTGTCGAGTTCCTCTTCGATATTGTCGGCAATGGCGCGCACTTGGGTAGCAGTCTGCGCCGAGCACACGACGAAATAATCCGTCGAGAACATGACGCCGCGCATGTCCATGGTTATGACTTCGCTGGCCTTCTTGTCACTTGCCGCCTTACAGATTTTTGTTGCCAAATCAAACGTTTTCAAATCAAATCGCCTCCAAAAAAAATTTATCAAAGGATATAAGCTTGCGTAACTTAAGGCCGTCAAGGATGACGGCCGCGCCGCGTACTGAGCGTGATGCGAAGTAGCGGCGCCGAGCGGCTTCGGGTAGCGCGGGCGTTGCGGCGGTGGTCGGCAGCCGCCCCTGCGAGAGGTCTTTTCTTTTTGCTACTTTTTCTTTGGACACGCAAAGAAAAAGTAGATCCTAAAACTTGAAATCATCAATCAGCTGAATCGAAGGACACGCCGCCGCTACGACAAGCCAAGCTGTCTTTGAGCCCTTTTGCTTAGCAAACGAAAGGACACTACTCTCCAATCTGTTCGCTGTCGGCGTCGCCCGCAACCGATTCAGTCACAATCTCATGAAAAGGGAACAGCTCACCGATACGCGCCTCCACCTCCGCAATGTTCGGAACCCATGCGCCGTCGACGTTTTCAGAGCCCGGCAACATGACAGTCACGGGCGGATCCGAACTCATCTTGCGCAAGACGTTCGCCAAATGCGCCGAGTCAAAAATTTCCGCGCTGGTCTCCATTCTGTTGCGGAAGATGTCGGCTATGGCGGGCAGCTTGGGTATGGTGTCGAGCTGAAGGACTTTCGCGTAGAGTGCCTTGATAAACTTCTGCTGACGTTGCACGCGCCCTACGTCGCCCAATTTCTCGCCGCGATAGCGCAAATACTTTTGAACCTCCTCGCCCGACAAATGCTGATAGCCTTGCCCGATATGAATCGACAAGCCCGCCGCCTCGTCCTCGTAATCCATATTTTCTTCGACGTAGATATCGAGCCCGCCAAGGATGTCGATAAGCTCCGCGAACGTCGCCATATCGATAATCATGTATTGATGAATGGGAATGCCCAAAAGCTTCGACACTTCGCGGACTATAAGATTGACGCCGCCAAAACTGTAGAGCGCGCCTATCCTGCCCGAATTGCTGCGCGAAGAAATCCAAGTGTCGCGCGGGATGCCGATAATCCGACTCTTGCCCGTGTCATTGGAAAAGCTTAGCACCAAAAGCGTATCGGCCTCTTGCCGCTCGCTGTCGTCTACGCCCAATATCAAAATGTTGGTGTAGCCGTCGAATTTCGGATCAGACGAGCCCATTCGCGCCGTGCGCCTGTCGGTGTAGCCCTGATACATTTCGGCGAACTCATTGTAGACGCGACTGCCCGCATTGTATATGCTGAAGCCGACAAACAAAACAGCGGAACCGATTAGGCACAAAATCACCAACACAAAAACCAGGCGGAAGGCTTTAATCCTGCGCCTGCGCCTCATCGATTTGCGTTTCTTATCGATATTGTTTTGAGTCGTGTTAGCCATAGTTCCGCAGTCCCGTTATTTGCTTAGCAGGAGGAAATTTCGGGCGGCGACGGTCGAAGGGTGTATCAGCGAATTTTTTTGCAAGACAAAGGCAATGGTCTCGCTGAACGCCGTCAAAATAATTTCGTCAAGGTCGGCGGTCTCTGCCAAGGCGCGCAAGTCCTCTACGCCGGGATAATTCCTGTTGGGCTCAATCATATCGGCAAAGTAGATGATTTTGTCGAGCGGTGTCATATCGGGCGCGCCCACCGTGTGCCGATAAATCGCCTGCGCAATTTCCGCATCGTCCACGCCGTAAATTTCCCTAATCATGTGCGCGCTGACGTAGGCGTGCAGAAGCAGGGGCATGGCGCGTTCGACGTCGTTTATCTCTATGCCGCGAAGCCGAGCCTGCGCGGGCAGTTCGTCGTTTTCAAATTCGCGTGCGCAATCGTGAAGCAAGCCGGCAATGTAAGCCTTGTCCGCGTCGACGCCAAATCTTTTGGCGAGCTTGACGGCGGTATTGGCAACGCCTATCGAGTGCGCGAATCTGTTCCTTTTGAGCCGCCGCTGAAGTTCGCGCCGCATTTCGTCCACAGTCATAGTCAAGCCGCCCTTGCCGGATGCAACGTCACGTTGCCGCCGCATTTCGTCCACAGTCATAAAAATTCTCCTAAACTAAATTTATCCCGTAAGCCTGCAACAAATCCTTGCGCCCGCTTAGCTGATTTAAAAATGGGAAATACATCGGCGCGTAGTATTGCAAAGCTTGTTCGTTCAATTTGAAGCCTCTGCCCATAGAATTTCTGACATAAGTCAAAAAAGTTTTAAAGTCGTCCTCTTCGTAGCCGTCGAAGGGGTCTCCGAAAAATTTCTTCAATTGCTCGCTGATTATGAAGCAATACGGTCCGTTGAAGGTTTCAAAAATCGACAGCGATGAATCAATGTTAATTTCGTTAACCGAATGAACTTGGTCAAATACCAGCTGAAAGCCCGCGAATCGCTTAGCAGCGCGGGGAATCAAAATCGTTTCGGTACCGTCGCGCAGGAAAACTGAATTGTGCGAACACGAGCCCAGCGTCGACGCAAAGCTGTCCGCATTTATCAGCAAGTTGAGCTGATCGTCCGTCGTCAATTTTTCGGGCGAAACAATCATATAGCCTTTGGATTTGAAATATTCGGCAAGCCGTTCCTCTCCCGTCTGTGACGTGCCGTAGAAGTAGTAAACTTTCTTGCTTGCAGTCGGCGTTTGGTTTTTTGTTGCGAAATCTCGCAATCTGTCAACCGTCTCGCGATATTCCTCCGTAAAACCGCCTCCGCCCGAAAACGAACCGTCAGGCAAGATGATGTTTTCAAACTGAGTGGGATGATAAATCGGTTGCAACTTATCGACGTCGACCTCCAAAATTTCCAGCAGGCGGCTGAAATTTTTTTGGTATTCAAGAGTATACACCCCCCCAAGGGATATATACGAGTTTGCAATTTTTGAAATACCCCTTGAAGACTCTGCTCTTAAGGAACCACAAGCGGCGAATATTATCACCAATGGCGTGACCCCAAACAGGGAAGAACAAACCTAGATAAACGACCGTCTCGGCACTGTGTTGAATTTCTTCCGTCGGCGTGTAAGCGGCACCGCCGCCGCTCATGGTAAAACTGCTGCTGATATAATTGTTTTTGCTGTCGACAATGCCGCCGAAGCCCCACGTCCATTGCCCGTTAATGTACATGTGCTTGTGCGGCAAGATTGTTCCGCGTTCGATGATTTGGAAGTGCAATTTCTTGTCGATGAAATAATTTTTGCTGAATGTGTCTTTTGCGGCGTCGGGATTGTAAAGATAGTCGAAATTCGTCACGAGTACAGCTCCTCCCTTGAAACTCATAGCAATAAACTTTTATCCCAACCCGACGGAAACTTCGCCGTCAAATCCTTGCGCTTTCCGAGTTGAGCCGCGAAGTCGCGGAAAAATTCTCCGTAGCCTTCCACTTGAGACGGATTGACTTTCAGCCCGCCCTTAGCGGCAAGTTTGACGTAGTTCACAAAAGCGTTGAAGTCCTCGTCGTCGCAACCGTCGAAGGGGTCGCCGAAAAATTTTTTCAACTGCCTGCTGATAATGAAGCAATACGGACCGTTGAAGGTTTCAAAAATCGACAGTGACGAATCGACGTAGACGGCCTTCAAGTCGGCGGCTTGGTCGATTAGTCGCTGATATTCGGTAAAACGATTAGCGGCGCGCGGTATGAAAATCGCCTCCGTGCCGCCGCGCAGGAAAATCGAATTGTGCGCGGAGGAGCCCAGCGTCGAAGCAAAACTGTCCGCGTTAATCAGAACGTTCAGCTGTTCGTCGACAGTCAGCTTTTCGGGCGAAACGATGTCGTAGCCCTTCGACTTGAAATATTCCGCAAGCCGCTCTTCGCCGATTTGATTGTTGCCGTAAAAATAATAAACCTTCTTGCTTGAAGTCGGCGTGCGGTTTTTCAAAGCAAAGTCTCTCACGCGGTCAATCGTCTCGCGATATTCCGCCGTGAAGTATCTGCCCGCCTCCGCTGCGAAAAACGATTCGTCGGGCAGGATGACATTTTCAAAGCGGACGGGATGCACGAAGGGAACAAGTTTATCCGTATCAACCGCCGCAAACTCCGCCAACCGCCGAAAATTTTCCATGCGCTCAAAGTACCATTTGCACTCGTAAGGGACGTAGGCAAGCGGGCAATCGGCAAAATTCTGCTTGAAGTTTTCGCTCGACAAAAACCAAAAGTATCGCAAGCCCTCGGTGATGAAGTGTCCCCATATTGGATAGAACAAGCCCAAATAAACGACGGTCGCGGGCACGTAACGAATTTTTTCTGTCGGCGTGTAAAAGTCGCCCGCTCCGAACTTCCCGACGCTGCTTTGGACGAATCTGTAGTTGCCGTCAATCAAGCCGCCGAATTCCAAAATGCGCTTGCCGTTTTCGACGACGGGCACGAACGGAACTATCGCGCCGCGTTCGATAACTTTATAGCCCAATTTCTTGGCGGCAAAGTGATTCTTGTCGAAAATATTCTGCGCGGCGGCGGGATTGCAAAGACCGTTGAGGTTAGTCATAAGTAAAGCCTCTCATTGAAAATATATTCTTCGACAGCTTCGGGCACGAGGTATTTTATCGAACGACCGAGCCGCACCCTTTCGCGAATGTCGGTTGAGGAAATTTCCAAGCCGGGCGTCGTGACGCGGTGAATGTGTTCGCTTGCCGCCGAGCCGAAGAAATTTTCCACTGCCGAAAAGTCCAAGTCTACACCTTGCCGAGTCGTCGCTATGAAGTGGCATTTGGCAACCAGTTCGCGCGCCGCGTGCCACTTCGACAAATCAGCCAACGAATCCGCGCCGATTATGAAAAATAATTCCGTTGAGCTTCCGAAAGCTTTATGCAGTTCATTCATGGTGTCGAGCGTGTAGGATAAGCCCGTGCGCTTGAGTTCCATATCCGAGACGCGAAAGAATTTGTTTGAGCGCGTCGCCAAAAGCGTCATGGTCAAGCGGTGGCGTTCGTCGGTCACGTGTCTGCCGAGCTTGTGCGGCGGGCGGGCGGCAGGGATAAATAAAATTTCGTCGAGGGCAAAGAATTCGCGGACAGCCTCCGCCGTCGCCAAGTGCCCAAGGTGAATCGGGTCGAACGTGCCGCCCATGATTCCGATTTTTTTAGGGACTAGAAACCAGGGACTAGGGACTAGGGAAGACAATTCAAATGCCCGCCTTTCCGATAATGAACATTATAATTGCGGCGGTTAAAAGAATCAGCATACCTGCGCGGGCGTAGTCTTTAAGGTCGTGACGAGCCTTGGGCGTGCGCAAGTAGTTCTTGAGCGTGCGAAGGTAGCCCATCAGCGAATCTGTCCGTCGCCGTCGATGAGATATTTCATGGTCGTGAGAGCCTCAAGCCCCATAGGGCCGCGCGCGTGAAGTTTTTGCGTGCTGATGCCGATTTCCGCGCCGAAACCGAATTCAAAGCCGTCAGTGAAGCGCGTCGACGTGTTGACGTAAACCGCCGCCGAATCAACCATTTGCTCAAAGCGCGTAGCCGCCGCCTTGTCCTCCGTGATTATCGCGTCCGAATGCATGCTGCTGTAGCGGTTTATGTGCTCAATCGCCGCGTCCGTGTCGTCGACAATCTTCACGGACAAAATCAAGTCGTTGTATTCGGTCGCCCAATCATCTTCGGTCGCCGCTTTCATTTCGGGCAAAATCGCTCTGCAAGCCTCGTCGCCGCGCAGTTCGACGTTGGCGTCCGTCAAAACCTTGGCAACCCTCGGCAAGAACTCGGCGGCAATGTCCTTGTGAATCAAAAGCGTTTCCATGGCGTTGCAGACCGACGGGCGCGAAGTCTTGGCGTTGAAGCAAATTTTAACAGCCATGTCAAGATTGGCGGCCTTGTCTACGAAGGTGTGGCAAACGCCCGTGCCCGTTTCGATGACGGGAACAGTGCTGTGCTCCACCACGCGCGAAATGAGTCCGGCACCGCCGCGCGGGATAATCACGTCGACGAGCTTGCGAAGCCTGCACATCACCACGACCGCGTCGCGATCCATTATGCCAATGAATTCAATCGCCGTCGCGGGTATGCCGTTAGCCGTCGCCGCCTCCTTTAGGATGTCGGAAATTTTTTTGTTCGTGCGAATCGCCTCCGAGCCGCCGCGCAGGAGGCAAGCATTGCCCGACTTAATGCACAGCGCAACGGCATCAGCCGTGACGTTCGGGCGCGCTTCGTAGATGATACCCACCACGCCGAAGGGAACTCTCACGCGCCGAATCTTTAAGCCGTTCGGTCTCACAGTTTCAAAGTCGAGCTTTTCGAGCGGGTCAGGCAACTTGACGACTTGCCGAATGCCCTCTGCCATATCGGCGATTCTTTTCGGCGTCAAAATCAAGCGGTCAATCATATTCAGCCGCGTGCCCTTTTCGCGTGCCGCGTCGACTTCCTTGGCGTTGACTTCCAAAATTTCATCTTGACGCGCCTCCAGAGCATCAGCCATAGCCAAAAGCGCGTTGTTGCGGACTTCGACGGGTGTGCACGCCAAAAGCCGTGACGCTTCCTTTGCCCGCCGTGCCTGCTTCGTTACGTGGTCTTTCATGAACATAACAATCCTTCCTTCGTCAAATTTTAATGAGCAAGTTGTTGAGCTTCAAAACGTTTACGTAATCAAATTCGGTCGCAATCTTTCTGACGAGCCGTATGCCGATATGCGCCGTCGGGTCGTCGGGATTATGAATTTCTTCCCACTTCTTCGGGTCGAAGGAGCGGCAGTCGTCGCGCATTCGGATGATAACCTGTTCGCCTTTTACGATGACGCGAATGTCGACGAAATGTTTCTTGCCGTCGTCGAAACCGTAATCGACGATATTGCCCGCCATCTCCTCGATACACACGCCCGCGAACATGCTGCGCCGCCCGTCAATGCCCTGCGCCTCGCAAAAGGTTTGAGCGCGTTCGGAAAGCCCCAAGACTTCAGCTTTTGTCGTGACGGTTATGTTGAGTTGCTTATTGTCGGAAACGTCGAAGCCTTTGTCCAACAGCAGATAATCTTCAAGCTTGAATGTTATTCGCCCGCAATGACGGCACGTCACGAAAAATATCGTCAACAGGTACGCGGCGTGGCTCAACGGGAAGGCTAACCATATCCCCGCCATTCCGAAATGCGGCGTCAAGAGAAAAATTATCGGCACGACGAATCCGAAATTGTCCATTACCGCGAAGACGCCTACAAGCTTGAATCGCCCGTAAGCTTGATAAAAGTACTGAAAAACTACTCCGACGGTGTACAGCGGCAAAAACGCGATGAACAGCTGAAGTCCTTCCGTCGTCATTTTGTGAGTTACGGGATCGGCGTCGTGAATGTAAAAGTCTGCGATTGTCGGTGCCGCCAAAAATACAGCCGCCACAATCGTCAAAGTGATTATCAGCGAGTATTTCAGCGAAATTTTCATCAAGTTCAAAACGGCGGGGCGGTCGTGCTTGTTAAGCAAAATTCCGCCGATCATTTGCGTCGCCGGTCCGACAGCCTTCGGAACCGTGATTAAGAATCCGAAAAAATTTTCCACTGCGGCATAGGCGGCACACCGACTCCGCCCGCCACGGCAACCGCCGTACGCGTAAAGAACGCAACCCTCAAAACCGACGCGCCAAATCCCAAACACGAAGGCAACCCGATTAAAAACGTTTCGCGAAGATACTGCAGGTTTAAGACTCGCGGCAGGAACTTGAAGTTTGAATTCGGCTTGACGAAGTGCAGAGCCAACACGCCCGTCGCCAGCCAATAACTTACCGCCGTGACAATGACAATGCCCCAAAGCCCGCCGTCGAACACGAAGACGCACGCCAAGTCGCCGATAATATCTGAAACGCTCAACACCACCGCCGCAATCACCGCGCGCCGTCTGTCGTTGTCCAGTTGCATTATCGGCGTTAAAACCGTTACCAACGCAAGTGCCGGCAAGCTCAACGAAAAAGCTTCGAGATAATCGATTGTCAAAGAACGAATCGCGCCGAGATTTTCTTCCGTGCCGAGCATGTCGGCAATTTGCTCCGTGAACAAAAACGTCGCGCCTGTCAAAAAAATCATAATCGCGAGAGACGCCGCCACAGCCAGCGAAAAAAATCCGTTTACTTCGCGCAATTCTCCTCTGCCCAAAGCTTTACTGCAAAGAACTTGCATTCCGAGCGCGAGGACTGCTGGGAAGATCGTCACGAATCTTTGATAAGGAGTCGTGAAGCCGAACGCCGCGATTGCCTCCGTGCCAAGAAATTTTCCCGTGATGATTCCGTCAATGATGTTTCCGATTACCGAGGCGAACATTGACAGCAGGAAAATTATCAGCGTGTCTTTGAACAGCCTCGCGATTAATTTGTCCTGCTTGTCCATCTTAGAAATTGCCGACGCTGGTGATTCTGTCAATCATTTCGTTTTTGTCGGAGCCGACGAAGTGCAAATCGCTGACCAAAACCTTGCGGACGTATTGCTTGGCAAGTTGCCCGTCGCTTAGCGTGAAGTAGCTACTTATCGAGTGAATGACGAGCGGTTCGCCGTTTTCGTCGTTGCCGAGGTAAATCATGACGTGACCCGGCGCGAACAGCAAAGACGCGGGTTTAGCCTTCTTGATAATCTCCAAGCGTTGAGCATGCGTCATGCCCTTCAAGGATATTGAACGCGTCATAACTTTTTCCTGCCTGTTGGTGTCGCGCGGCAATTCAATCCCCACGCTGCGATAGACGTCCTGCACGAAGCTTGAGCAGTCGACGTTCTTATCGAGACCGCCCCAGCCGTAGTCTTCGCCCAAAAACCTGAACGCTTGCCGAATCAAATTGTTTTCACTGCAGGCAAGCGCGCCTTTGACGACGGCGTTATCGTTCGGAAGGTTATAGGCCTGTTCGACAATTGTGCCGTTGGTGTCGACGGTCGGCATGGTTATAGCCCAAGTGCCGTCCTTTTGAATGGCATCTGCGCGGAGCAAAACTCTGCCGCCCATTTGATAGAAGGCCTTGCCCGAAGGAATGGTCTTGCGGCTTGCAAGGACAGTCAGATAGCTCTTGGTCGCGGCGTATTTCATCCAAGTGGCTTTGTCGGTGAAGGCAAGCTCTGAAGTCTTAACCCAGCCCGCGTAGTAGCGCGAATCGACGAAGACGAATTGCTTATCGAGGCTGTCAGTCAAAACGGCAAGGGGCTCGCACGGGTCAAGGACGGTCGCTTGCAGTTGGTCGTAGTGCTTATCGTCCGCGCTTTGGAACCAGCCCGCGTCTTCGGGCAACAGTCTAAGGTTTGTGCGGTTAGTCGTCAAGGCATAGCGCACTTCGCAGACGGCGGGCACTTCGTCGATGCCGGTATTCTTTTTGGCTTGCGCGTAGCTGAATTCTGTCAGCGCGGTGCCGTTCTTGAAGAGCTTGGGGACTTCGGTGCCTTGGAACTTGCCGATTTCCATTGTGGCGGAAATTTTATTCTTCATCCATTGCGTATAGACTTTGTCAGGATACTTCGCCAAGTCGACGAGGGTATTGGCGCTTTTCTGCATGATTTGCAGGTTGAGCCTGTCCAAATCGTCCGTCGAGATGAAAACTGCTTCGCCGGGCTTATTCTTGCCCGTCCAGTAGTCGGCGGTGGCGCGGTTGTCTTGAATGGCGATGCCTGCCGCCTGCGCGGTCGCCGTGATAAGCATGAGGATTACTCCTATCAACGCGAAAAATTTTTTAGTCATATGAAGCCCTCCTTGGAATAAGTCTAGAAATGCGCCAGCGTTGCGTATAAGCGCGGGCGATTAATTTTCAATCGTCGTCACGTTGAGGCGCGTCATCTGGATGCAACGTCACGTTGCTTGGAAAAATGGTGCCGACGACTTCGCCGTTAAGAGCCCGCCGCAAATTCCCGACAGTCGCCCCGTTGACGATAAGCATGGTTACGCCGTTGGCAGTCGCGAACTTCGCCGCTTGAATCTTGGTGAACATGCCGCCTATGCCGAGCTTGGTGCCCGCGCCGCCCGCCATTTGCTCAATCGCGGAATTTATTTCGGGAACTTCGTCGATTAGCCGCGCAGATTTGTCGAGCTTGGGATTGCCGTCGTAGAGCCCGTCTATGTCGCTTAGGATAATCAAGACTTCGGCGTCGGTCATGGCTGCCACTATGGCGGAAAGGTTGTCGTTGTCGCCGATTTTAATTTCGTCGACGGCAACGGCGTCGTTTTCGTTGACGACGGGTATCGCGCCCATATCCAGAATGGCTTGCAGTGAATTGCGGGAATTTTCGCGAGCGTGCGCGTCGGCGGCGTTTTCCTTCGTCAAGAGGAGCTGCCCTATCGTCTGCCCGTATTCGGCGAAAAATTTTTCGTAAATGTGCATGAGGACGCCTTGACCGATGGCCGCCAACGCCTGATTTTCGGGGATGGTCTGCGGCTTGACTTTGATGCCGAGTTTGTTCATGCCCGTCGCTATAGCGCCCGAACTCACGAAAATTATTTCCTTGCCGGCGTTGTGCAAGTCGGCTATTTCCCTAACCAAGTGTTCGATTCTGTACAGATTCAGCTTGCCGGTATCGGCGTGCGCCAGCGTGCTCGTCCCGACCTTTATCACGATTCGCCGCGCAGATTTCAAAGTCTCTCTTGCAGTGCTCAAGGTGCTCACTTCCTTTTTGTTTTCATTATAAATTCATTTCGGCTTTTGCGCAAGGAAAATTTTAGGGAACAGCAGACGCGCTAGGGACTGTTGGTAAATGAAATCGTTCCTTCGATTCGTCGTTTAGCATCTACTTTCTTTGTCTGGCGAAAGCCCGCAACGCGGATATTGCTTTCTGTTGCCGGCGGCCGTTTGGCGGCTTCTGTCCTTTGCAGCGTCTTCGTTAATTCACCAACAACCCCTAGAATGAAAAAATTTTTTCGGAGCGTGTAACGGATTCTCAAAGGCAGCATATAACTTTCAGACTGAAAAATTAGACGAACATAGAGGCGGCTGATAACAATGAAAAACAAAGTGCAAAGCCTTAAAAAGGCAAATGCGAACTCGAAATGATTTTCCGCCGCATAAACGAAATAAAATCAAAATAGGCAAAGGCAAAGAGCGGCAACTTATTAGGGGTTGTTGGTAAATTAAAAGTGAATAACGACAGAAGCAAGTAAAACAAA
>CAMJMR010000026.1 GCA_946407095.1 uncultured Selenomonadales bacterium | reverse complement strand
CGCAACGGTCAACACCGCTACAACAACATGGATCACAGCATGTTGACGGCGATAGCGGCGGTCTGTTCGATTGCCGACAAGTTCCCCAAGGCCGACGTTTGGAAAGTCAACGCCGAGAAAACCTACCACGAGGCTAAGAACAATGATTAAACCAGGAACTGTTGATAAAATAACGAAGACGTTGCAAGGGACAGAGGCCGCCAGGGATGGCGGCCGCCGGCAACAGAAACAAGGATGTTTCTTTGCCGGCACAGACGGTTTTGGGTTGCTCGGGCGTTTCGGCGGTGGTCGGTTTCCGCCCCTGCGAGGCGAATTTCTTTGCTACTTTCTTTCTTCGCTGAGAGAAAGTAGATTTAAAATGCCGAATCGGAGCCGTCGAATCCACACTTACCACGAGGCCAAGACCGATGACTGAAAAATTTTTGACGCCGATACAAGCGATTTTGTTGGCGGCGGTGGTTGTTTGCGGTCAAGCGGCGTTCAAGTTCATTGAGGAGTCGGATACATACTTCGTCATGAATTTGGGACGCTACATCTTGGAGCACGGGATACCGCACGTCGACCCGTTCACGATACACGAAAATTTACACTTGGTGGCGCAGCAGTGGTTGAGCGGCGTGATATTTTGGGAGGCGTATAAAAATTTCGGCGTCGACGGCATACTGACCGTTGATTTCGTATGCGGGACGGCGTTACTGATAATGCATTGGCGATTGTGCCTGTTCGTGAGCGGCGGCAATAAGGCGGTGTCGTTCGCGCTGACTTTCGTGACGGCTTTGTTGTCTGTGCCGGAGATTGTCCCGCGCCCGCAAATTTTTTCGACGCTGATACTTTTGAGCGAAGTTTTTCTGCTTGAGAAGTTCACGCGCACGCAAGAGTTCAAATTCCTATTGCCGCTGCCGCTTTTGAGCGTCGTGCTGATAAATCTTCACGCGGCGGTTTGGCTGATGATGTCGGTGCTGTGCTTGCCGTTCCTGTTCGTGAGGAGCGCGCGTCATGCGAAATTCTTATTGGCGGCGATGGTCGGGATTTTGATAGGCGGGTTGATTAATCCTTACGGCGTCGAGGCAATGACTTACGTTTTGCGTTCATACGGCGTCGAGCTGATTAACAACAACATCAAGGAGATGTTCACGCCGTCGGCGCACGATATCTTCGGCAAGGGCTTCTACTTCATGGAGGCGGCGTTAATCGTTTCGTTGGCAAAGTTCAAAGTGCCGTGGCGATACATTTTCCTTAGCGGCGGGCTGACGTACTTGGCGGTAATGCACGAGCGCAACGCGATACTTTTTTACTTGATAGCGACATTCCCGATGGCATATGCTTGGCGCGAGTTCACGCCCCCGAAATTTTTGGCGGAGGGCGGCGCGTACTTGCCGCTGTTCTTCCTGCTGGTCTTCGCCAATACGGCGATGCTTACGTCGTTGCTTGAGGACGGGCTCGGAAAATTTTCTTTGCCGCTTGAAATTTTGTTGGCGGCGGCGATAATCATCATGCTGTACAATTTGCTGGTCTTGAAGTTCGACGGGCGATTGTTGCACCCGAAGATACTTCCGCGAAAAAATTTGTCGCTGTTCGTAGCGGCGTTGATAGTCGGAGGGATTTTCTTCACGACGCAGAATCACGCCGACAAAACGGACGGAGACTTCGCCGCCGCTATGAAAGTTCTGCTCAAAAGCGAGCGTCCCGAAAACATTCGGCTTTACGCGGGGCAAGGCTACGGCGGGCTGGCGGGCATGTTCGGCATTCGCTACTACATTGATTCGCGCTCTGAAGTCTTCATGGCGGCAAACAACGGGCGCGCGAACATTTTCGCCGAGTATCTGAACTTCAAGGCGGGCTTTATCGACTACAAAGATTTTTTTGCCCGCTACAAGTTCACGCACATTTTCGTGACGAGCAATGAGCCGTTTATCTTCGACTTGCTGACGAACGACAAAAATTTTCGCACGGTCTACGAAAGCGAGCGCGTCGAGGGCACTAACGTCATTCGTTGCAAAGTTTTTGTTCCAAAGGAGTTTCGCCAATGAAAAAATTTTTTATCGTCGCGCTGATTCTGTTGACGGCGAGCGTCGCTCAAGCCGCGTCGCAAAAGGTGTGGCAGCCCGAAATTCGCGTGGGGCTGTTGAAAGGCGTCAAGCAGGTCACATTGAAGGTGTCCGCGCCCTGCGTCGCGATTAACGCCGCCAAGGGCAACATCTTGCAGAAAATCCCTGCCGACAAAGATTTTATCGTCACTTTCGACAAGCTGGAGCTCAACGCGATTGAAATTCGTCCCGAAAAGGTTCCGATGAAAGATTTGCGCACGACGATTAACGGCAAGGAATATTACGGCGGCGTGATGGTCAACAAGGGCAAAGACGCCTTGACGGTGATAAATCTTGCGCCGCTGGAAGAATATCTGCGCGGGGTCGTGTCGAAGGAAATGTCGCCGTCATTCCCGCTGGAGGCGTTGAAGGCTCAAACGGTGGCGGCGCGGTCGTTCGCCATGAAAAATCGCGGTCGGCACGTCGACGAGGGCTTTGACCTTTGCGATTCGACGCACTGTCAAGTTTATATCGGCGTGGCGGCCTACGATTCGATTGACAAGGCGGTAGACGGGACGCGCGGCGAAGTTTTGACGTTCAAGAACAAATTGGCTGACACGAACTTTCACACGGACAGCGGCGGCATGACAGAGAGCGTCGGCGATGTTTGGGGCACGGCGGTTTCGTATCTTATCGCAGTCAAGGAGATTATTCAGCCGAGCGAGCCTTGGACGGTTAAAGTTCCCGTGAAAGATTTTTCGTCGCGTTTCGGCGAGGGCTTCGGCGATTTGAAGGAAATTAAGCTTAGCAAGCTGACCGTCGGCAAAGAGGCGAGTGACAGGACGGCTTCGGGGCGCGTCAAGTCCGCGCAGATTATCGGCACGAAAAAGACGGTGACGCTTGAGGGCAAAGAGTTTCGGCGGAAATTTTCTTTGCCGAGCACGCTGTTCGACATCAAGGTTAGCGGCAAGGAAGTCGTCTTCACGGGCTACGGACACGGCCACGGCGTCGGCATGAGTCAAATCGGCGCACGCGATTACGCCAAAAACGGTTGGTCTTGCGAAAAAATTTTGTCGCACTACTACGGCGGCACGAAGCTGAAGAAACTTTATTGACGGAGCGTTTGCAATGAAAAGAGTTTGTTTAATGATTATCGCGGCGATTTTGCTTCTGCCGTTCGGACGGCTTGAGGCGGGACACTTGGAGGATATAGCGGTGCGCGGCACAATCCGAATCGGCACGACGGGCGACTACATCCCGATGTCGTATTTGAATCCCGCGACGGGCGAATACGAGGGCATTGACGCCGAACTGTCGAGGATTATCGCTGATTCGTTGGGCGTGGCGATTGAATACGTTCCGACGACGTGGCCGACGCTTGCCGCCGATATGCAGGCGGGCAAGTTTGACATTGCGCTTTGCGGCATTTCGAGGAATTTCGCGCGGGCGAAGACGATGGCGATGAGCGACGCTTACGGCGAAGGACTTTTCGGCAAAACGATTCTCTGTCGCAAGACCGACGCCAAAAAGTTCAAGAGCGTTGCCGACCTCAACAAGCCGAGCGTCCGAATCATGATTAACCCCGGCGGCACCAACGAGAAATTTGCCCGCGCCAACTTGCCGAACGCGACGCTGATTGTTCACGAGGAAAACGCCGACATCCCGATTCAAATAGCCGAGGGCAAAGCCGACATCATGATAACCGAGACCGTCGAGGCGGTCAGTTGGGTTAAGCGCGAGCCGAGACTTGCCGCGCCGCTTGTCGATAAACCGTTCGCGGGCACGCGACATTCTTGCGGCATCCTCATGCAAAAGGGCGACCAAGAATGGCTCAACTATGTGAACTTTGTCTTGGCTGAATTGCGTATGGACGGCAGACTTGAACAGCTGGAAGTCAAATATTTGGGACGAAAACCGCGCAAATAATCGGCGGGCTAGCAATGCGCTAGCGTTGCGTATGAACGCGGCGATAACCTTTGAGTCACGAACGGCACGGCGCGCTATCTGGATGCAACGTCACGTTGCCGTATGGACGGCAGACTTGAACAGCTGGAAGTCAAATATTTGGGACGAAAACCGCGCAAATAATCGGCGGGCTAGCAATGCGCTAGCGTTGCGTATGAACGCGGCGATAACCTTTGAGTCACGAACGGCACGGCGCGCTATCTGGATGCAACGTCACGTTGCCGTATGGACGGCAGACTTGAACAGCTGGAGATTAAATACTTGGGACGGAGAACGAATGCTGCTAAGCGACTTTGATTACGAATTGCCCGAAGAACTAATCGCGCAACGACCGATTGAACCGCGCAACGCGTCGAGGCTGATGGTGCTTGACCCTGCGCGGCGGGCGATTGAACACGAACACTTTTACGACCTGCAAAAATTTTTGGCGGCGGGCGACGCGCTAATCTTCAACGACACGCGAGTGATACCCGCGCGGCTTATCGGCCACAAGTCGACGGGCGCACGGGTGGAAGTTTTCTTGTTGCGGCGACTGGACGCCGTGACGTGGGAAACTTTGGTTAAGCCGGGCAGGAAATTGGCGGAAGGCGCGGAAATTTTTTTCGGCGACGAGCTGAGCTGTAAGGTCGTCGGACGGACGGATTTCGGCGGGCGAGTCGTCGAATTCCGATTCAGCGGCGTGTTCGAGGAAATTCTTGACAGGCTGGGCGAAACGCCCTTGCCGCCCTACATTCACGAGAAACTTGCCGATTCCGAACGCTATCAGACGGTTTACAATCGCGAACGAGGCTCCGCCGCCGCACCGACTGCCGGCTTGCATTTCACGACTCAACAAATGCGCGCGCTTGAAAATTTCGGCGTCAAGCTTGGATTCGTGACGTTGCACGTGGGCTTGGGCACCTTCCGCCCCGTACAAGTCGAGACGATTGAAAATCACGAAATGCACGAGGAATTTTATTCGATACCGCAAGCCACTGCCGATTTGATTCGCGAAACGAAACTGCGCGGCGGACGAGTCATCGCGGTGGGCACCACGTCAATCCGAACGCTGGAGGCGGCCGCCGTCGGCAAAAATTCTGTGGAGGTCGGCTCAAGCTCAACGAAAATTTTCATTTACCCAGGCTACGAATTTAAAATCGTCGACGCGCTGATAACGAACTTCCACTTGCCCAAGTCGACGCTTTTGATGTTGGTGAGCGCGTTCGCGGGACGAGAATTCATCTTGCAAGCCTATCGCGAGGCGGTCAAGGAGCGGTACAGATTTTTTTCTTTCGGAGACGCAATGTTCATCACGCGCAGGGAGTGACGATTCATGACGGGCTGGAACTTTCCGTCGAACGGCGGCGGAGCGATTAACGGCGTGGCCGATTCGGGCATCGAAATTTTCAGAGGCAAAGAAATTCCGTCGTTGGCGCGCGAGATTTGCCAAAACTCATTGGACGCGGCACTTGACGAAAATTCCGCCGTGCTTGTCGAATTTCAACGCCACGAGATAAGCCCGAAGGACATTCCCAACGTTCAAGCCGTCAAAAATATTTTTCAAGCTTGCCTGAACTTTTGGGCTAAAAAATCCGGCAAGACCGAGACTTTCATTAAGGAAGCGATTCTTAAGCTGAAAAGTTCTCAAACCGCCGTCCTGCGAATCAGCGACTTCAACACGACGGGGCTTGCCGAGCCGTTCGACGCCCGCGCAATGCAAGGTTGGAACACGCTGACGAAAATCAACGGCGGCGCAATCAAATCCTCCGACAAGGCGGGCAATTTCGGCATTGGCAAGAACGCGCCCTTCGCAAATTCCGTTTTCCTCATGGTTTTCTATCGCACGCTCAACAAGGACAACGAACGCGCCGCGCAGGCCGTTGCCAAGCTGGTGTCGTTCAATCTGGACGCTCAAAACATTGCGGCGGGCATGGGCTACTACGGCGAGACGCGTGGCAACATGCCCGTCAAAATCATTCCCGCGCTTGAAAGGATTTATCGGCGCACGGGAATCGGCACCGACGTTTTCGTTTACGGCTTCAACGGCGGGGAGCATTGGGCTGACGAACTCATCGGCGAGCTGATTGAAAATTTTTTGGTTGCCGTCCACCGCGACAGGTTACGCGTCACGGTTCAAGGGCAAGCGATTAACAAGGACACGCTCGGCGCGTTCGTCGAAGGCGACGCCGCCAACTACCACAAGATTTTGACGGGCGACGACGCCGTTAAATTTTTTACGGAAGATTTTCACGGCATGGGCACGCTTAGGCTCGGCGTCCTTGTCGACCCGACTGCCAAGCTCAATCGGCGGGTTTTAATCGTTCGCAAGAGCGGCATGAAACTTTTTGAACTCGACCGCTTTGCTCGGACGCTGAACTTCACGGCAATTCTTGAACTTGAAGGGCACGACCTCAACGCCTTTTTCCGCGAAATGGAGACGCCCGACCATACAAATTGGGAGCCGTCACGTCACTCGACCTATCGCAAGCTGGCAAAGGCTTATCTGGCGGAATTGAAACGTTGGGTGCGCGACACGATTGCAAGCCTCGGCGACGCGAACATTTCCGACGAAACCGACGTTGAAGGCTTGGGGAATATGCTTGACTTCGACCACGGCGCGATTGGCGGCAATTCTGCGGCAGCTGAAACGTTCGGCGGCTCTGTCGGGCTCAACTTGCCGCAAGAACTTTCGCCCGATGTCGGCAGTCCCAAAAGCACTTTGACGACGACGGACGGCGACGACAATTCAAAGACGCAACGGACGCCCGGCGACGTGACGGACACGGGCGGCTCTTCCGCTATCCGAACGCATAAAGGGCAACGACCGCGACAACAGCCCGACGATCACACCGGCAAAGAAAATCCCGACGGCAATGACATAATTTTGAATCTTGTCGGCAAAAAAATCGCTTGCAACAAAATTCGCGTGATACGGCTCGGCGCGAAGAGCTATCGGCTGATTCTCAAGGTGCCGCGAAAAATTTCGGGCGGACGCATTGAAATTTCGGCTGTCGGCGAAAGCAATGCCGGCGAAAAACTTTTCGTCACGCGGGCAAGAGCCGACGATTCAAACATCCAAGTGCTCACGGTCGGCGACGCGATTGCCTTTCAAAACCTGCGCGGCGAAGTCGAAGCCACGATAACCTTTGAACTGCAGGACGCCAAAAATTACGCGCTGGGGGTTGCCGTTCATGAAGATTGAGCCTCGCCGACTGTTCACCTGCCCCGTGCTCGCCGAAGGACGCGACGACTACAAGACTTGCACATTTTCCGCCAAGATTGAACCTTCAGCGGACGCGGCGGACAATTTGGTTTTCGATTGCAAATTTTCGACGGACTGCGCGGAATTGAATCGACTGATTGCGGCCGGCGACGCGGAATATCTTTTTCACGTCGAATGTCCGACGACCATTTTCCGAAAAATTTTTACTCACGCTGTCGGCGAATTCGTTTGCAGAATTCCGTTGAGCGATGTGAAGGACAAGCTCCATACGGTGGCGTTTATCGTCCTGCGCCGCGACGTGAAAAATTTTTCCTGCGCCGATTGGAACGACGACTTCGACGGCTTGACCTTCGACTTGCAACGCGGCAGCATCCTCGCCTACCAAAATTTCAAGCCGTTGCCGCTCGTCGAAGACCCGAACCTTTTCAAGAACGTGGGCTCGATTTTCAGCGTGTACAGGCGGCTCGACCCCTCCGCGCCTTTTATCTTCGACTTAACGACGCAAAAAATCCGAATCGGCTTGAACGCGGAGGATTACGACTTGTACCGCCGATATTGCGCCAACCCGTCAATGCAACCGATTTTGAACGCGATGATAATTTTGCCCGTGCTGGTCGCCGTCTTCGACGAACTCAAGCAGGACATTCAAGATCACGAATCGGACGCGTGGTTTTTGTCGTTGGCGGCGGCTTACAAGCGGCGCGGACAAAATTTCGGCGAAGTGCTTGACTCGGCGGACGCGCTGACGTTGGCGCAGGAAGTCATGGGCTTGCCGATAACGCGGGCATTGAAAAGTATCGCGGCGGCATTCGACGACGACTCGGCGGAGGATTCGTGATGGAACTTTGCTACATGAACGGCAACGCACTCGACACGCTCAAAGACGGTTTGCCGACGATTTACACCAAATATTTGACGGAGCGCGATAACTCATGGCTCGTTGAAGTCTTGAGGGAAAATCCTTTCGTGAAGTTTCGCGACGTGCCCGACTTTGAACTTGCGCCGCTCGACGGGGGGCTTGATGTCAGTGAAGTCGACTTTCGCAACAGCAAAATCCTTTACAAGAATTTGCACTTCTTGACGCCGCGACAGGCTGCCGACGAAAGATTTTGGGCGGGCTTCTGTCACGGAGTCTTTTACGATTATGTGAGGCGGCGTTGGGGCTACGACAAGCTCGACAACTTAAGCGGCATTGACAAGGCGGAGACTATTAAGGAACTTAGTAATCGATTCTTTTTCAGCGGCGGCTCGCGCGAAAGACTTTTTACCAACACGCTGTCAAAATACTGGTGGGCGGGACGCATCTTCGGCAATGACGGCTTGGACGCCTTGGGCACGAAAGATTTTTACAGCAAACTTTTTTCCATTGCGTCACGCTCGTTTATAGGCAATGAAAAACTGCGCGGCGGCTTCGTGAAATTTTTGCAACACTTCAAAGCGCGCGGCGTCGAACTCGACAGGAAAAAACACATCCAATCGGCGATGACTGAACTGAACAAAGTCGGCGGCACGAAAGTTCTGGACAGCTTGACCGAAAACGACGTTGCGGCGATAATGATTGCGCATGTGGAAAAAATTTTGTAACGATAATCACGGACGGAAAATTTAAGATAACGGAGATAGTTTGAGAGCAGGCTTTATTCATGGCGGCAGTAACGTTTGAACTGATACACAAGGACGCGACGACGGGCGCACGGGCGGGGATTTTGCACACGCCGCACGGGAAATTTTTGACGCCGATATTCATGCCGGTCGGGACGCAGGCGACGGTAAAGACCCTTTCGCCGCACGAAGTGCAAAATTTGGGCGCGGGCGTCATTTTGGCGAACACGTACCATTTATTTTTGCGTCCGGGCGCAGAGCTCGTCAAAAGGGCGGGCGGCTTGCACAAGTTCATGAATTGGACGCACGGCATATTGACGGACAGCGGCGGCTTCCAAGTGTTCAGTTTGGGCGACTTGCGCAAAATCACGGAGGAGGGCGTGACCTTCCGCTCGCACATCGACGGCTCGGAGAAATTTTTATCGCCCGAAATATCAATCGCCACGCAAGCCGCGCTGGGTTCCGATATCGCTATGGCGTTCGACGAATGCATTCCCTATCCCGCCGATTACGATTACGCGAAGGCCTCGACGGAGCGAACACACCGTTGGGCGGAGCGCAGTCTCAAAGCGGCGTCGAATCCTAAGCAAGGCATTTTCGGGATAGTGCAGGGCGGCATGTACGAAGATTTGCGCGAGGAAAGTTCAAAGGTTATCGGCGGCATGGATTTCGCGGGCTGTGCAGTCGGCGGGCTTAGCGTCGGGGAGCCGCGTGAGATGATGTATCGTATGCTTGAAATTTCGACGCGCCACTTGCCCGAAAACAAAGCGCGCTATCTTATGGGCGTGGGCACGCCCGACCACTTGATTGAAGGCGTCCTGCGCGGCGTCGACATGTTCGATTGCGTTTTCCCGACGCGTGTGGCGCGCAACGGCATGGCAATGGTTTCGCCGTGGACGGCGACACGCGGGCGGCTCGTCATGAAGAATGCCGAATTCACCGAGGACTTTGCGCCGCTGGAGCCGAATTGCGATTGCTACACCTGCCGCAACCGATTCAGCCGCGCCTATATCCGTCACCTTGTCCGCGCAGATGAAATTTTCGGCTTGAGGCTTTTGGCTCTGCACAATCTGCGCTACCTGCAACGATTCACGGCATCCATGCGCGAGGCTATCCTTGCCGACAGATTCGCCGACTTCCGCGAAAATTTCTTTAAAGCTTATGAGGGCGGGTCGCTTTAAAAGCGACGAAACAGTTAGCGCGGTCAGCCAACTCACGACTTAAACAAACCGCCGCGCTTGAAGTTTTATTGAGGAGGTATTTTTTTAATGGATAACGAAGCAACGGCATTGTTTGCGAATTTCACGCCGATACTCTTGATGATTTTGATTTTCTACTTCCTGCTGTATCGTCCGCAGAAAAAGGCGCACGACGAGCGCAACAAAATGCTTGACGCCTTGAAGGTTGGCAACAGGGTTATTACGCTCGGCGGCATTTACGGCACGATTGTCGCGCTTAAAGACGAGATTGTCACGGTGAAGATAGCGGACAAGGTCGAAGTTGAAGTTTCGCGCAATGCGATTAACGGCGTCGTCGAGGATACTAAGGAGCCCGCCAAATGACAACCTCACCTTCCGGTGCAAATACGTTTATGGTTCGCGGCTTCAAAAATCGGCAAAAGCTAATGAATCATTAGCAAAACGGCAGAACGCATCGTGACGAATATCCCGACTTCACCATTGAATAATATGTTCAGCGTGCACTTGAGCTTTTGGAACAGCCGGTAAGCGAAAATATTTTGGGGCACGCAGATAAATACGGACATGTTATTCGTTACGACAGATTAACAAACGATTTTGCAAAAGGACACCCGTACAAGGGAATTATAACCATGTTTAAACCCGAAGACGGCGAAGAATATTATTGGCGTGCATTGAAAGGAGACCTTGAACATGGAGGGAGAACTTAAAGTACTTTGTCCCTGCTGTGGCGAAGATTATGTCGAGGCGGGGCACAACTATGACATTTGCGACACTTGTTATTGGGAGGATGATCCCGTTCAATTCGCTGACCCCGATTATCGCGGCGGAGCAAATCGCATGTCTTTGAACGAGGCGCGCAAAGCCTACAGAGAGCGCAAGAATGTTTCCGCTTAATGAACAAAATTTCAATCTGCTTTCCAACGCGGAGGGCAGATTTTTTTTGCGCCAATCTTGACAATGCCGACTGGGGGGGAGGATAATGAATCGAATTTTACTTTCAAGGAGGGATGCCGCATGAAAGACTACGTCAAGGCCTTTCAAGACAAAATCGCCGCCATTGACGCCGACGCCGACAAAGTCAACATAATCAACGCGGGCGTCATGAATCACGGCAAAAGCTCGCTGTTTAACTCGTTGCTCGACAAAAACGTTTTCCCCGAAGAGGACATCCGCACGACGGTTAAAACGCAAGTCGAACAGTGGACGGACAACGTTTATCTGATTGACACGCCCGGCTTGAGCGCGGAGATTGTCGACGACAAGGTTGCTTACGAGGCTTATCGGCGCGCCAATGTGATTGTCTTCGTTCACAGAGTCGACACGGGCGAATTGCATAAGAACGGCATCGACGGGCTGAACAAAATCAAATCTCTTTTCCCCGACGAAAAATTTTTCGTCAACCACCTTTGCCTTGTGCTGACATCGATTGAAGAACAAAACGCAAGTAAAAATCTTAAAACAATCATAGGCAAAATTCGTGCCGACATAAAAAATTATTGCGGGCTTAGCGGTTTCAAAATTTTTCCGGTCTCGAATGCGCTTTACAAGCAGGGCGTAGAGGAGCACGAAGATTTTTTCATTGAGCAGAGCGGCATAATCGAATTGCGCGACTATCTGCAGAAAAATATTTCAACGTGGCGCGCCGAAAATAAAGCCATCCGCCAAGACCGCCTCGCCCGCGAAAAGGACGACTTCCTTGCCCAACTCAATAAGGAGCGTTCCAACGTTCAAGCGCGCATTCAATCGAAGACCGAACAAATTCAGCAACGGCAAAAGATTTTCTTGCAAAAATTGGAGGAGGCCGTCAGCTTTTACAATGCGGACAAGTCGGAATACGAATATCAAGACTCGGTGCTCGACGATTTGAACGACGAATTTGTTTCGTTGACGCAACGTTGGCAAAACGAACATTACTAATCGGAGGTGATTTTTTATGGCATTTATCGTAGGTGCTTTTGGCGGCGGCGTGATTGTTTATAGAGCAAGCCATGACAATTATTCGGATTACTCGGATCGTTACAGCGACCACTATAATCATTCAAATCATCGTCAATACGGCGACTCGGCTCTGGTGAATGCGATTGACAAAAAGAAAAACGAAATCGACGCCAAGGAAGACGAGGTTGACCGCCTGCGCGAGAAAATGGAAGAAAATTTTCAAGCGCGCGTCAACAAGCTTAAGGCGGAGCAAAATTATTCTTCGTTCAACTATTCGGACGCGGAAGATATTATCGACAACGTCAAAGAGGAAATGCGCGACGAACTTGACGACGAAATCGCGCGGGACAAGCAGGAACTTGAGGCGATTGACAAAATGATAGCCCGCATTAACGAACTTGAACTTCAGGCGAAACGGGAGTGATTCAAATGAGCTACATAACGCAGACCGTCGACGATTTTTTTGTCAAGCTGGACAAGATGCAGGGCGACCTTGCAAAGTTTTCCCAAAACCTTGACCGACGCAGCGAACAAATTCCGACGTTGCTGAAAAACTTTGAGCAAGCCGTCTTCGCGACGAGCGGCAAGAAAACTTCGGGCGGCAATGCCGTCGAACGCGCCGCGCAGAAATCCCTTGAAAATATGCGTGCCGTCGTCGAAACGTGGAGCGACAAAATCGAACACGACCGTAAAGGCAAGCAATTCATAAAGAAGAACGAACGCTACCTTGTCGTGATGATTTTCGGCGCAGTCAAGGCGGGCAAGTCGACGCTGGGCAATTTCTTCGCGGGCAAAAAATTTTTCAACGCGCCCTTCGACAACCGCTACAAAAAAATCGCCAAGCCCGTCTTCGAGACCGAAGAGAGCGGACGCGATACGGGACACATCGAAAAAGATTCGCGCGGCGACACCTGGTTTCAAGAAGGCATAATCGACACGACGGGCGCGATTCAGTACTTCACGCTCAGCGGCTTGCGCTGGATTGATTCGCCCGGCACAGGAGCCGTTGCCAAGGCGGGCGACACCAAGGATATGACCGCGCTCGTCGAAGAGTACTTGAGTTACACCGACATGTGCATTTTCCTTATGAACAGTTCCGAACCCGGCTTGCAGGACGATATGCGCTACATGCAACGCTTGAGCCGCGACGGGCAGGAGGCTTTGATTGTCGTAACGCGTTCCGACAGGACGAAGAACAAAATCGCCTTCGACGCCGACGGCAAAAAAATTTTGGTCGGCGAGACCGTCCCAAAGCCCGAAGAGACCCGCCGCTTGCAGGAAAACGACATTTGCGCCCGCGTCAAAGAAACTTATCCCGAAATCGACGCCAACAAGTTCAGAGCCATAAGCATTTCGACGAAGTTGGCGAACGAGGCGATTAACGAAGCCGACGACGAAAAATTCAAAGCAAGCGGGCTCGATAAGCTCATGAAGATTTTGGGCGACAAAGTCAGCGACAACGCCATTGCCCGCAAGCAAGAAAATCCGCGCCGCCTCCTCAACACCTTCGTCGACAGCGTGGTTGCCGACTTGAAAAATTTCGACGCCGATATCGAAACAATGACCGCCGCCGTCGAAAAGTACAAAGCCGACATGGAACGCATGACCAACCTTATCGTGACCAATGTTCGGCGCGCCGTTCGTTCGGAGGTGTCTGCGCGGGCGAACGAGTGGAACAGGCAAGTCAAACGCGGCTCAAGCGTCAGCAACGACACAATCAGCGCGGAGGTTTCCAAAATCTTGCAGGACGCGCTGAATGTGGAAATTGATTCGCAAATGCGCCGCGTCATCGAAGACTTTCAAAGCACCGAATTCAAGACCGTCAAAGCGAACATTTCAGCCGCAGCACTCGAAAAGAAGACCGCGCAGATTTCCCACACCTACACCGAAAGCTATACCGTGAGCCGAGAGCCGAGAGGTCTTTGGGAGCACATCAGAAGTTTCTTCGGCAAGGAATATTATCGCACAGAGCACACGACGCGCACCGAATATCAGACAATCGATTTGGGCACGAACATCGACGAATTTTTGGACAGCCTCATGCCGCAAGTCGAATCTTACGCCAAAAGCCAGGCGAGCGAGGCCGTTGCCGATTTGCGCGAAAAATATTTCGTCGAGCGCGAAAACTTTGCGAGGCGCATGCGCGGCGAGATTGACAAACTGCGCGGCGAACTCCTTGCGCTGAAATTTTGAGGCGACATCATGCAGATAATCTTGAAAATGACGACGGCTTGCAACTTGAACTGCATCTATTGCAGCGAGGGCGACCAACCCGCCGAGACTTTGCCCGAAGAAATTTTTTTCAAGCTGGTTGACGAATTGCCGCCGCTCCTTGACCATATCGGCACCAAGGACGCGGAATTTTTGTTTCACGGCGGCGAGCCCATGCTTTACGGGCGCGACAACTTGAAACGGCTGATTGACCGAGCCAAGGACAATCTGCGCGGCTACAACGTCCGATTCCTCATGCAGACGAACGGCACGCTGATTGACGACGATTGGATAAAATTTTTCGCGGCGGAGGAAATTGGCGTCGGCGTTTCGCTTGACGGCTACCCCGCCCTGCACGACGCAAATCGCCGTACAAAATCGGACGAGCCCACTGCCGAAAAAATTTTGGCGAACTTGAAACGAATGCGTGCGGCGGGCTTGAGCGTCGGGACGCTGATGGTTTTCAATTCGCCCGAAGCCGTCGACGCCCAAAAACTTTTCGACTTCATTCAGGAACACGAACTTCACCCGAAAATTCATTCGGTCGTGCCGTGCGGACGCGCCGCCAACGAAAAGCATTCCGCCGAAATTTACGGCGCATGGGTCGAGCTTATGAAGCGGCTGTTCGAGCTGTCCCTTGCCCGCGACGGCGCAGATGTCATCGAGCCGCTTGACGAGCTTGTCGACGCGATTTTGGGCGTTGCGCCCGTCCGGGAGTGTTCGTTCAACGGTTCTTGCGGCGAAGGCTTTATCAGCGTCTACCCCGACGGCGAAGTCGGCTTTTGCGGGCGCGATAACCTTGCGCGGCTCCTGACTTACGGCAACCTGCGCGACAAGACTCTGCTTGAGCTGTACAATTCCGCCAACGCCAAACGAATTCGGGCGCGGCAAGCTTATCTGCCGAATCACGACTGCAAAGGCTGTGCCGATTGGAATTTGTGTCACGGCGGTTGCGCCTTCGAGGCGGTCAATGTTTTTGGCAAGCTTGAGGCGAAATATCCGCACTGCGAGGCGAGGAAAAAATTTATCGCGTGGCTTAGGACTGACGGGCTTAAGCTTTTGAAGTCGGCTCTTGTTCGCGAGAAAGTCAAACGCCGCAACGCTATCCGAATCAAGCGGCAACTGCGCGGCGAGATTGAACAGCTTGGTGAGAATCATGCTTGACATTTTGTTTCTGAACGTGCACCGCCGCTATCTGAACGTCGAGCCGACACACGGCGGCTTCCTTGGGATTTACTTGTTGGCGGCGTTCGTGCGGCAGGAGGGCTTCGAGGCGAAAAGTTTTTCCGGCACATTGGAGGCGGGCTTGCGTCACGTCGACAGGCTTTGTTCGGCGGGCGAAGTGGCAATGGTCGGGCTTTACTGCGACTACGAAAACATCACCGAAAACATTTTCCTTAGCCGCCGCGTCAAGGAAACTTACAACTTGCCCGTGATTGTCGGCGGCCCCCAAGCCACTGCCCTTGACAAAAATTTTTTCCGCGAATCGAAATGCGACGCCGTTGTCCGCTACGAGGGCGAGCTTACCGTCCTTGAACTGATGAATTTTTTCCTTGAGGAAGTCGGCGCGCTTGAAAATATTTTGGGGATAAGTTACCTGCGCGGCGACGAGCTTGTTAAAAATGCCGAACGCCCGCCGATTAAAAATCTTGACGCCCTGCCGTTTATCGACGCAGATTGTTATCTTGAGCCTAAATATTTTTATCGCGGCTTGAGCATCTTGACGGGGCGAGGCTGTCCGTTTCGTTGCACCTTTTGCCACGAGGGCGCACATACGCGAGCCGTCCGCTTCCGTTCGGTGGAAAACGTCCTTGCCGAGATTGACGCCTTCCTGGAACATTGGGGCGACGACGAACTTTACATTTTGTTTAATGACGACACCTTCACGCTAAACGGCGAGCGAGTCAAGCAAATCTGCACGGGTCTTGCCGAGCGACGCAAGCGGCATAATTTCAAGTTCTTTTGCGAGGGTCACGTCCACACGCTCTACAAAAACCCCGAAATGATTCGCGACTTGGCGGCGGCGGGCTGCGTGAGGATTCAGCTTGGCATTGAGGCGGGCACCGCGCCCGTTTTGCAGTCTTACGGTAAAAATTCTACGCCCGAAGAAATTTTCGAGGTCGTGAGGCTTTGTCGAGACGCGGGCATTGAGCAAGTCTACGGCAACATAATTTTGGGCGGCGCGAACTTCACGCGCGAGACTTTCGAGGCCGATAAAAATTTTGTCCGCGAACTGATTGCGGAAAGTCAAGGCGTCGTGGAAATTGGCGTCGTATTTTTTTGGCCGCTGCCCGAAACGAAAATGACGCGTTGCCCCGCCGCATTCGGGCTGAAGATTCGCGACACGGACTTTCTGACATCGGTCGGCGACTTCCCGCAAATCGAGACGCCCGCGCTTGACCGCCTGACGATAAACGACATGCGACGCGAATTTACTCAAGAAATATCCGCGCAGATGATTGACATGCTGGAAAATTGGCGCGTGCCGACGGAGCGGGTTTTGAGTTGGTTCCCGACTTCGCGCCGCACAAAAAGTTACGGCATGTGGTTCAAGGTGCTCATGGAGCGCGAAATTTTGTTCGCCTACTACGAAATGCTCAAGCTGGGCGAAGGTCTTCAAGCCGCGCAGGTCGAAAATCTATCGGCGGCGCATCCGTTGCGCGTCGTACAACTTTCAAGGCACCTGCACCGAATCGACGCGACGACGGCTGAAATTTGCGGCGAAAGGTTGTCGGGCGTCGAACTGGAAATTTTGCTTTTGGCGACGGGCAAGCTGAGCGTCGAGGAAATTTCGCGGCGCGTCGAACAAAATCTTGACGCCGTGACAAAAATTTTGAATCGACTGGAGCGACGGCACTTAATCGTTTACACTTTGCATTGAGGAGGCTTTAACATGAACGATTTAAAAAATTATCAAGACATCTTGGCGGATAAGGCGGGGCGCGTCGAAAAATTTTTCGCGAAATATCCCGAAGACGCCGCCGAACTTGCCAAAACCTTCGCCGACATAAACGCCGGCAAAATCCGCAAGGTCGAGCCCGAAATTATGGTTTACGGCATTTACAACGCGGGCAAGTCTAGCATTCTCAACGAACTTATCGGCGAGGACAGGGCGAAGGTCGAAGACGTCCCCACAACCGACACCGTCACCTATTACGACTGGCAGGGCTACAAAATCGCCGACACGCCCGGAATCGGCGCGCCGATTAAGCACGAGGAAGTTACGCAAGCCCACTTGAAGAAGGCCGACATCGTCCTGTTCGTCATGAGCACGACGGGCTCCAACGAGAAGGCGGAAAACTACAAGCGCATGAAGGAAATCGCCGACGCCGGCAAAAAAATTATCATAATCCTAAACGACAAGGGCGGCGATTTGGGCTACAACGACGACAATATTCAAGCGATTAAGCGCAAGGTCGCCGTCAACATGAAACAGACCGGCATTGACAACGTCGACGAAAAATATTGCATCGTCACGGTCAGCGCAGAATTGGCGCGGCAAGGGCGTTTGGAAAATGAGCCGTTGTTTATCGAGCAGAGCGGGCTTGCCGAACTCAAAGACGTTATCCTAAGCGAACTCAAGCGCACGACTTCCTTTGACCTCCTGCGCGGCGGGATTAAGCAGTTGGAAAATGTTTTGGAAGATTTTATCGGCAAGCTGTCGGCGCGCGAAAACTCCGAACTCCTTCAGCAGGCGAATCACATCCTGCAGACCTTCAACAAGCAAAAAATTTCCATGCGCCGCGAAATCAACACGTACATCGACACGCAAGCCGAAAACCTCGGCGCGAATCTTCCGCAATTAATCTGGTCGAGCCGCGACAGGCAGGACGAGATTAACGGCATCGTGGCGCGCGAAATCGAACAGCTCAACGCCAAAGTTCAGCGCGAAATTCAGCAACAGCTCAAAGATACGGCGACGCTTTTGGAATTGGAATTGACATCCTTCGCTGAAATAAAATTGGACGGCGCGGGCGTCGACGCGGACGGTTTCAAAAATATTTTGGCGCGACTCAACGAAGTCAACGCGCAAGCCGTTCAAGTGCCCGTTGCGGTGTCGGAGGGCGGCGGCAAGCTTGACCCGTCGACTATGGGCATTGCGGCAGGACTTTTGACGGAAAGCGCAACCGCCATTGCCGCGCAGCTCGCCAAAACGGAAATCGGCGGCGCAATCGCCAAAACCGTCCTCGGCAGAGCGTTGGGCTCGGTCGTCCCCGTTATCGGCCCGCTGATAACAATCGTAAGCGTCGTCGGCGCGCTCGGAAAATTTTTGGGCGGCAACGACGACAGACGGAAACTCGACGCCCAACTTGCCGCGCAGAATGAAGCTGAACGTCGGCGGGTGGAGGCCGAAATGCAGGCGCGTCAGGAACTCAATCAGAAGTGCCGCTACATGGCGGACAAGCTTGCCGATGAACTCAAGGCGGCGGCGGACGGCGGCATTGCGGAGGCTTTGGCGAAATACGAAGAGCCCTTCAAGGCGGAAATCGAATCACGGCAGGCGCAAGACGAACAGGTCAGTGCGGACGTCGTGGCTTTGCGCGAGCTTTGCAACGAATACGATTTGATTCGCGTGGAGTTGGGCGCGCGGTGACGAAGAAACTTTTGCGGCGAGAATTTTTGTCGAAGCGGGCGGCACTTCCCCGCGACGAACGCGACCGAATCAGTCACGCGCTGATAAAAAAGTTCACGGCGACAGATTTTTATCGCGAGGCAAAAATTTTAATGGCATACGCGTCGACGCCCGAAGAACTTCAGCTTGCCGAGCTGTTCGCCGCTTGTTTCGACGACGGGAAAATTTTGGCGATACCGCTGATTGTCGGCAAGGGCATCATGCGAGCGGTCGAAGTCCCGAACTTTGACGCCTTGGAAGTCGGCGCGTTCGGCATTCAGACCGTCAAGCCGGAGCTTAGGCGTTTCGTCGAACCCGCGCAGATTGACTGCGTGATTGTCCCCGGAGCGGCGTTCGATTTGCGCGGCGGGCGATTGGGCTTGGGCGGCGGCTACTACGACAGATTTTTGCCGCAAGCCGCCAATGCCGTCAAGGTTGCACTTGCTTACGATTTTCAGCTGGTCGACGCCTTGCCGACGGAGCCGCATGACGCTAAAATTGACGTCGTCATAACGACTGAAAAGAGTGTTCGCTTTGAAGTTCGTTAAAGTTTTGGTCGGCGCGCTGTTGGCGTTGAGCTTGTTCGTGACGCCCGCCGCCGCGCAACGTTCAACCGCGCCCGATGACCCGTCGGGCTTTGTGGTGCTATCGGAGGTCGTGCCCGACATAATCCAGGAGATTCGCTACTATTCGACGTACAATTTCGTGGGCGACAGGATTAACGGCTACCAACAGCCTTGCGCGCTAATGACGATTGAGGCGGCCGAGGCTCTGAAAAAAGTTTCGGACTACGTGAAAAAGTTCGGCTATCGTCTCAAGGTCTACGACGCCTACCGTCCGCAAATGGCGGTTGACCACTTCGTGCGTTGGGCGGAGGATCTCAACGACAAGCGCATGAAAAAATATTTCTACCCGAAAGTCGACAAGACGCGGCTTTTCGCTGACGGCTACATTGACGCGAAGTCGGGGCACAGTCGCGGCTCTACGATTGACTTGACGCTGTTCGACATGAAGACCGGCAAAGAAGTCGACATGGGCGGCACGTTCGACCATTTCGGCGTAGAATCGCATCCCGACTACAAGGGCAATCTCACCAAGGCGCAGTTGAAGAATCGGCAATTCCTGCGCGACGCCATGCTGAAGCACGGATTCAAGCCGCTTGATACCGAGTGGTGGCACTTCACGCTGAAGGACGAGCCTTATCCCGACACGTACTTCACTTTCCCCGTAACCGCGCTGAAAAAATAATTCGGGGCATATCATAAAAAAAAATCGGTCGTCTGCTGTCAGATGACCGACTTTTTTTGCACGGGCGCTTTAAAAGCGGCGGGCAACGTGACTTTGCACACGGAGAGCGCGCCGACTTTACTAGGGACTGTTGGTAAATTAACGAAGACGTTGCAGAGGACAGAGACCGCCAAGGATGGCGGGCAACGTGAACGTTGCATCCAGATAGCGCGTTGAAAGTCATCGACGGCTGAAGGGTGGACGCCGCGTCCCAGCTGTTCCCCCGCGTTGCGGGTCTTTCCTCGCTGAAAGAAAGTAGTTTAACCAACTTAAAGCCGTTGAAACACCGAATCTGAATCACAAATTCAATTTACCAACAGACCCTAACAGCCATAATAAATATTGACAAAGCAAATGGTTAATGTTAGCCTACGAAAACTTAGACAGTAAAAAATGTACGAGGTGAGGTTGTATGGCAAAAATTTTCTTGGCATTCGCTGTGGGGGGGGGGGATAACCTTAAAAATCATGTGCTTCCGCCTTTTTACGAAGCGTTTATATCTTCATTAAAAATGCGCGGACATAATGTGGTCTATTTCCCTCATGCGTTATTTGGTGCCCACGAGTGGGGCGAGATAAACGAAACCGTTAAAAACGAGCTTACGAAGTTTAATCCCGATTTATGCATACTGTTTAACAACAGTTTTTGGGATATTAGCGATGTTGTAGCGTGTCCTATCGTAATATATACCTCGGATTCCGTCTTGTATTTTGCCAACAAAAGCCGCATAAAACTTAATCCGTCAAGGTACTTTTTCATTACCGACAACAGTTCAAAAAAGTCTTTGGTCGAAAATTTTTGCGTAAAAGAAAATCAAATAACATCAGTTGTTCCGTTTTCAAGTATTCGCCCACAAGACATGCCATTGAAACAAAATATCGTTTTCATAGGAAGTAAATTTGGTTCGGAGCCCGTCACGCCAATTAATTTCTTTCTTAAAGAAAAACCTAACCGTAAGCAAAGAGAAGAATTTGTTCAAGCACTGAATTATTTGAGAGAAAACCCTTTCGCAGATCTTGCGGAGCTCATAAACAAAAAAATCATAACGGACGAGTTAGTTGCAAAGTATTTCAATATACCTTCTCTCATTACGCAACTGAGTGACGAGAAAAGAATATCTGTGCTGTCTGCCGTTGCAAATTTAGGCTTGACATTGTACGGTACGCCAAATTGGACGGAGTTTCAACTTTACAACTCAACACTAGCGCTCTCTTATTCCAGTGAAAAAATCATGTCTTTATCCGAAAATTCCGCCGCCTACAACTCTTCAAAGATTGGCATAAGCATAGGGCATCTGCAAGCTGTCGACGGGTTTCCTTGGAGAATCTTGGATATAATGCAAAGCAACGCTTGCCTGGTTACAGATTATCATAGAGACTTCGACAAGTTTTTTCCAAAAAATTTATTCCCCGTCTACCGCAACGCTCATGAGGCTTATAGAATTTGTAGAAGTTTACTTAAAGACGAGAACAAAAGAAAACGCATAGTAAAAAGATGTCAGGAATTTGCCTTAGAGAATTTCAGTTTCGATAGAGTTGCGATGAACGTAAATAATCTGATTGGTTTTCAAATCGTATGAGAACATCTGTTTTTGTCGAGAAAATAAAAATGCCCCGATGCTTTGTCGGGGCTTAAATTTTTTGTCAGAATTTATTTTTCGACTTGAATGCGCGGGAAAAGTTGTTCGGGCTTACCGACTTCGTGATTCGCTTCGATTAGGCCGAAAGTTTCTGCTTCGTCGAGCGTAAATTCCGCCGAGACTCTTAACTGTTCGCGAATCTTGAGCGCGGTCGACGGCATGAACGGCGAAATCAAAATGCTTACGATTCGGAGCGATTCGGCGAGATTGTAAAGGACGTTCGCGAGGGCTTGACGTTGCGTTTCGTCCTTGGCGAGCTTCCACGGCATGGTTTCATCGATATACTTGTTCGCGCGCCCGATAAATTTCCAGACGAGCTTAACGGCGTCGGACAGCTGAACGTTTTCCATGAGCCGCCGATATTCCGCCGCCGTGTCGACAGCCTCTTGGCGGAACGACTTGTCAAGCGCGGTGCCTTCCGTCGACGCCGCGAGCTTGCCGCCTTGGAACTTGCCAATCATGTTCAGCGAGCGGTGCAAAAGATTTCCGAGGTCGTTGGCGAGGTCGGCGTTAATCCTCTGAATCAGCGCGTCGCGATTAAAATTCCCGTCGAGCCCGAGCGTTATTTCGCGCAGGAGGAAATATCTTATGGCGTCCGCGCCGAATTCCTCAACCAAAAGCACGGGGTCGACGACGTTGCCCTTTGACTTCGACATCTTGTCGCCGTCAGTGACGAGCCAGCCGTGCCCGTAGATTTGCTTGGGCAAAGGAAGATTCGCCGCCATGAGCATTGCAGGCCAGATAATCGAGTGGAAGCGGACAATTTCCTTGCCGACGAGGTGAATATCGGCCGGCCAAAACTTTTCCATATCGGGCTTGTGAATCAGCGGCGTTATGTAGTTGATGACGGCGTCGAACCAAACGTAAATGACGTGGCGCGTGTCGTCGGGCACGGGGATGCCCCAATCGAACGACGTGCGCGATATGCAAAGGTCTTCGAGCCCGCTTTTAATGAAGTTAATCATTTCGTTGCGCCGCGAGGTCGGCACGATGAATTCGGGATGATTTTCTATGTGATTCAAGAGTGCGTCGGCATATTTGGACAGCTTGAAGAAATAAGCCTCCTCCGAAACTTTTTCGACGGGACGATGACAATCGGGGCAACAGCCGTTTTCGTCGAGCTGAAGCTCCGTCCAATACGATTCGCAGGGCGTGCAGTAAAGCCCCGTGTATTCGCCCTTGTAAATGTCGCCGTTATCCCGAATGCGCTTGAAAATTTCTTGAACAACTTTTTCGTGGCGCGGCTCACTTGTGCGAATGAAATCGTCGTTAGATATGTGAAATTTCTTCCAGAGGTCTTTGAAGCTGTCGACGATGGGGTCAACGTATTCGAGCGGCGTTTTCCCGAAAGATTGAGCGGTTTTCTGGATTTTCTGCCCGTGTTCGTCCGAGCCCGTCAAAAAAAACACGTCGTAGCCCGCAAGCCGCTTGAAACGGGCAATGGCGTCGGCGATTGTCGTGCAGTAGGCGTGTCCGATGTGCAATTTCGCGCTGGGATAGTAAATCGGCGTCGTGATGTAAAAAGTTTTCATTGAGTTTCCTCCTTGAGCAGTGTGTTATAAATTTCGCGGCGGCTGACGTTGAATCTCTTGGCTGCCTCGCGCATTGCTGATTTTTTGTCCATGCCCGCCGCCAAAAATTTTTCGACGACTTCCGAAACGGTTTCTTCGGGCGCAACGGCTTTTGATAACGGTTGCCCTTCGACGACGATGACGAATTCGCCGAGCACTTCGCCGAGCGTCTCAAGCAGCTCCGACAATCGCCCGCGAAGAAATTCTTCGTGAATCTTGGTCAGTTCCCTTGCCAAAACTGCGCGGCGGTCGCCGAAGACTTCCAACAGCTCCGTCAAGAAATTTTTCAATCTGTGCGGTGCCTCATAGAAAATTATCGTCGCGTCGACGGTCGCAAGCCGTTGCAGGAAGTCGCGGCGATTTTTGTTTGTCTTGGGCGCGAAGCCCGCGAATAAAAATTTCGTCGTGTCGAGCCCCGAACAAATCAGCGCGCTCAAAGCGGCATTCGCGCCGGGCACAGGGCAAACCGTTATCCCCGCGTTGACAGCAAACCGTACCAAGTCCGCGCCGGGGTCCGATATGGCAGGCAAGCCCGCGTCGCTGACGACTGCAACCGATTCGCCCGCTTGAAGCCGCCGCAAAATTTTTTCGCCGACGTCCGACTTGCAATTCTCGTCGAAGCGAATCATCGGCGTATGAATGTCGAAATGCGTCAAAAGTTTCCGCGTTCGGCGAGTGTCCTCCGCCGCAATCAAATCGACTTCGCGCAGAATCCTAATCGCCCGAAAAGTCATGTCTTCAAGGTTGCCAATCGGCGTGGCGCACAAGTAAAGCAAGCTCAACCCTCCCAACTGCTAAGGGACTGTTGGTAAAGTAAAGAAGTCGTCGCAAGGAATGAGGGCGCGCAAGGACGCGCGCCCGCCGCGACTTCGATGCCGGAAGCATCGATAGCGGCACGAGCGGCTGATTGGGACGCGGGCATTTCGTAGGCGGACGGTATCCGCTCCACGCGCAGTGGTGGCTTTCTTTGCTACTTTCTTTGGCCAGTCAAAGAAAGTAGGCAGATAACGCCGAATCAGAGCCGACAACTTGCCAACAGCCCTAAAAAAAATTATAGCACAGTTCGCGGCAATGTGATATAGTTTCGCCGAGGTGAAGGTAATGACAGTAACGACGCGGCATCGAGTGAAATTTTTCGACACGGACGTCATGGGCGTGGCGCACCATGCGAATTATATCAAATGGTTCGAGACGGGACGCGTAGAATTTTTGCGAGCGGTCGGCATAGACTTGAACGATTTGATGAGCGACGGCATTTTGTTCCCGATAATCGAGATTAACGCGCGCTTTCATGCGCCCGCCCGCTTCGATGACGACTTGGAAATCGCGACGACGGCAACGGCTTTGACGCGGGCTAAAATGCAATTCAAGTACGAGATTCGGCGCGTCGGCGAGGAAAAAGTTTTGACGGAGGGCACGAGTACGAACGTCTTCACGCACGACGGAAAGATTTGCCGCTTGCCCGAAAAATATTCTGCGAAATTGGCGCGAGGCTTGGAATGAGTCGGCGGCTGTTTGTAAAGCTGTTAATCGCATTGGGCTTGAGCAGTTGGTTTCCGAGCTTGACGGAGGCGGCACGGCTTGACGAACTGCACACGCCGCAAGACGGTTACGAGCCGCTGACGAGCGTAAAATTTTTGCGGCAGGTCGTCACGCGCGATTCGCGGTCGTCACGAGTGATAATGTGGCAGGCTGAGGCGGCGGAAGAATTTTCTTTGGAGTGGCGGCTTGTCGGCGAGGACTTGGCGCACTTTTCGACGGCAACGCGACGCGAGCTGATTTACTCATGCGCGCTGGAGGGTCTCAAGCCCGAAAGTCTTTACAAGTTCCGAATCGTGGCGGGCGAGCGGGCAACGTCTTGGCAAAACTTGCGGACGGCGGGCGACGGAGCCTTTCAAATGCTGGTCTTCGCCGATTCTCAATGCGAGCACTACGAAATTTGGCAACGGACGGCCGACACCGCGAGCGAGGCTTTCCCCGACGCCGAACTGGTGACGGTCGTGGGCGATTTGGTCGACAACGGCGAGGCTGATTATCAGTGGCGAGCGTGGCACCTTGCCGCTACGAAACTGCTTGCGGGGAAAATCTTCGCGCCCGTCATGGGCAATCACGAATGCTACGGCGTCGACTGGTTCAACGCCCTGCCGATTGGCTACCTGAATCAGTTCGTCCTGCCCGCCAACGACGCCAAGCACTTCGGCGGCTACTTTTATTCCTTCGACTACGGAGCCGCGCATTTTTTTATGCTCAATACGCAATTCACCGAGCTTGACGCGCTCAATCCCGGTATGCAGTCCGCGCAGGAATATTTTCTTCGCCGCGACGCCGCCAACGTCAATCGCCCGTGGAAAATCGTTTTCATGCACAAGGACATCTACGACTACGCGCAGGACGCCTTTAACGACATTGCCGACAGATTTTTGGAGCTGTTCGACGAGCTGGAGATTGATTTGGTCTTCACGGGGCACCTGCACACCTATCGCAATCGCGGGAAGATTTTCGCGCGGAAAAAATCTGCGCGGGGCACGACTTACATTTTGTGCGGGCGAGCGGGCGACCAAAAATACGTCGAGCCGAATTCGGCGATTGACGACGTAGTTTTTAAAAATCTGCGCGAGGAGCCCGAAAGTTTCATTGCGCTTGACGTTTCAGCCGCCGCGATAACTTTGACGGCGCGCACTGTCGACGGAATAATTTTGGACAACTTCACGCTTACGAAAGGAAATGTATCATGAATTTGCAAGGCTTAATCGTTTGCCGCAACTTGCTTGACGCGGAAATTTTCGACGGCGCGGCTGACGAATTTGAAGTGACCGCCCGCTTGATTGAACACGCCGAAAGTCTCGGCTTGAGCGGCAACCTGTACCGTTCCTACCTGATTTATCTGCTTGCCAACGAGCCGAATCTCATTTCGACGACGCTTGAAGTCAACGGCGGGAAAATCGGCGAAAGCCTCCGCGAAGTTTTTATTCACGACGTGGAAATTCTTTTGCCGATATTCAACGGCGAGCTTTGGAGCGATTTGAACATCCTCAACCTGTACAAGCCGACCGTCCCGAATTCCGACGAGGCTTTTAACGCTTTGACGAGACGGCTGGACAATCTGCGCGGCGCGAGCGAAATTGCGGACGCCTTTATCGAACATTGGCGGAAATTCGGTTGCGGAGACATCGCGACCTATCGCGCCTTCCGCTGGGACGCATCGACCAAAAATATCGTCGGGATTCGCCACTTCGAGACGATTCGCTTGGACGACCTTATCGGCTACGCGCACCAAAAGGAACTGCTCACGGGCAACACGACCGCCTTTGTCGACGGCAAGCCCGCCAATAACGTCCTGCTTGTCGGCGCGCGCGGCACCGGCAAATCTTCGGGCGTCAAGGCTTTGGTCAACGAATACTACGCGCAGGGCTTGAGGCTCGTTCAAATCACCAAGCCGCAACTGAAAACCTTGCCCGACCTGATGGAGACGTTGCGCCGCTTCATGAGCAAGCGGTTTATCATTTTTCTGGACGATTTGTCGTTCGAGGAGTCGGAGGCGGAGTACAAGTACTTGAAGTCGGCGATTGAAGGCGGCGTCGAATCGCGTCCCGAAAACGTTTTAATCTACGCGACGAGCAACAGGCGGCATTTGATTCGCGAGACGTGGCGCGACCGTTCGGAGGGGCAAGACGAACTTTATCGAGACGACAGCACCAACGAGACGATTTCGTTGTCTGACCGCTTCGGGCTGATAATTCACTACTACGCGCCGACGCAGGCAGAATACCTTGAAATAATTCGCAGCATGTTGCGGCGGCGGGGCGTCGAGCTTGACGCGGAACAGCTTCGGATTGAAGGCTTGCGTTGGGAAATGTCGCATTCGGGGCGCAACGGGCGCACGGCTCAACAATTCGTCAATTACTACTTGGGGCAACGATAATCATGGGCGAATACAAATCAGATTGGTTTTCGTTCGAGATTAAAAGCAATCGGCACGTAATGGATTTAGCGATAAGTCCTGCTTTTGCAAAGGGAATTGGCTTTCAAGTTCACGAAATGAAAAATAATTCGTATCAACTCTTTTGGAATTTCGGCATGGTTGGACGCGAAATTTATTCGGCAACAGTAGAATACACCAGGCTTAATGAAATTGCCCCAAAGACCTTGACAATAAAAATTTGGGACAGCGAAGAATTTGCCGCCTTCATGAGGCAGAACGCGCCGCCGATTTCCATTGCCGACCTTGACGCGGACGATATGAAACTTGTTAATGCCATTGTCAATGCGAATTGGCAAGACGAAAAGTATCGTTGCGGGCTTGACGGTCATAGTTACGACATAAAAATTTATGGCGAACAAGTCCGTAAGTTCAAATGTTGGTGCGTCATTCCGAAAGAGTATGGCGAATTGATTCCGCTCGTCGACCGCTTGATTGACATTGCAAAGCTTGAGCCGCGCAGTTGTTACGCTGTGCATGGCGTCTATTAAAATTTTCGGAGGGGATTGAATGGTCTATCTTGTCGGCGCAGGCGCGGGCGGCCGCTTTAAAAGCGGCGGAACAGTTAGCGCGCCGCACCGTTCGACGATTTCAGCTAATCGCCGCGCCGATACGAAATGCATGCGCATTTCTAGCTTAATATTTTTCGGAGGGGATTGAATGGTCTATCTTGTCGGAGCGGGCGCGGGCGATGTCGGCTTGTTGACGCTGCGGGCTTGCGAACTTTTACAGGCGGCGGACGTCGTGATTTACGACAGGCTTGCCGATGACGCGATTTTGAATTTCTGCGCGGGAGCGAAAAAAATTTACGTCGGGAAGGCGGCGGGCGAGCACACGCTCAAGCAGACGGAAATAAATCAGCTGCTTGTCGAGGAGGCGCGGCAAAATGGCGTCGTCGTGAGGCTAAAGGGCGGTGACCCGTTCGTATTCGGGCGCGGCGGCGAGGAGGCTCTTTATCTGCGCGAAAACGGTTTGCCGTTCGAGATTGTCCCCGGCGTCACCAGCGCGGTTGCAGTCCCCGCCTATGCCGGCATTCCCGTCACGCATCGAGGCATTGCAACGAGTTTCGCGGTCGTCACGGGTCACGAAGACCCGACTAAGCCCGAATCGACAATCAACTGGTCAAAGCTTTCAACGGCAGTCGACACGCTGATTTTTTTGATGGGCGTCGCTAACTTGCCGCAAATCGTCGCCAAGCTCATCGAATACGGACGCCCGCCCGAAACGCCCGCCGCTCTGATTTGTTGGGGAACAAAGCCCGCGCAGGAAGTCTTCGTCACGACGCTTGCCGAGGCTCCGAACGTAAAAATTGCGCCGCCCGCGATTTTCGTAGTGGGCGAAGTCGTTAATCTGCGCGAACGGCTCAAGTGGTTTGAAAATCGTCCGCTGTTCGGCAAAAGAATTCTCGTGACGCGCGCACGGTCTCAAGCGTCGAAACTGTCAAGCGAACTTCGGTCATTGGGCGCGGAGGTCGTCGAGTGCCCGACAATCCGAATCGCTCCGCCGTCAGACGACTTCCGAATGCTTGACACGGCGATAGAAAACCTGCGCGGCTTCGACTGGACAATCTTCACCAGTGCGAATGGCGTCGAACAATTTTTTGCGCGGCTGAAACTTCACGAGCTTGATTCGCGGGCTCTGAACAAAGTCGCGGCGATTGGCTCTGCTACGGCGGAAAAACTTTCCGGCTACGGAATAATCGCGGACGTCGTGCCGAAAAATTTTGTCGCGGAAAGTTTGGCGGAGTCGCTGAAAGATTTGGTCGGCGGGAAAAAAGTTTTGCTTGCCCGTGCCCAGGAGGCGCGTGACGTTTTGCCCGACATGCTGAAAACTTTCGGCGCGGCTGTCACAATCGCCCCCGCCTATCGGACGCTTGCCGAGACGCCCGCGCAGATTGCCTTCGACGCGCTTGACTTGATAACGTTCACCAGTTCTTCGACGGTTAAAAATTTTGTGGCGGCTTACGGCGTCGAGCCGCTGAAAAAAATTCCGTCCGCCGCAATCGGCACGATAACCGCGCAAACGTTGAAAGACTTCGGCATAACGCCCGCCGTCATCGCCAAGGAATTCACTATCGGCGGGCTTGTCGCCGCCGTCAAAAATTTTTACGGAGGCAAAGTCTTATGAAGATTATTCAAAAATATGGCATGCTCGGCATCGACAAAACGGAAATCGACGCGCTCATTGCCGCGAATCAATGACGTGAAGTACGTGGCATATTCTTTGCTCAATCAAACTTTTCCGCCCGACAAACTTTTACGCTTTTAAAGAGGGTAACGTGACGTTGCCGCCTGTTAGCGCGTCCAAGCTGCTTACGACTTCAATTAATCGTAAAATTCGCGAACCAGACTTTGACTTGTGAATTACTCCTGCTTGTAGAGATGGGAGCTTCCTGAATCATCGAGATTGCGTCTTATTTCCTTTCATTCGCAACCGAATTTCAATGTCAATGAAAAATAGGCGCAATAATTTATTTTGCAAGCAAGCCGCTTATCTGTTATAATAAAAAAAATTTCACGCGAAGGGACGCAATAACCATGGAAGTTCGTAAAGCTGTAATCCCCGCCGCCGGTCTCGGCACCAGATTTTTGCCCGCCACGAAGTCTCAACCCAAAGAGATGTTGCCGATTGTCGACAAGCCCACGATTCAATACATAATCGAAGAGGCGGCCGCCGCGGGCATCGAAGATATCATCGTCGTCACGGGGCGCAACAAGCGTTCGATTGAAGACCACTTCGACCGCTCCATTGAGCTTGAGTTTGAACTTGAACGCAAGGATAAGGAAGATATGTTGCAGATGGTGCGCGCCATTCCCGAAATCGCGAACATTCACTTTATCCGCCAAAAGCAACCGCTCGGTCTTGGGCACGCCGTCTTGACTGCCAGCCACTTTATCGGCGACGAACCCTTTGCCGTCCTTTTGGGCGATGACGTCGTCGTTGCACGCAAGCCCGTCCTTCAGCAGATGGTTGAGGTTTTCAACGAGTATAAGACTTCGATTCTTGGCGTGCAGGAAGTTGCCGACGAAGTCGTTCACAAATACGGTATTGTCGATTGCAAGCACGTCGACGAGGGCATTTACAAGGTTAAAGATTTAGTCGAAAAGCCTTCACTTGAGGCGGCACCGAGTCGCATTGCTATTTTGGGCAGATACATTTTGACGCCGACGATTTTTTCCTTCCTAGAGACGCAAGAACCCGGCGCGGGCGGCGAAATTCAGTTGACCGACGGGCTTAAACGCCTTGCCAAAAACGAGGCAATGTACGCTTACATTTTCAAGGGGCACCGCTACGACGTGGGAACCAAGATAGGATTCTTGCAAGCGAATATTGAATTTGCCCTGCGCAATTCCGAAATTGCCGACGACTTGAAGAATTACCTTAATGCCTTGCACGACAATATGGAGCAAATGCTTAACTATGACTAAAACACATGTATGACGCGTCGAAGTGGGCGAACGCTCAACGGCATTAAATGGATTTTCAAAAGAAAGCTCGTGGCGTGCTGTTGCACTTACATTGTACATTCAAGACAAAAAAAATCCCCTTCCGATTCGGAGGGGGAAATTTTTTGCGTGGAATGAAATTTTATTCTCAGAAGTAACCGCAAGCCGCCGCAACGACGTAAGCCAATGCTGCGCCCGCAAACGGACCGGCAATCGGCACCCAAGCGTAGCCCCAATCGGAGCCGCCTTTGCCAGCAATGGGCAGGATGGCATGAGCAATGCGCGGACCCAAGTCACGGGCAGGATTCATAGCGTAGCCCGTGGGACCGCCCAAAGACAAGCCCAAAGCGATAATCAGAATGCCGACCATGTAAGGACCGTAGCCGGGAACGAGTTGACCGACGGGTTCGCCGAAAATCATCCAGATAACGAACATCAGGAAGAACGTGGCAATCATTTCTGTGAGGAAGTTCGCCATGGGGCTGCGAATGGCAGGACCCGTTGCAAAGACGCCGAGCTTAGCGGCGGGGTCTGCGGTCTTTTCCCAGTGCGGCAAGTATGCCAGCCAAACGATAGCCGCGCCCAAAATCGCGCCGACCAGTTGCGCCGCCGACGTTGCCAAGAACTGCGCGGGCGTGTAGATGCCGACCATAGTTTTGGCGAGCGTGACGGCAGGATTCAAATCGCCTTGCGGGGCTCCGAGCGTCGTGGCAGTGAAGACGCCAAGCGTAACTGCAAAACCCCAGCCCAGTGCTATGCAAACCCAGCCGCCGCCTTGACCTTTCGAGTGCGTCAGCGTCATGTTCGCGCAGACGCCCGCACCGAAGACTATAAGCACCATAGTGCCCATGAATTCGCCGAACAAGTTATCCATAATGAGTCCCTCCTTAGAGGACGGGAGGCGAAAATTTCCCGCCCTCCAAAACTTTTAAGCCGAAAAAATTTTAGTCGTCGTTGAGCCAGTTCATTGCGTGCTTGACCGCCTTGCGCCAGCCTTTGTAGAGCGCATCGGCCTCGTAGCGTTTCATTTCGGGTTCAAAGCGAGTTTCCAGTTGCCAAGCAGATTTGAGTTCGTCCTTGCTGTTCCAGACGCCGACAGCCAAGCCCGCCAAGTAAGCCGCGCCCAGAGCCGTCGTTTCGACGATTTGCGGACGGTCGACGGGGACGCCGAGCAAATCAGCCTGGAATTGCATAAGCAAATTGTTCGCCGACGCGCCGCCGTCAACTTTCAACGCGGAAAGTTTATTGCCGCTGTCAGCCTCCATAGCCTCCAAGACGTCACGCGTCTGGTAGGCAAGCGAATCAAGCGTCGCGCGGACAATGTGAGCCTTCGTCGTGCCGCGCGTCAAGCCAATCATCATGCCGCGAGCGTTCATGTCCCAATAGGGCGCGCCGAGTCCGACGAACGCGGGAACGAAATACACGCCGCCCGTGTCCTTAACCTTCTTGGCAACCCATTCCGAATCGGGCGCACTGTCCACCATGCGGACGCCGTCGCGTAGCCACTGAATCGCCGAGCCCGCCACGAAGATTGAACCTTCCAGCGCATATTCAACTTTGCCATCGAGCCCCCAAGCGATTGTCGTGACGAGCCCGTTCTTCGACTGGTGAATTTCCGTGCCCGTGTTCATCAACATGAAGCAGCCCGTGCCGTAAGTGTTTTTGGCGGTGCCGGGCTCAAAGCAGTTTTGTCCGAAGAGAGCCGACTGTTGGTCGCCCGCCGCGCCTGCCACGGGGATAGGCGCGCCCAATACCAACGGATTCGCTTCGCCGTAAACAAACGACGACGGCTTGACTTCAGGCAGAATCGCTTTCGGGATGTCGAGATAGCTAAGCAGTTGGTCGTCCCATTCGAGCGTGTTGATGTTGTAAATCATCGTGCGCGAGGCGTTGGAATAATCGGTGACGTGAACTTTGCCGCCCGTGAGTTTCCAAATCAGCCAAGTGTCAATCGTGCCGAAAAGCAATTCGCCCGCCTCCGCGCGAGCCCGTGCACCTTCGACGTTGTCGAGCAGCCATTTAATCTTCGTGCCCGAAAAGTACGCGTCGATTTCCAGACCCGTCTTGTCCTTGAACTCTTCGGCGTGTTGAGCCTTGAGAGCCTCGGCAATGGGCGCGGTTTGACGCGACTGCCAGACTATTGCGTTGTAAATCGGGCGACCCGTCTTCTTGTCCCAAATGACCGTCGTTTCGCGCTGATTGGTTATGCCGATAGCCGCAATGTCGTTGGCAATGAGTTCGGATTGTTCGAGCGCCTCCTTCATGACGGCGACCATCGTGCTCCAAATCTCGTCGGCGTCATGTTCGACCCAGCCGGGCTTCGGGAAGTGTTGCGTGAATTCGCGTTGCGCCACGCCGACGATTTTCGAGTTCTTGTCGAAGATGATGGCGCGGTTGCTTGTCGTGCCCGCGTCCAGAGCCATTACGTATTCTTTTGCCATTCAAATTCCTGCTACTTAAAACATAGACACTTATAGACAAGCGTCCTTTGTATCCATGTCAAGATGATTCGGACAGACCTCGCGGTTCTGTCTTACTGCTTCTACGTGTCCGTCTTTGCCTTAGCTACCGACTTTTGTTTAACACTCCACAGTCGTAAATTCCCGGCCAGCCACCGGTACATATCAACAGCGTCTTTCAGGTGACAATCTGTTGATTCATCTGTAGCTTTCTCCTTTCGTAATATTTGATGAGTATAAAGCCCTCCGGCTTAAGTGCCACGTCCGCATGTCACCCTCGGAGTTCTACCTTTTAGTTATCAGGACTGTTTCAACCTGCACTGGCTTCCCGACGCTAGACTGCCTTAAAGCGGCAAACTGGCTCAACGGCTATTTTGGTTTATGAGCTTTCAGCTTTAAGCTGCACATTTGTCTACCTGACTAGACTTTTTTACACATTTTAAACTACAGTTGCTCACTCCTTAGATAATGACACGCCTTGCTGCGGAAAAAATATCACCCCCTTAAGCGTAAGCCTTCGCCAAAACTTCAATCGGATGGACGGGCTTGACGTCGGTGCCGTGATGAATTTGCATTCGACACGTGCCGCAATCGCAGATGACTTTGTCGAAGCCGCCCTGCTTGACGCGTTCAAAGAGTTTCGCGCCTATCTTCATGGAAATTTCGTATTTGTCCTTGCGGAAGCCGTAATTGCCCGAAATGCCGCAACAGCCCGCGTC
>CAMJMR010000025.1 GCA_946407095.1 uncultured Selenomonadales bacterium | reverse complement strand
TTGACATGGACACAAAGGACGCTTGTCTATAAGTGTCTATGTTTTAAGTAGCAGACTTAACTTGATTGCGCATGTTTTCGTTGACGCGGAAAATATTTCGCCCACGGTCACCTTCAAGGTTATTGAACACTTCGGCAAGGAACACACGATAACCAAGGTCGACATCATCGCCAAGGAAGATACGCTGCCCGCAAAATACCGCGCGCTGGACGAAAAGCTTTACCGTGTGCAAAATTGTTTTTACGGGAAAAATTCCGCCGACATGTGGCTTTGCCTGGAAATGGTGCGCGCCATCATCGACGAGCCCGACCTTGAGCTGATAATCATCGTTTCGAGCGACAAAGATTTTTTGCCCGCGATTAAATTCGCCGCCGACTTCGAGAAAAAAATTTTCGTCGTGTCGAACGGCGCGGGGCATAAAGTTTTGGCTGAACAACTGCGGACGCTCCGCGTAGCCCCCGAATCTGTCGAGCTGAAAGATTATCGCTTCAAGTTCGGCGAGGTGCCGCTTAAGTTTGAAAAATTCCTGCCGCAGTTGAGTTTCTTCACGAAAAAATTTTTCTTCGACCGCGAAGAGCGAATCAAGTTCATTCTGGTCAAGAAGGGCGAGCAGCTTGTCGAAATGCCGTTCGTGGCGGGCATGAACCTTTACACCTTCGGGCGCGTCCTGCGCGAGCTGAACATCCTGACAAGGGACGAGGCGGTTAAAAGTTTCGTGGCGCAGAGCTTTTTGAAAATCTTTCGGGGCAAAGTCTACTTTCGCACGGAGGAGGAAATTTCGATACCGACGCCCGCCGAACAGGTAGAAAAATTTTTCATGGACAACGCCGCGCAGATTCGGACGATTTTCGTCAAGCACAACGAGAAACTTTCGGAGGTGCCGTTCGTCGACGGAATGCCGTTGGGAATTTTCGGGCAAATGCTTCGCGAGAAAAAAATCATCGGCAAAAGCGCATCGACTTCCGCCGTGGCCGTGAACAGCCTGCTTGCCGTGCGCGACGACAAAGTTTTTCTTCACGCCGAGGAAAATCTTGAAGCCGCCTACGACTTGACGATTAAGGATACCGGCGAGTATTTCGAGCGTCACGCGGCGGAACGGACGATTTTCGTCAAGCACAACCAAAAACTTTTCGAGGTGCCCTTCGCGGACGGAATGCCCCTTGAACTTTTCGGCAAGCTGTTGCGAGAGAAAAATATCATCGGCAAAAGCGTTTCCGCCACGAGCGTTGCCAAAAAGAGCCTGCTTGACGTACGCGACGGCAAAGTTTTTCTCTGCGGCGAGGAAAGGCTCATTGAACTTGTTGCCGAATCGACGGGCAATCTTGACGACTACTTTGCGCAAAATCCCTTCACCGCGAACATTTTCGTCAAGCACAACGGCGACCTGTTCGACATTCCGTTTGTCGACGGGATGCCGCTCAATCTCTTTGAAAAACTCCTTCGCGACAAGAAAATCATCGGCAGGCATTCTTCGGCGATAAAGGTTGCGGCGAACAGCCTGCTTGAAGTGCACGACGAGCGCGTTTGGCTGATTGACGAGAGCGAGCTTGAGGCCGCGCAGGACGACTTGGAAAACAACGTCGACGGCTACTTGAACGCCCACGCTTTGGATATTCGGACGGCGACGATTGGTCACGGCGGCGAAAGTTTTTCAATCCCGTTCGTCGACGGAATGCCCTTGAAAGTTTTCGGCAAGCTGTTGCGAGAGCGCAAGATCATCGACAGGAAGACTTTGCCCGAAGACGTTGCCGCCCGCAATCTGTTTGCCGTTCGCGACGGGAAAATTTATCGGCAGTGAGGAGGATACCACATGAAAATCATCGAGCCGAGCGTCGAGCTGATTGACGACTTCGACGCGGCGGCGATTATGCAAAAGCTTGAGCGGGCGGGGCGCGTCTGCTACAAGTCGGAGGGCAACATAAAGGACGGTAGCGCGGAAAAATTCATTCGCGGGATAATCAAGCGCGGGCACGAATCGGTTATCGAGCACGCCTCCGTTTCGTTCAAAATCGTTTGCGACCGAGGCGTCACGCATGAACTTGTTCGCCACAGAATCGCCAGCTACAGTCAAGAGAGTTCACGGTTCTGCGACTACAGCGCGGGGAAATTCGGCGGCGAGATGACTTTTATCAAGCCGTGCTTTTGGCGCGAGGACGACGACAACTTTCAGCTGTGGCGAGAGACCATGGCACTTGTCGAGAAAAATTATTTGGCATTGCGGGCGGCGGGAGCTAAGCCCGAAGAGGCGCGCTCAATCCTGCCCAATTCGCTCAAGACGGAAATTTTCGTGACGATGAATCTGCGCGAGCTTCGCCACTTCCTGAAACTGCGGACGGCGGCGGCGGCGCATCCTCAAATGCGGGAAATCGCGCTGAAAATCTTGGACATGATGCTTGAAAGGTTGCCGGCGGTCTTCGACGACATTCAGCCTTAAAACTAGGGGCGTGTTGGTAAGTTGTCGGCTTTGATTTGGCGGTTCAATGGCTTTAAATTGGTTTACCTACTTTCTTTCAGTGTCGAAAGCAAGTAGCAAAGAAAGCCACCTCGCAGGGGCGTCCAACTGACCACCGCCGAAACGCCCGCGCTACCCGCAGCCGTGTGTGCGCCGCTACTTCGCATCACGCTCAGTACGCGGCGCGGCCGCCATCCATGGCGGCCTCTGTTCTCTGCAACGTATTCCTTACTTTACCAGCAGCCCCTATGGACAATCGTCCTGCGCCGAAATATAATCGGCGTAGATTTTTTTTTGTAAAGGAGCATTCGACATGAAAATCACAATCGGCAGCGACCACGGAGCAGTTGAACTCAAAGAGGAAGTCAAAAAAGTTTTGGCGGAATTCGACGGCGTCGAAGTCAAGGACGTGGGCACGTTCGGCAAGGAGAGCGTCGACTACCCCGACATCGCCGAAAAGGTCTGCGCGGACGTCGTGAGCGGCGAATCGGAGCGCGGAATCGTCCTTTGCGGCACGGGCTTGGGCATTTCCATTGCCGCCAACAAAATCAAGGGCATTCGTTGCGCGCTGTGCAATGACGTCTACTCTGCGAAGAAAAGCCGCGAGCACAACAACGCCAACGTCTTGGCAATGGGCGGACGCGTTTTGGGCTTCGGTCCTGCAGGCGAAATCGTTCGCGCTTGGCTGACGACGGAATTCGAGGGCGGCAGGCACGAACGGCGCGTCAACAAAATTATGGCTCTTGAGAACAAGTGAGGCGCGTTTATGAGCGTTATTGAAGTTCGCGGCTTGAAAAAGTCTTTCGGCGCGTTTGAAGTCCTGCGCGGCATCGATTTGACGGTCGAGGCGGGCGAACGCATTGCTATAATCGGCGGGTCGGGTTGCGGCAAAAGTGTTTTCCTGCGTTGCCTTGAGCTGTTGGAAATTCCGGACGCGGGCAAAATTTTTATCGACGGCGAAGAATTGACCGCGCCCGACGTCGACATTGACCGAATCCGCCGCAGCATGGGCATGGTCTGGCAAAATTTCAATCTGTTCACTCACATGAACGTTATGGAAAATTTGACGGTCGCGCCGACAAAATTACTCGGAATGACGACGGACGCCGCCCGCGAAAAGGCTATGGGCTTGTTGGCGCAAGTCGGCTTGACTTCAAAGGCGGAGGCTTATCCCGAATTCCTGTCGGGCGGGCAAAAGCAACGAATCGCCATTTGCCGCAGCTTGATGATGAATCCGAAAGTAATTCTCTTCGACGAGCCCACAAGCGCGCTTGACCCGACGATGGTCGGCGAAGTCCTTGCCGTCATCCGCATGTTGACCAAGCAGGATTTGACAATGATAATCGTCACGCACGAAATGAATTTTGCCCGCGAAGTCGCCGACAGGATTTTATTCTTCGCTGACGGCGTGATTTACGAACAGGGCACGCCCGCCGAAATTTTCGACGCGCCCAAGCTTCCTAAGACCGTCGCCTTCATTCACAAGCAAAAATATTTCAGCTTCGACATAGACGAGCGCGCCTTCGACTTGCCGAAAATGCAGGGCGGCATTCAGGCGTTCGCGGAAAAATACGGGCTCAACGCGCGCCGCACCAATCGCCTCCAGCTTTGTTGCGAAGAGCTGATTTACGAAATGCTTGACCACGCTTGCGAAGGCGATGCCGTGAAAATTTCGCTTGACGTGACTTATTCGGAGGCGGACGGCACCGTCGCGATAAAGTGCACTTGCGCGGGCAAGTCGTACAATCCTCTGGACAAAACTTTCGGCGAAGACGTCGACGAAGACAATCTCGGCGCGATGATTCTTCACAACTTGTCGCAAGATTATTCTCACGAATACAGCGGCGGCGTCAACAAAATAACTTTTTCCCTTGCGTGATTGCGATTGAATGTGTTAGTATTTTCGACAATCTACACAAGGGAGGAGGATTGGCATGGACTTCACGAAGATTAAATCAAAGCTTGAGTCGTTGGGCTACGGCGTGACGTGTTTCGATACGGCGGATGCGGCGGCCGATTATCTAGACGAAAAAATCAGCGATAAAACCGTCGGCTTCGGCGGTTCCGTCACGTTGGAGCAGATGGGGCTTTACGACCGCCTCGCGCTTCACAATGACGTTTTCTATCACAATCGCTTGCCCGGCGGCATGACACGCGCTGAAGTTTGCAAAAGAGCGGCCGCCGCGCAGATTTACCTGTCGTCGGTGAACGGGCTGGCTGAATCGGGCGAAGTCATCAACATCGACGGCTTCGGCAACCGCATTTCGTCCATACTCTTCGGGCACGAGAAAGTTTACTTCGTCGTCGGCGAAAACAAAATCGCCAAGGACTACAACGCCGCGCTTCACCGAGCCCGCAACATCGCCGCGCCGAGAAATGCCCAACGCATCAAAGCAAAGACGCCCTGCGCCATCAAGGCCGACAAGTGCTACGATTGCGAAAGTCCCTACAGAATTTGCCGCGCGCTGTCCGTTTTGTGGGGCGCGCCGCTTCACGGCGATTACGAAATTATTTTGATTCGTGAGGAGTTGGGTTTCTGACTTGAACAGAAAAATTTTATGCAAAAAAATTCGGGCGACCTCTTAGGAGGCAACGCCCGTTTTTATTTTACTTGCACGCTTAAAACTTTTGTAAGCCGCGCAGATTTTACTGCTTGACGAGTTGCTTGCCGCTGATGACGTAGCTGTCGCCGTTGACGTTGAAGGTCGTCGCAGTGAAGTTTTTCAGTGTCAAGGCTCCGTCGTCAAACTTGAACGAAACGGTACCCTTCGACGCGCTGTAGGAGGTCGTAAAGCCGTCCGTGATTTGAATCAAGTCGTCGTCTTCAAAGCCGCTGATAACGTCTCTGCCTTCGCCGCTGTTGTAAATGAAGGTGTCCGAGCCGTCATTGCCCCACAACGTATCATTGCCCGCGCCGCCCCAAAGCGTGTCGTCGCCGCTGTTGCCGTAAAGCTTATCCGCGCCATCGCCGCCGCTTAGGTAATCGTCGCCAGATTTTCCGTAAAGCGTGTCTTTGCCGCTGCCGCCGAGGATTGAATTGTCGAGCGTGTTGCCCATGATTCTTATCGCGTCCGTGCGAGCCGTCGCGTCGCCTATTTCTATGCTTGAGCCGAGCGTGACCCGCGCCGCCGAGTCATCGTCGTAATTTGTCGTGGGAGCCTGTTCCACGCCGAGGATGTTGAGCGTCGAGAGTTTTGCCGCGTTCTTGAGGGTGATTTTGCCTTCGCCGACAGTGAGGATGATATTGGAGCCGCTTGTTCGTGTCGAGTAGGTATCAGTGCCGTCGCCGATTTGAAGCGTGTCGTCTGCGCTGAAGTCTGTGATAACGTCTCTGCCGTCGCCGTCGTTGTAAAGGAAGACGTCCGAGCCGTTGCCGCCGCTTAACGTGTCGTTGCCTGTGCCGCCGTAAAGCGTATCGTCGCCGATATTGCCGTAAAGCTTATCTGCGCCGTCGCCTCCGCTTAGATAGTCGTCGCCGTCTTTGCCGTAGATTGTATCCTTGCCTTCGCCGCCGAGGATTGAGTTGTCGAGCGCGTTGCCCACTATCCTTATCGCGTCCGTGCGAGCCGTCGCGTCGCCGATTTCTATGCTTGAGCCGAGCGTGACCCGCGCCGCCGAGTCATCGTCGTAAGTCGTCGTAGGAGCCTGTTCCACGCCGAGGATGTTGAGCGTCGAGAGTTTTGCCGCGTTCTTGAGGGTGATTTTGCCTTCGCCGACAGTGAGGATGATATTGGAGCCGCTTGTTCGTGTCGAGTAGGTATCAGTGCCGTCGCCGATTTGAAGCGTGTCGTCTGCGCTGAAGTCTGTGATAACGTCTCTGCCGTCGCCGTCGTTGTAAAGGAAGACGTCCGAGCCGTTGCCGCCGCTTAACGTGTCGTTGCCTGTGCCGCCGTAAAGCGTATCGTCGCCGATATTGCCGTAAAGCTTATCTGCGCCGTCGCCTCCGCTTAGATAGTCGTCGCCGTCTTTGCCGTAGATTGTATCCTTGCCTTCGCCGCCGAGGATTGAGTTGTCGAGCGCGTTGCCCACTATCCTTATCGCGTCCGTGCGAGCCGTCGCGTCTCCTATCTCTATGCTTGAGCCGAGCGTGACCCTTGCCGCCGAATCGTCGTCGTAAGTGACGGTTGTCGAGTCGCCGCCTTCAAGTGTGCCGAGGATGTTGACGCTTTCCAAGCTGGCCGCGCCCGCGAGAGTGATTGAATCGTCGCCGACCGCCAAAATCAAATCGTCGCCGCTTGCCACGCTTGAATAGGTGCCGCCGATTGAGAGCGTCGAATCTGCGCTGAAGCCTTGAATTGTATCGTTGCCGCCGCTGTAGATAATCATGACGCTATCGCCGCTGTTGTCAATCGAATCGTCGCCCGTGCCGCCGTCTATAGTCACTTTGGAGCCGCTGTTGTCAATCGTGTCGTTACCGTCGCCGCCGTCGACAGATGAATCGTCGCCGTTGCTGTTGGTAATGGAGTCGTTGCCCGCGCCGCCGCGCATGGTTACTTCGTTGCTGGTGTTGGTTATTGCATCGTCGTCGTCGCCCGTGTCGATAGAGGCATTTCGGGAGCTGCTGGTGTTAAGGACGCTGTCCTTGCCCGCGCCGGTGTTTATCGTGGAGTAGTCGCCGTCCAGGCTCATAATGTAGTCGTCGCCGTCGCCCGCGCTGATTGAAACGTAATCTGCGCCGTTGGTAAGGGTGTCGTCGCCTTCGCCCAAGTCAACCGTCAAGCTGTCGGCCTCATTGCCTATTACGTCGTTGCCGCCGAGCGCGTTAATCGTGACGTTGGTGCCGCTGTTTTGAATCGTGTCGTCGTAAGCCGTGCCCGTGATTAAAGTCGCGTCGATTGTGTTGTTTACGCTGACGCCGACGCCTCCTTCGAGCGTGCCGAGGATATTGACGCTTTCCAAGCTTGCCGCGTCTGTGAGAGTGATTGAATCGTCGCCGACAGTCAAAATCAAATCGTCGCCGCTTGCCACGCTTGAATAACTGCCGCCGATTGAGAGCGTCGACGTGTCGTTGAAGCCTTGAATCGTATCGTTGCCGCCGCTGTAGATAATCATGACGCTTGCGCCGGTGTTGTTAATGAAATCGTCGCCGTCACCGCCGTCCATCGTGACATTGGCGGCCGCGTTGTCGATTGTGTCGTTGCCCGCGCCCGCGTCGATTAAAACGGTCGCGCCTTCGTTATAAACGTAATCTGCGCCGTCGTCGCCGCTTATCGTGGCATTGGTGCCGGCATTGCCGAAAGTGTCATCGCCCGCGCCTCCGCTTAGTGAAACGTTCGCGCTGCTGCTGTTGACAAGTTCGTCGTCGTCGTCGCCGCCGCTCATAGTGACGTTGTCGGCTGTGTTGTCGATTGTGTCGTTGCCCGAGCCCGCGCTGATTGAAACGCCCGCGCCTTCATTTACGACGTAATCTGCGCCCGCGCTGCCCAGTGCCGTGACACTTGCTCCGGTGTTGTAAATGTAATCGTCGTCCGCGCCGCCGCTGATTGAGACGTTGTTGCCGATGTTTTGAATTGAATCGGCTCCTGCGCCGCCGTCGATTGAAACTTTCGCGCCGCCATTATAGACGTAATCTGCGCCGTCGCCTGCGCTTATCGTGACGCTGTCGCCCGAGCTGATGATTGAATCGTCGCCTGCGCCTGCGCTTATCGTGACATCGATGCCGATGTTGCCGAAAGTGTCGTCGTCGTCGCCGCCGTCTATCGTGACGTTGTCGCTGTAGTTGAGGATTGTATCGTTGCCGTTGCCGCCGCTGACTGAGGCGTTGTCGCCGATATTTTGAATTGAATCGGCTCCTGCGCCGCCGCTTATCGTGACGCTGTCGCCCGAGCTGACGATTGAATCGGCGCCTGCGCCTGCGCTTATCGTGACATCAGTGCCGTTGTTGACAAGTTCGTCGTCGTCGTCGCCGCCGTCGACCGTCACGCTTGAAGCGTTGTTGCTTATGGTGTCGTTGCCCGCGCCGCCGAGGATTGAAACGGACGCGCCGCTGTTGTCAATCGAGTCGCCGCCTCCGAGCGCGTTTATCGTGACGCCCGTGCCGCCGTTGGTTATCGTGTCGTCGTAAGCCGTGCCTTGAATCAGCGTGTTGTTGACGGTGTTGGCGATATTGAGCGCGGTCGTGCCGGGGTCGGTCGTTTCGGATTCGGTCGTGCCGTCGAGTGCCGTGCCGTTGACGTAAAGGGTATAGTTGCCCGTGATGACATTGGCGGCTGTGCCGCTGAACGAGCTGATATACGCGTCGCCGTCGAGATACCATTTGCTTGCCGAGTCGAGGCTGACGTTGACTGTGCCGACTTCGCTTGAAACGGACGTGCCGCTTGCGTTGCTTATCGCGCCGCTGATGTTCCCGCTGAAGGTCGTGCCGCCCGTGAGGTTGAGCGTAAGGGTTGAATCGTCGCCGACAAGGATATCGCCGTCGAGTTCCTGCCCGCTTGCGTTGAGCGTCGCAACATTGCTTGCACCGCTCCAGCCGTCGTCGCACACACTTAAAAGGATGCTGTCGCCCGAATCTTCAATCGTCACGTCGTTGAGGTTGATGACGGCGTTGGTGTTCGTCACGTGGAAGATGTGACCCGACTTGTTGACGAGTTTGCCTCCCGTCATGCTGAAAGTCGCCGTGCCGTCGGCCGCGTCGCCCGATTGCGATTGATAGAGGATAACCGCGTCGAGGAATTGAGCGTTGCCGTTGGTCTTGGTGTTGTTGGCGGTTAGCGTGCAGTCGGTGAGGGCAACGGAGTTTTGCCCTTCAATGCAGACGCCTTCGGACAGGTTGGACGTAAGTACCGCATCTTCAACGACGATGTCGGCTGTCGAGTAGACGGCGGGCGAGCCGAGACCGCTTGACGTGTAGGAGCCGCCGCTTACGCTTACGGTGCCGCCGCCTCTGTCGGTGCGTATCGGCGCGGACGATTGTCCCGTCGTCGTGATTGTGAGGTTGCTTGCCTTGGTGACGCCGCCGCCCGTCGTCATGATGCCGCCGCCGTTATCGCCGCTGGTTTCGATAGTCACGTCGCTGATAATGACAGTCGTGCCGTCGCCTGCCGCGCCGTTTTGACCGCCGTTGCCGCCGTAGCTGAAGACGCCGTTCGCGCCCTTCGCCGTGGCAGTGACGGTGCCGCCCGTGATTGAGACGGTGCCGCCGCCGAGTGCCATAACCGCCGAGTTGATGCCGTAGAAGTTGCAATTATCGCCGCCGTCGCTGTCGCCGCTTTTGGTGACGGTCGGGTTGACGAGATTGACGGTGCCCGAAGCGAGCGAGACAAGTACGGCGTTTTGGTCGGCAGTGGAGGACATGTATGTTTGATTTGAGTAGGTGCCCGCCGAAGTGATTGAAGTTGCGCCACTGTAGCTGACCGAGCTTGAACTGGAGCCTCCGCCTTGACCGCCGGGAGGCGAGCCGCCGGGTTGATTGAGCAATCCGTTTTCTGCCATGAATATCAATCCTTTACTGTGAAGAATATAAAGCGCATTCATTGTAACATAAAAAGAATCCTCCGCGCATTGGCAGAGGATTAAAATTTTTTTTCATTACGCGTTGCGCATTGCGCATTCCTAATTACTTTTTGCCAGCCCGCGCAGATTTTTATCAGAGGCGGCAGGATTTTGATTCGGCGCGGCAAATATTCAAGCCGAGTGACAGAAAAATTTTGAGCTGTAAATTATACTTTAGGAGGGATTACTTTGAGAGAGCTGGACGTCAAACTCATAACCGAGAACGTCGCGGAAATGTGCAAGGAGGCGGCGTATTATCTGCCGGACGATGTCTATCGCGCACTCAAGCGCGGCCGCGAAACCGAACAGTCGCCCGTCGGTCAGATTGTCCTTGACCAGATTATCAAGAACGCCGAAATTGCCAAGGCGGAGGATCGTCCCTATTGCCAAGACACGGGCATGACGATTGTCTTTTTGGAAGTCGGTCAGGACTTGCACATTGTCGGCGGCGATTTGGAGGAGGCCGTCAACGCGGGCATTGCCAAGGGCTACACCGAAGGCTATTTGCGCAAATCGGTCGTCGGCGAGCCCCTGTTCAATCGCGTCAACACCAAGAACAACACGCCGGGCGTCATCTACACGAAAATCGTCCCCGGCGACAAACTCAGCATCACTATCGCGCCCAAGGGCTTCGGCTCCGAAAACAAGTCGGGCATCAAGATGTTGGTGCCTGCGGACGGCGTGCGCGGCGTCAAGAAAGCCGTTATGGAAATTATCCTTCACGCCAGCATGAATCCTTGCCCACCGATGGTCGTCGGCGTCGGAATCGGCGGCACTATGGACAGAGCGGCTTTGCTGTCGAAAAAGGCTTTGACGCGTTCAATCGACGAGCGCAACCCCATGCCCGAATACGCCAAGCTTGAACAGGAATTGCTTGACATGATTAACGCGACGGGCATTGGTCCGCAGCTCGGCGGCACGACTTCCGCTTTGGCAGTCAATATCGAATGGGCACCCACGCACATTGCGGGCTTGCCCGTTGCCGTCACGATTTGTTGTCACGCCATGCGCCACGCTCACCGCGTGCTGTAATTTAACGGCGCGTCCCTTCGATTCGGCGTGTCAATGACTTTTGAGTTATTGAATCTACTTTCTTTGACTGGCCAAAGAAAGTAGCAAAGAAAGCCACCACTGCGCGTGGGGCGGCTGCCAACCACCGACGAAACGCCCGCGCAACCCGAAACCGCTCGTGCCGCTATGAAACCTTCCGGGTTTCAAGTCGCGGCGGGCGCGCGTCCATGCGCGCCCAAAATTACGCATTTCGCATTACGCATTGATTGAAAGGAGAGTTTGACAGAATGGCTGAAAGCATACGAATTACCACGCCGTTCACAGAGGAAATGTCACGCAAGCTCAAAGCGGGCGACAGCGTCCTCATTACCGGCACGATTATCAGCGCACGCGATGCCGCTCATAAGGTTATGACGGAGGCTCTGGCTCGTGGCGAAAAATTGCCCGTCGACTGGACTAATCAAATCGTCTACTATCTCGGCCCCACGCCCGCCAAGCCCGGCGACCCTATCGGCTCGTGCGGTCCCACCACTTCGGGCAGAATGGACGCCTATACCCCGACAATGCTTGACCAGGGCATCAAGGGCATGGTCGGCAAGGGCTCGCGCACCAAAGAAGTTGTCGAATCCATGAAGAAAAACGGCGCGACTTACTTCGCGGCGGTCGGCGGCGCGGCGGCGTTAATCGCCAAATCCGTCAAGAAATACACCGTGCTTGCCTATCCCGAACTCGGCCCCGAAGCTGTGGCGGCTCTTGAGGTCGTTGACTTCCCCGCCATTGTCGTTATCGACTGCGAAGGCAACAACTTCTACGAAATCGGGCAAAAGGATTATCGCCACTTCGACATCAATCAAATCTAGGGACTAGGATTTAGGGACTGGGGACTAGCAGGGACGAGTTTTTTTCTAGTCCCTAGTCCCTAGTCCCAAGTCCCTACCAAAACAAGGAGGTCACAATGATTCACTCGACTTTTTATCTGCGGCGACTGCACTCATTGTGCGGCTTGCTCGTCTTGGGCATGGTGCTGTTTGAACACATTTTCACCAACTCAATGGCGATTTTCGGCCCGCAAGGTCTGAACACCGCGCTCGAAATGATGGAGCTCATCCCCAAGCCGATTTTCATGGGTCTCGAAATCGGCGGCATTGCAATCCCGCTGTTATTCCACGGCATTTATGGTATCTACATTGCCCTGCAGGCGAAGAACAACCCCGGCAATTACGGCTACATTCGCAACAAAAATTTCGCGCTCCAGCGTTGGACGGCGTGGTTCCTCGTAGTCTTCCTTATCTGGCACGTCGGCTATCTGCGCTTCTACGTCAAAGGCGTCACGGGCACGCCCATTTCCTTTGAGCTTCTGCAAAACTTCTTCCAAAACCCCGTCGTCGTCGTGCTTTACGTCCTGGGCATGTGGGCGGCCATTTTCCACTTCTGCAACGGCATTACGACTTTCTGCATGACATGGGGCATAACCAAGGGTCCGCGCGCGCAAAACGTCATCAGCATTATCAGCATGGGTCTCTGCGCGGCCATGTGCCTTATCACGCTCGTTTTCATGGGCAGCTACTTTGTCTACTAAGAATCGGGAGATTTGATTATGGCTAAAGACTTGAAAAAACGGACAATAATAATCGTCGGCGGCGGCATTTCGGGCTTGCTTGCGACGATTAAGGTTTGCGAAATGGGCGGCGAAGTTTTGCTTTTCAGCTACTGCCCCGTCAAACGTTCGCACAGCCTCTGCGCCCAAGGCGGCATGAACGCTTGCATGGACACCAAGGGCGAACACGACAGCATTTACGAGCACTTCGACGACACGGTTTACGGCGGCGACTTCCTCGCCGACCAAATCGCCGTCAAAGGCATGGTTGAGGCGGCTCCGAAGCTGATTAAAATGCTCGACCGCATGGGCGTCACCTTCACGCGCACGCCCGAAGGCAATCTCGACTTGCGCAACTTCGGCGGACAAAAAAATAAGCGCACGTGCTTTTCGGGCTCCACGACGGGTCAGCAAATCCTTTACGCCCTCGACGAACAAGTTCGCCGCTGGGAAGTCAAAGGCTCCGTCAAAAAGTATGAGTTCTGGGAATTCGTCAAGATTATCAAGAATCGCGAAGGCATTTGCCGCGGCATAGTGGCGCAGAGCATGAATACCATGGAAATTAAAGCCTTCCGCGGCGATACGGTTATCTTGGCGACGGGCGGCCCCGGTCAAGTGTTCGGACGTTGCACGGCGTCGACCATTTGTAACGGCTCGGCAGTCAGCGCGGTCTATCAGCAGGGCGCGGAAATTGCCAACCCCGAATTCATTCAGATTCACCCGACGGCCATTCCCGGCTCGGACAAAAACCGCTTGATGTCGGAGGCGTGTCGCGGCGAAGGCGGGCGCGTTTGGGTTTACAAGGACGGCAAGCCGTGGTACTTCCTTGAGGAAATGTATCCCGCTTACGGCAACCTCGTTCCGCGTGACGTCGCCAGCCGCGCCATTTATAAAGTCTGCGTCCACATGGGCTTGGGCATTAACGGCGAAAATCGCGTGTACCTCGACCTGTCCCATATCGACGGCGATTATCTTTTGCGCAAGCTCGGCGGCATTCTGGAAATGTACTCGGAATTCGTCGGTCAAGACCCGCGCAAAGTCCCGATGGAAATTTTCCCCAGCGTCCACTACTCAATGGGCGGCATTTGGGTTGACAGGCAACATTTCACGAACATTCCCGGCTTAATGGCAAGCGGCGAATGCGATTACCAATATCACGGCGCGAATCGTCTCGGCGCGAACTCTTTGCTAAGCGCGGCGTATTCGGGCACGGTTTCGGGTCCCGAAGCTATGAAATGGGCTCGCAGCGGCAAGAACGGTTCCGAACTCACCGACGACGAAATGGAAGCTGCTCGCCGCGAAGTTCAGAACGAATACGAAAAGATTCTGCAAATGAACGGCTCCGAAAACGCGCACAAGCTCCACCACGAAATGGGCGACCTCATGTACAAATACGTTGCGATTGAGCGCGACAACAACGGCTTGGACATTTGCCTGCAAGAGCTGAAAAAATTGCTCAAGCGTTGGGACGATATCGGCGTCACCGACAGAGGCAACGTTGCCAACCAGGAGGCGATGTTCGTCCGCCAACTGCGCAACATGATTCTTTACGCGATGGTTATCACGAAGGGTGCTCGTTGCCGCGACGAATCGCGCGGTGCTCACGCCAAAATCGTCCTCGAAAACGGCAAGCAGAAACACGACGCCGACGGCGAACTCGTCTTCATGGGACGCGACGACAAAAATTTCATGTTCACGACGATTGTCAACTACGACCCGAAGACCGAAGAGCCGATTGTCACTTATCGCGAATTCGACCACTCGCTGATTAAGCCGCGCGCCCGCAACTACGCCGTCGCGAAGAAAGAGTAAAGGAGCGTTAGCTATGGCTGATAAAGTCAGATTTGTAATAGAGCGGCAGGACGGGCCGAACGATAAGCCTTACACGCAAGAATTCGACGTGGACTATCGCCCCGGCTTGAATGTCGTTGCCGCGCTCATGGAGATTCAGAAAAACCCCGTCACTGTCGACGGAAAAAAAGTTCCGCCTGTCGTGTGGGAATGCAACTGCCTCGAAAAAGTTTGCGGCGCGTGCATGATGGTTATCAACGGCAAGGCGCAGCAAGCGTGTTGCGCGCTCGTCGACAACCTCAAGAAGCCGATTAAGTTGCAACCTGCGCGGACGTTCCCCGTGATTCGCGACCTGCTGATTGACCGTTCGCGTATGTTCGAGGCTCTCAAGCGCATTCAAGGTTGGGTTGAACTGGACGGCTCTTGGGAAGTCAAAGACGCGCCGATTCAAAATCCCTACACGGCTCGCACAGCCTACGAAATTTCGCGTTGCATGACGTGCGGCTGTTGCTTGGAGGCTTGCCCGAATGTCGGACCGCAATCGGACTTCATTGGCCCCGCGCCGACCGTGCAAGCTTACCTGTTTAATCTGCACCCGCTCGGAAAGTTCGACGCGCCCAAACGTCTCAACGTCCTCATGGAAAAGGGCGGCATCACCAGTTGCGGCAACAGCCAAAACTGCGTCGAAGTCTGCCCGAAGTCAATCAAGCTCACGACCTACCTGGCGCAACTCAATCGCGACGTCAACATTCAAGCTTTGAAAAATATCTTCGACAACTGAATGCGCCTTAACGAAAAAAATTCCTCGGCAGTCTTCCCGACCGTCGAGGTTTTTTGTTTTTGAAGATTCGGCAGGAAAAAATTTTCGGCGGCAGAATATTCCCGCATTTGATAATCAGCTTCAGAAAGGATGAAAGTTTTCTATGGACAGCGTAAAAATCGGACTCTTGGGCGCGGGCACAATCGGCGGCAGCGTCATCGAGGTTTTGCAAAATAATCGCGACATCATCGCCGAACGGGCGAACACCGCCATTGAAATTAAAAAAATTCTAGTCTTGCCGCGCGAAATTCCCGCTTTGGAGGAACGCGGCTTGCCCGCAACCGGCAACTACGACGAAATTCTTGACGACCCCGAAATAAAAATCGTCGTCGAACTGATGGGCGGAGTCAAGCCCGCGAAGGATTTCATCTTGAAGGCAATGGCTCACGGCAAACACGTCGTCACTGCCAACAAGGATGTCGTCGCGCAATTCGGGCATGAACTCTTCGACGCGGCGGACGCCAATCAAATCGATTTCCTGTTCGAGGCGGCGGTCGGCGGAGCCATTCCGATTATCATGCCGCTCAAGCGTTCGCTAACCGCCAACAAAATCACGGAAGTCTTGGGCATAGTCAACGGCACGACCAACTACATGCTGACCAAAATGACGGACAGCGGCGCAGATTACGACGCCGTGCTCAAGGAGGCGCAAGCTCACGGCTACGCCGAAGCGAACCCCGCCGCCGACGTCGAAGGCAAGGACGCTGCCCGCAAAATCGCTATCCTTGCGTCGATTGCCTTCAACAGCCGCGTCAAGTTCGAGGACGTTTCGGTTGAGGGCATAACGCACATCACGCCCGAAGATATCCTTTACGCCACGCGCCTGGGCTACGTCGTCAAGCTGTTGGCTATCGGGCGCAGCAGCGAACTCGGCATTGACGTGCGCGTTAATCCCGTCCTGTTGCCCAAGGAACATCCGCTTGCGGCAGTCAGCGGCGTAATGAACGCGGTCTTCGTGCGCGGCTATCCTATCGAAGAGGCAATGTTCTTCGGCCCCGGCGCGGGCAAGCCTACCGCCTCCGCCGTCGTCAGTGACATTATCGAAATTGCTCGCGGGCTCGGACGCAATTCGGCAGGGCGATTCGGTTGCACTTGCTATCACAAGGTGCCGATTTGTCCCGTCGAAGAAACGGTGTCGTCCTACTACATTCGCCTGCTCGTCGAAGACAAGCCTGGCGTTCTCGGCAAAATCGCTACGACTTTCGGCAACGTCGACGTCAGCTTGAAGTCGGTCGTGCAGACGGAGGCGAATCTCGACAATCACGTCGAAATAGTCGTCATAACTCACGCCGTCAAGCACAAGAACATTTTGGAGGCGCAAGCGGCATTGCGGGCGTTGTCGGTCGTCGATGACATCTTCAACGTGATTCGCGTGGACTAAGTGACATGAAAAACTCAACCGATAAAAAAAATCGCGTCGTCGTGCGCGTCCCCGGCACTTCCGCCAACTGCGGTCCCGGCTTCGATTGCCTCGGCTTGGCGACGACGATTTACAATTACCTGGACTTGACGCTGATTAGGGGCGGCAAAGTCGTTGTCGAATCGACGGGCGAAGGCGCGGAAAATATTCCTCACGGCAGACGAAATTTGACGTGGATGGCAGTGCGGCGGCTCCTCAGGGAAGTCGGACGCGATGACGAATTCAAAGGCGCGATTATCCGCATGAAAAACAACGTGCCGATTTCTCGCGGGCTCGGCTCAAGTTCGACGGCGATAGTGGCGGGCTTGGTCGGCGCAAATGAAATTCTCGGCTCGCCGCTCAATCGTCAAGAGCTGTTGAAGTTGGCAACGGAACTTGAAGGCCACCCCGATAACGTCGCGCCCGCGCTGTTCGGCGGCTTCACGGTCAGCGTCATGGATAATGGCGAAGTGCAAACGTTCAGCTTTTGGCCGCGAATCAAGCTGAAATTAATCGTGGCGGTACCCGATTTTGAATTGTCGACGCGCTTGGCTCGGAAAGTTTTGCCGCGCAACGTCTCAATGCAAGACGCGATATTCAACATCAGTCGGGCGTCAATGTTAATCGCGGCATTGGTCGAAGGGCGTGAAGATTTGTTGCCGCTTGCCTTCGACGACGCACTTCATCAGCCGTACAGGAAAAAATTGGTGCCGGGCATGAGCGCGGTCTTCGAGGCGGCGAAGTCGGCCGGTGCATTAGGCGCGGCGATTTCGGGTGCGGGCTCGTGCTTGATAGCGTTCACGGCGGCGCAAAGTCATCTTGAAGAGAAAATCGCGGCGGCCATGACGGAAGCCTTCAAAGCGGCGGGCGTCACGTCGAAGGCTTTAATCCTTGACGTCGACAAGCGCGGCGCAAAGGTTATCGAACGTTGACAAGTCACGTTGTCTCCTCCGGCATATGTTCCTTGTAATACTCGCCGAAATTGTAGAGCTCATTGAGTATCGATTTAAACTCCTCGCCCAATTTCGTCAGCGAATATTCTACATGCGGCGGCTTTTCGTTGAAGACTTTTCGTCGAACCAATCCGTCAGTCTCCAGCGAACGCAAACTGTCTGTCAAAACTTTTTGGCTTATTCCCGCGATTGATTTTTTCAGTTCATTGTGCCGCCACGGTCGCTCTGTCAGCTTTTGCAAGATAAATACTTTCCATTTGCTGTTTATCAAGCTCAAGGTCGTCGTTACAGGACAAGCCGGCAATTCTTTTTTGCTTATCATTTTCTTATCACCCGATAAAATTTTAATTCGCAACTCGAAAAAACTCAAACGGTTATAAAAAGGTGCCTTCTTGTCTTTCCGCGCAAAAAATTTTATCATGACGGCAAAACTTTGGGAGGTTATTGAAATGAAAATTGCAGTAATAGCAGCATCGGGCAAGGCAGGCAGGAAAATCGTTGCGGAGGCGGCAAGTCGCGGCTTTGAGGTTACGGCCTTCGTCAGGCGGCAAGTTGAAGTTGACGGCGCGGCCAAAGTCATCGTGAAAGACATTCTCGCGCTGGAGGCGGACGACTTGAAGGGTTTCGACGCGGTGGTTGACGCATTCGGCGCATGGAGCCCCGAAACTTTGCCGTTGCACACCACGACCAGCCAACACCTTTGCGACCTGTTGAGCGGCACGGACGTTCGGCTTTTGATTGTCGGCGGCGCAGGCAGCCTTTACGTCGACAAGGAACACACGACGCAAGTTTTCAAGACGCCCGAATTCCCCGCCGACTACTTCCCGACCGCGCAGGCTCAAGCCAACGAACTCGACGCCCTGCGCGGACGCAATGACGTTAAGTGGACGTTCGTCAGCCCTGCGGCGGATTTTCAAGCGGAAGGCGAACGCACGGGCAAATACATTTTGGCGGGCGAAGAATTCACGTTGAATGCGGCGGGCGAAAGCATTATCAGCTATGCCGACTACGCGCTTGCCATGGTAGACGAAATCGCGAACGGCAACCACATTCGGCAACGTATCAGCGTCGTCAGAGCTTAAAAATTTTTTGACACCGCGAACGATTAAAGCGTCCACAGGGCGCAACAAAATAAAGTAAACAACCGGCGGCTGTTCTGTTTGATATTGACAGAAACGCCGCCGTTATTTATGATTTGTCGACAACAAAGGGAGGTAATAGATTTGGAAACATTGACAGGCATGGAGCGTACAGCCGTTTGCGGCGAACTTCGCAAAGCGGACGTTGGCAAGGAGGTGCAACTCGCAGGCTGGGTCTCTCGTCGGCGCGACCACGGCGGCTTGATTTTCGTCGACATGCGCGACAGGAGCGGCATAGTGCAAATCGTCTTCGACGGCTCGACCGAAGGGCTCGACTTCGCCAAGGCCGAAACGCTCCGCAACGAATTCGTTATCGGCGTGCGCGGCAAGGTGCGTGCCCGCTCTGAAGATACAATCAATCCGAAAATGGCGACGGGCGAAATTGAAATGCTCGTTGAAGAATTGCGCATCCTCAACAAGGCGAAGACGCCGCCGTTTTACATTCAGGACGGCGTGGACGCGGACGAAAACATTCGCCTGCGCTATCGCTACCTTGACTTGCGACGCACCGAAATGCAACGCAATATCATGTTGCGCCACCGCGTCACGAAGATTATGCGCGACTACTTGGACGAAAACGGCTTCCTTGAGATTGAAACGCCGATGCTTTGCCGCTCGACGCCCGAAGGTGCCCGCGACTTCCTCGTGCCCAGCCGCCTCAATCCCGGACAATTCTACGCTCTGCCGCAATCCCCGCAAATCTTCAAGCAACTGCTCATGGTCAGCGGCTTTGAAAAATATTTCCAGATTGTCCGTTGCTTCCGCGACGAAGACCTGCGCGCCGACCGTCAGCCCGAATTCACGCAACTCGACATTGAAACTTCATTCCTCAATCAAGACCAAATCCTCACGATAATGGAGGGGCTCGTCAAGAAAATTTTTGAAACGACGCTCGACGTCAAGGTTGAGACGCCGTTCCTGCGCATGAGTTGGGAGGAGGCAATGACGCGCTTCGGCACCGACAAGCCCGATATGCGCTTCGGCATGGAGTTGCAGGACATTTCGGAGCTGGTCAAGGGCTCAGAGTTCAAAGTCTTCAACAGCGTGCTTGAGCATGGCGGGCAAATCAAAGTCATTCGCGTCGACGACTACGCCGACATTCCGCGCAGGGAGCTTGACGGCTTGGTTGAGTACGTCAAAATTTACGGCGCGAAGGGCTTGGCGTGGATTCAGTACAGCAAGGACGGCGTCAAGTCCCCGTTCAAGAAATTTTACAGCGACGAGACTTTCGAGGCGATTAAGCAGGCTACGGGTTGCAAGACGGGCGATTTGCTTTTGGTCGTCGGCGATAAGGCTTCGGTCGTGGCGCAGGCTCTTGGCGAATTGCGTTTGGAAATGGCGCGTCGACGCGGCCTGATTGACGCCGATAAGCTGTGCTTCCTTTGGGTAGTCGACTTCCCGATGTTTGAGTACTCGGAGGAGGACAAGCGTTACAAGGCGATGCACCATCCTTTCACCGCGCCGCGCGAAGAGGACGAAGAATTTTTGTTGACAGACCCCGCCCGCGTCAAGGCAAACGCTTACGACATAGTTTTGAACGGCGTGGAAGTCGGCGGTGGCAGCTTGAGGATTTATCGCAGTGACTTGCAGGAAAAAGTTTTCGAGGCTATCGGCTTGACGCACGAGGAGGCGCACGCGAAATTCGGCTTCCTTATGGACGCGTTTGAATACGGCACGCCGCCCCACGGAGGAATTGCTTTCGGGCTTGACCGCCTTGTCATGCTTATGGCCAAGCGCAAATCGATTCGTGACGTTATCGCCTTCCCGAAGACGCAGAGCGCGATTGACCCGATGAGCCATGCGCCGAGCGAAGTCGACGAGAAACAGTTGCGCGAGCTTTACATTAAGACTGCCGTTAAGAAGAAATGATTCGCGACTTGCAATAAAAAAATCCCCGACGTCCGTTGAGACGTTGGGGATAATTTTTTGCCCGTAGTGCAGATTTTATTTGACGAGCTTGCTGCCGCTGATGTGGTAGTCTTCGCCGTTTATGTTGAAGGTCGTCGCCGTGAAGTTCTTAAGCGTCAGGGCGTTGGAGGTGTTGTCCACCTTGAAAGTGATTTTGTTCGACGAGGCATAGTATTTGGCCGTAAAGTTGCCCGTGATTTGGAGGAGGTCGTCGTCGCTGAAGTCCGCGATAACGTCCTTGCCTTCGCCGCTGTTGTAGATGAACGTATCGGCACCGTCGCCGCCCGTCAGCGTGTCGTTGCCTATGCCGCCCCAAAGCGTGTCGTCGCCGCTGTTGCCGTAAAGTTTGTCGTGACCCGCGTTGCCTTCCAGGTAGTCGTTGCCGTCCTTGCCGAAGAGCGTATCCTTGCCGCTGCCGCCGACGATTGAATTATCGAGTTTATTGCCCGTGATTCTGATAGCTTTCGTGCGAGCCGTCGCGTCGCCGACTGAAATGCCCGAAGACAACGTGACTTTCGTGGGCGAGCTGTCGTCGTAGCGTTCGGTTCCGGCATTCGTGCCGACAATGTTCAGCGTCGAGAGGGTAGCCGCGCCGAGCAAAATAATTTCGCCGTCGCCGACCGTGACAATGACATCGTCGCCGCTTTCGACAGATTCAAAGGAGCCGTCGATTTGCAGCGTGCTGTTATCGCTAAAGCCTGCGATTGTGTCGTAGCCGTCGCCGTCCGCGTAGGTGAAGAGGACGTCTTCGCCTTCATTGTAAATATAGTCGTCGCCATAGCCGCCGCTGATTGTCGTGTTGTCGGGCGAAGTGACAGGTTCCCATTGCTGAGTTTCGTCGTTCCATTCGGTGGAAAAGTAATTGTAAATGTAATCATCGCCGTAGCCGCCCGCAATGGAAACGTCCAAGCCGCCGTAGTTGGTAATGTCATCGTTTTCGTCGTTGCCGTCAATTATCACGTTCGAGCCGTAGTTGTAAATGGTGTCGTCATGCCAGCCGCCGTCGATTGTGGAATCATCGCCGTAATTTTCAATGCTGTCGTCACCGTTACCGCCCGCAATGGAGACGCCTTCGCCGCCGTAATTTCCAACGTAATTTCCAATGGTATCGTCGCCTTCGCCGCCGAAGATTGTCGTGTTGTTGCCGCCGTTCCAGACTCTGTCGTTGCCGTCGCCCATGTCAATCAGCGCATTGTTGCCGCTGTCGTTATCGACATAATCGTTACCGTCGCCGCCTTCGAGAGTTGTGTTGTCGGGCGAGCTGACCGTTTCGTTTTGCTGCGTGTCTTCGTTCCATTCGGTGTAAGCGTAGTTTTGAATTGTATCGTCGCCGTCGCCTCCGTAGGCATAGACGCCCGCGCCGCCTTCATTGCGAATAGAATCGTCACCCTTGCCGCCGTAGGTGTAGACGCCCGCGCCTTCATTGCGAATGCTGTCGTCACCTTCGCCGCCGTCTATCGTTGTGTTGTCGGGCGAGCTGACAGTTTCGTTTTGCTGAGTTTCTGAGTTCCATTCGGTTTGAGCGTAATTGTAAATGATGTCGTCGTTTTTGCCGCCGTCTACAGAGACGCCCGCGCCGTAATTGTAAATTTCGTCTTCGCCTTTGTCGCCGTTGAGAGTGGCATTGTCTCCGTAGTTCAAAACGGTATCATCGCCGTTGCCGCCGTAGATGTAGCTGCTTTCGCCCTCATTGGAAATGTAATCTTCGCCGGTTTCGCCGTAGAGCGTGGCATTGTCGACGTAGTTGATAACTTCGTCGTCGCCTGTGCCGGCATAGATGTAACTGCTTTCGCCGTCGTTAGAAATGACATCGTCACCCTTGCCGCCGTCGATTTGGGTACCGTCGCCGCTGTTAGAGATATAATCATCACCCGTGCCGCCGACGATTAAGCTGTTGACGCCCTCGTTGGAAATTTCGTCGTCACCGTTGCCGCCGTAGATTGTGGCGGAATCTGCGGTGTTTTCAATCTCGTTATCGCCCTTGCCGCCGACGATTGAGCTGTTGACGCCTTCGTTGGAAATTTCATCGTCGCCTTTGCCGCCGTCGACCGTGACACCTTCGCCGCTGTTGGTGATTGTGTCCGACGCGTTCGTGCCCGTGATGAATGCGTAGGCTTCCTCGTTGTTGAACTCCATAAAACATTCTCCCTTCCGTAAAACGAAAAAACCACTAAAAACTGTTTCGGTTATTATGCCCCCCCCCAATGCGTCGTTGTCAAGATTTTTGCAAAAAAAAAAGCCCCGCCACTTTGACGGGGAAAAAATTTTGCCTTATCGATTAATTTATTTGCGGAGATTGAGCTGGGCGAGAATTTCGCGGTAGCGGTTGATGTCTTTCTTGCTGAGGTAGCTCAAAAGGCGGCGGCGGTGTCCGACCATCTTCAGCAGCCCGCGCCGGGAGTGATGGTCTTTCTTGTGCTCTTTGAGGTGTTCGGTCAAGTAGGAAATGCGCGCCGTCAACAATGCGATTTGAACTTCGGGCGAACCCGTGTCGCCTTCGTGCGTGGCGAATTTGTTCATGATTTCCTGCTTTGCTTGCTTGTCTAACATTTCGTGTCCTCCTGCGTTTAGATTTTTACCATTAGCGAAGTCCGCGTTAGCAGTGTCGACGAACTGCGCCAAGGTGAATGTTGACGCAGTTTAACACAGGAAAAAATTTCCGTCAAGCGAGCGCATACAATTAGGAGTTATTGTTGAACTACTCCCGCCTAAAGAGGCAGAAGATTCATGAGCAGGGTGTAGTTTAAGTTTCCTCCCGAAGTTACCTTATCCTCAAAGTCTAGGGTGTGTCGGTAAATTAACGAGTGAGTAGCAAGGAACGAGGCCACCCATGGACGGGGCAACGTGAACTTTGCATTCAGATAGCGCGTTGAAACTCGTTGACGGCTTAAGGGTGGATGCCGAGCCCTGCTGGTCTTTCGCCAGTGAAAAAAAGTAGATTCAATAACTCAAAAGTCAAGGCGCAATACAACCAAGGTTCATGCCGCGATAAACGGTCAACTTGCATTAAACCTCGTTGCACACCGCGTACCAATTCAAATCTTTGTAGTCGCCCGCCGTGCCGCGAAGATGGTCTTTAAAGCATCCCTCGAAGACAAAGCCACATTTTTGATAGAATTTGTTCGCCCGAATATTTTCGGTCAGGACATTCAAATAAACCCTGTGCAAATGCAAAGTATTGAACGCGTAATTTAACAGCTCCTCAACGGCACGTTGTGAATAACCCCCCCCCAGTGCTTCCGAGACAAGACGATAGCGAATTCGGCATTGCGGTCGGTCGGCGAAATGTTTTTCAAGCTTATGGTGCCGAGGTAATTGTCGTTCGCGTCGACAATGGCGAAATGCTGATTCTCGTCGGTAAAACTGTTGCGGATGAAATCCAAAGCCTTCGCCTCGGTCATGGAAAGAAAATCGAATCGGAAGTTGCGCGCCACTGCCTCGTCGTGCATCCATTCCAACATCCCACGAACGTCCGTTTCTTTCAGTCTTCTAAGAATTGTATTCATTGCAAACTCCTGTAACAAAATCAATCTCCGCGTCGGTCATGCCGTTGAACATAGGCAAGCTCAAAACTTCGTCGGCATAACGTTCGGTCAATGGAAAGTCGCCGCGCTTAAAGCCGAGCCGCCAATAACATTCCGACAAATGCGGCGGTATCGGATAATGAATCACGGTCTTAATGCCGTTGCGCTCAAGATAAGTTTTGAAGTCGTCGCGCTTTGCCGTGCGAATCACAAACTGGTGGAAGACGTGTTCCGCGCCCGTGCGAATTTGCGGCAAGCTTAGGGCGGGATTTTTTATGGCGGCAAAAAATCTGTCGGCAATGCGTTTTCGTTCGTCATTCAGCACGTCAAGGTGAGACAATTTCACGCGCAGAAGAGCCGCCTGCATTTCGTCAAGGCGCGAGTTTACGCCCTCAAGTTCATTGTGGTATTTGACTTTGCTGCCGTAATTACGCAATTTCCTGAGCGTTTCGGCGAGTTCCGCGTCGTCAGTGACAATCGCGCCGCTGTCGCCGAAAGCCCCAAGATTTTTCGTCGGGTAAAAGCTGAAACAACCCGCGTCGCCGAACGTGCCCGTCATTTTGCCGTTGAATCTTGCGCCGTGCGATTGCGCGCAGTCCTCCACGAGTCGCAAATTGTTTTCCCGCGCGAATCGGGCAATGTTTTCCATATCAGCGGCTTGCCCGTAAAGATGGACGACCATTATCGCCCTTGTTCGATTAGTCAGCGCAGTCGCCAATTTCGACGCGTCCAAGTTGTAGAATTCGTCCGGCTCAACGAAAACCGGAGTCGCGCCGTTTGCCGTTATCGCCAATACCGTTGCAATGTAAGTGTTCGCTGGGACAATGACTTCGTCGCCCGCGCCTATTTTCAAAGCACGCAAGGACAACGTCAAAGCGTCCAAGCCGGAATTCACGCCGACGCAAAACCTTGCCCCGATGTAATCAGCGAACTCATCCTCAAAAGCCTCGACCTCGCGCCCCAAAACATACCAACCGGAGCGCAACGCTCTCAAGGCTGCCTGTTCGTATTCGGCTTGATAAAGCTCGAATTGCCTGTTCAAAATCGCCAAATCAATTTTCATTAGCCTTCACCATTTTCAAGAATTCGTCATAGTCACGAACGTAATCGCTCTCGTCGTAAAGCTCGGAAGCAAAGACAAGCAACACGGCATCGGGAGAAAAATCGTACATTTCGCGCCAAACGTCATTGGACACGTAAAGACCCTCGTAAGGTTTTTCCAATGGCACAATTTTTTTCTCGCGCCCGTTGTCCAGCAAAATCTTGCAGGTGCCGTGAATGCAAACCAAAATTTGTTCCAAACTTTTGTGGGCGTGCTTGCCGCGCACGACGTCTGCCGCCGTGTCGTACATGTAGTAAACGCGCTTGATTCTGAACGGGATGTCTTTGAACTCTTCAAACGCGATAAGTTGCCCGCGCTCGTCGCCGTGCGGCTGAAACATGTACTTGATAACCTGCACTGTCAACACATCTGCTCTCCGTATAACATTATGCCGTTGTCGGCTTTTTCCCAAAGTCCTGTCTGTTCGTTCCGCTTCACCAGCGGGCGTATCGAATTATTGTCGGGCAACGTCGCCAACAAAAATCGAATCGAACAATCAAAGACCTCGGCGTATTTCCCTTCGGCAATGAGCTTAAAAAATTTTTTAATGACCGTCCTAAAAAATCTCACTTCGTCCGACATCGTTTTAAGCTTTATGTTTTTAAAGTCACTTGCAAAGAATGCCCAATTTTTGCAACAGAAAACGTATTCGTTCCAATTATGCAAAAACACGTTGTTCAGCCACGCAATATTAATGTAATTCATGAACTCGATGTAAAGCCGTGTCCGCATGACGGGGTCATAAGTATTTTGCGCCGAATGTTGACGAAATGCGCTCAAGACGTCTTTGATGAAAACACAATCGCCGCCGGATTTCATGAGATTGAGCCAAGTGCCGATGTCTCCATAGGCAACGTCTTTCACGCCGCAAAAATTTCCGATGTCGAAAATTTCTTTGCCGGTTTCAGGGTCTTTTGTCAAAAGCGTAGTTCTTTTAAGCAGGACGGTTGACAGTTCGCCGATAAAATTATCCCTTGCGAATAAAATTTTGCGCCCGACCTCTTCGCCGCTCAAGATTGTATCTTCGGACGGTTGCCAAGGATTAATTCTTCGCAGGATTTGATTGTTTTCGTTGATTAAAAGACGCGCTGACGTTATCAAGGCAATTTTGTTTTTCAAATCGCGGACAAAGTATTCCATCATGCGAGAAATTTTTTCCGCGCCCAAAGCGTCGTCGTGAAGCAGAACATTAACATATGCCCCCGAAGATTGGTTCATTATGAAGTGCATGTTTCGTAAGCCTTTCTTGCCAAGCGGCTTGCCGTGGAAAAAATATTTGATATTGGGGAATCTCTGCAAGTAGGGCTGAATCAAATTTTTAATGTCTTCGTTGGTGCTGTCGTCGCCGACGATAATTTCAATGTTCGGATAAGTTTGACCCAATGCGCTCTGCAATGCCATCTCGAAAAAACGCGGCTGATTGTAAGACGGTATGCAAATGCTGACCAGCGGCGTCACGACGTCTTTGTAACGCGTCCTGAAAACATTCAGCTGTTGAGCGTATTCGTCCCCGCTTTTGGGAGTATAGTTGCATTTGTCTGCCGAAAAAATCACATCGGCATTTTCCGAATATACGACGCCTATGTCGTAACCTGCGCGGCGATAACGGCAACATTGAGCCGCCAAAAAGAAATCGTCACCGATATTTTCGTCAAAAGGAATATCTTCGGAAGTCGCAAAAAATCCCGAATCGACGACGTGCACCGATTGATACAGCAGTGGAACTTTGCCGCCGTGACGTTGAATGTTCCCCGCCGCATCTTTGTAAAAATAGGAGCCGTAAATTTCTTTTGCTTGAGTGACATCTCCACTTATCGGCATTTCTGAGCCCATTAATCCCGCGATGCCGACTTTCGGGTAGTTAAAAAAAGCATTGAATATGACGGTTAGGAACGCGCTTCCAAAATCATTAGCATGGGCAGTCAAAAAAAATATATACTTCGCGTCGGTCTCTCGCCGAATTTTGTTGCATGTTATCGCCAAATTTCGGTCTTTAATTGCCAAACGAGCTTCAAACTTAAAAACACCCGCTAAGGGCAAGACGAACTTGGCTGCTTTGACAATTTCCGTTTGACGTTGCAATTCCGTTACATTGTCGCAAATAATTGCCAGCAATATTTTCCTCTCGTTAAGTAGCCTTTCTGCCACAACAGCACCTCCGGACACTAATATTTTTGTTCATTTTAATACGAGCATGGAATTTAATCAAATGTAAATTTTTCCTGCAGTGAAGGAATTTTTTCGTAGCGGCAGAATGGGCAAGCGCAATAAAATTTTGGAAGGAGCAACCGTTAATGATAAAAAAAATCTTGGCGACGTTGACGGCGGTCATAATCCTCTTGAGCGCGCCGAACTTCGCCTTGGCAAAGGAAGACGTTGCAGTCGACGCGCCGTTCGAGCCGATTGAAGCAGAAGAATTTCAATCGCCGCCCGAATCCGTCGACACAGAGCCGCAACCCGTTGAACCAGTGCCCGTTGAGCCGACGACTGAAGAAGAAGTCGAAGGCTTGGAGTTTTTGGTCTATCATCAAGACGGAACGATGGCGTTCGCGATAATCGCCGACCATGAGAAATATTTCATGCGTCCTGTCTTGGCTCGCGGACAAGTGCCCGGACGCGCAACGGTCTCGCAAATGAACGCGCCCGACGCCATTGCCACGATTAACGCAAGCTATTTCGCGCCCAACGGCGTCATTTTGGGGAACACGAAAATCGACGGGCTCACGGCAGGTACCACGCCCTACATTCGCTCGGCCATTGGCATTAGGGAGGACGGCTCGGTTATTTTTGCTCGAATAACTTATCGCGGCGTCCTGCAGTTCAATGATACGGAAGTCGTCGTCGACGGCGTAAACTGCGAACGAGGCTTGGACAGCGTCATCTTATACAACGGCTGGCAAGGCGCGTCGACGGGCACCAATGATTTCGGGCTTGAGTTAATCGTTCAAGACGGCGTCGTCACGAATATCATCGAAAACGACGGCAACAATTTCATTCCGTTCGATGGCTTCATAATCAGCGCGCACGGAGCGGGTGCCGAAAAATTAGCGGGCATTCAAATCGGCGACGCGATTACCTTCGACGAAGACTATATCAACGTCGAACACGGCGAAGATTTCAACGAGGCGATTCACGTTATCGGCGCGGGTCCCACGCTTGTCAAGGACGGCGAAATTTACGTGACGGCCGACGCCGAACAATTCCCTAAGGACATTCGCGTAGGACGTGCGCCGCGCTCGGCGGTAGGCATCACGCAATACGGCGATTATATTTTTGCGGTCGTCGACGGGCGGCAGGAGCACAGCAAAGGTTGCACCTTGACCGAATGGGCGCGCATCTTGAAGGAACATTTCGGCGCGGTTGAAGCGATAAATCTTGACGGCGGCGGCTCAACTGAATTGATTTTCAAAGGCGCACTCGTCAACAAGCCCAGCGACAAAAAAGAACGCCCCGTCGGCGACGCCCTGACGATTTTGCGAAGATAAAGCCGCGCCACGAAGTTTGAGGCCGTCACGGATGACGGCCTCTCGCCGACGCTTTTGCGTGATGCAAAAACCGTCGGCGTAGCCACGCTGAAAATATCGGACGGCGCGGGTTACGACCCTTCGCCCCCGCGAGGCGCCTTTTCTTTTTGCTACTTTTTCTTTGGGCGGGCAAAGAAAAAGTAGATCCTAAACAAAAAAATTACGGTTAATAGAATCGAAGGACGCGCCGCCGTCACGACAAGCCAAGCTGTCTTTGAGCCCTTTTGCTTAGCCAACGAAAGGGCGACCACCCGTTGCATTGACGATTCGGCAAAAATGATTTATCATGCTTCAGATTAACGATTAATTAAAGTTTTGGCGTTCCGGAATGGAGTGGAAAGACTTGCAACGATTATTTGCGGAATTATTTTTGGCCGTCGTGATGATGCTCTTGGTCGCACCGCACACGGCTTTGGCTATGCCCGAAATTTTCCCACTCGACCAAGTGAAAAGCGGTATGCACGGCAAAGCTTACACAGTCGTCGACGGCTCCGGCAAGATTGAACAATTCGACGTGAAAATAATCGGCTTGACTGACGACGGCAAAGGCTCGAAGCGCATGATTATGGCGGAAACTTCGGGCGAAGTCGTTCGGCGCACGGGCGGCATCTTGCAGGGCATGAGCGGTAGCCCCGTTTACATTGACGGCAAGCTCGTAGGCGCCTTGGCGGCCACGCTAAAGGAAATGAATCCCTACACCGTTTTCATAACGCCGATTGAAGACATGTTGGAACTTTGGACTTTGCCCGACCCCAAGGCGCAAGTCAACTACTACAAGACAGCTCGTGCCGTCGAAGAGGAAACCAAGGCTCCCGAAGAGGCGGCTGACGTCGAAGAAACTGCCGCGCCCGTCGGCGAAGAGACACTTCCCGCTGAAGAGAATGTTCCCGCTGAAGAGACCGAAACTGAAGAAGTTGCCGCAATTTATATGAGCGGCTTCGACTCAAGCGGCGCGGACTTCCTGTGCAAAAATTTGGGCTGGAAAAATTTAAAAGCGGCTCCGTCCACGGTTGAACGCGGCATTCGACTCGATGCGATGTTGGAACCCGGCTCGGCTATGGGCGTGGCGATTATTTACGGCGACTTTTCATTGGGCGCGACGGGCACGGTTACCGCCGTCGACGGCAAGCGCATTTTGGCATTCGGACATCCTTTCACGCATTCGGGCAATGTCAATTACTTCATGACGGACGCCTCGGTTATTGCCTCAGTCAGCGGGCTCAAGGGCAACGGCGTCAAACTCGCGGGTCTTGGTCACATTATCGGGCGCGTCAATCAAGACCGCGAATCGGGCGTGGCGGGCATGCTCGGCACTTTCCCCGCCGTCGTCCCCATCACCGTCACCATCCACGACAATTCCCTCGGCAAGGAAGAAACTTTCAACGCGACCATTGCTTACAACGAAAATCTTATCCCGAAACTCGGCGCGTCGATTGCCTACACCGCGCTAAGCAAAATGGCGGACTCGCTCGCCGAAAGCACCGTCGACATTGACTTCAACATCAAGACGAACGCGATTGAAAGCGGCGAACTCTCGCGCAAAAATATGTTCTACAATTCCTCGGACGTCGGGCAAGTTGCCGTTATTGAACTCATGCAAGCTCTTAATCTCGTCTGCTCGAATACCAAGGAAGAGTCAAATATTTTTTCCGTCGACGTGAACATTTCCTTCGACACGGAACGGCGCACGGCGTCAATCATTTCCGTCACGCCCGACAAGAAGCGCGTCAAGCCCGGCGATACGATTAATCTTACCGTCGAACTGCAACCGTATCGCAAGCCGTCGGAAAAAGTCATTCTGCCCTACACCGTGCCTTTGACGGCTCGCCAAGGCAATTTGGCATTGGAAATTCACGGCGGCGCGCTCGTTCCCGTCACTCAAGCCATGGGGTCGGGCTTAATCACTGCCGATTCAAACAAAAGCTACGAAGACAAAATAAAAGACTTCCTCAAGACCGGCAAGAACAATCAGCTGGTCGTGGAAGTCGGCTCTACGGGCGAAGTCAAAACCGATAAGCAAATCCGCAAGGACATCGAGCAAGCGAAACGCGCTCAAGCCCGCCTCAAGAAGGAAGGCAAGACGCTGAAGAAAGTCGACAGCAAGGTTGACACGAACTATATAATCGATAACGTTATGCGCACTACTCTAAGCGTCGAAAAAGTCTAGGAACAAGGAACTAGTCCTTAGTCCCAAGTCCCTAGTCCCTACAGGAGGATTGAGATTTTGGAGAGATTGATTATAAGAGGCGGCAACCGATTGCGCGGCACAGTCAAAATCAGCGGCGCGAAAAATGCCGTGCTCCCTGTCATTGCGGCGACCCTTCTCGGCCAAGACAGGGAAACTTGCTTGGACGAAGTGCCCAATCTTGACGACGTCCGCACAATCAGCGAAGTCTTGCGGACGCTCGGCGTCAAGGTTCGTCACGAGCCCGAAAACGGAAAACTTTACGTCGACGCCACGTCGATTGAAAATATAACCGCGCCTTACGACCTCGTCAGGAAAATGCGGGCGTCCTTCTTGATAATGGGTCCTCTGCTTGCGCGTTTGGGCTCCGCGAAAATTTCTTTGCCTGGCGGCTGCGCAATAGGCACGCGCCCGATTGACTTGCACCTTAAAGGCTTTGAGGCTCTCGGCGCAAAAATTTCTATCGGTCACGGCTACATCGAGGCGACGGCTCCCGAAGGCTTGAAGGGCGCGCAGATTTATCTTGACTTCCCAAGCGTCGGCGCGACCGAAAACATTTTGATGGCGGCTTCCATGGCGCAAGGGCAAACGATAATCGAAAACCCCGCGCAGGAGCCCGAAATCGTCGACCTGGCCAACTACTTGAACATCATGGGCGCGAAGATTCGCGGCGCGGGCACCAACGTCATAAAGGTTGAAGGTGCGCCGAAATTGATAGCTCGCGACTACACGATAATCCCCGACCGAATAGAGGCGGGCACCTACATGATAGCTGCCGCAATGACGCGCGGCGACGTCTACATTGCCAACGCGATAAGCGAACACCTTAAGCCCGTCATTGCCAAGCTCAAGGAGGCGGGCGTCACGGTCATTGAGGACGTTGACGGCATTCGCGTCATTTGCGACAGGCGTCCCAAGGCGGTTGACATAAAGACTTTGCCCTATCCCGGCTTCCCGACCGACATGCAAGCGCAATTCATGGCCATGTTGAGTATTTCGCAGGGCACGAGCATGGTTACCGAAACTGTTTTCGAGAATCGATTCATGCACGTTGACGAGCTGCGCAGAATGGGCGCAAGGATTAAAATTGACGGGCGCACGTCGGTTGTCGAAGGGCAGGACAAGTTGACGGGTTGCCAAGTCAAGGCCACCGATTTGCGCGCGGGCGCGGCGATTGTTTTGGCGGCGCTGGTTGCCGAAGGCGAAACTCAAGTCGGCTACATTCACCACATAGACCGCGGCTACGACAACCTTGTTCAAAAGCTTGTGAGCCTCGGCGCGGATATCAAACGCGTAGATAACTAAGCGGGCGTCACCTGTAATGGGCACCCGTTGAATACATCGGTAAATTTTTGTTTCGGCTGTCATAAACTTGGCGGCCGAAATATTTTTTTGCAACGTTAATCGCGTTTGCTGTTCCGCCTCTTCTAAAGCGGCCGTTGTCACAATCGCCGCAAGCCGCTATAATAAAAAAAATTTTTCGAGAGGAGTCGGGATTGTGACGAAAATTTTAAACAGCGTGAAGGTCTCGGAGGAGGACTTGGAAATTTTTGAAACGGACACCGCGACGCCGTCGGGTGAGCCCGATAAAAAATTCGCCGCGCAGTTGAAAGCCTTCCTGCTTAATGGCGACAGCGACCGCGCAGGTCTCGACCCTTACGACGAAAATATTCTGTTCGACCCAAATCGCGGGCATTGGGACTTGTGGGACTTCGACAAGGACGACGGCAAGGAAATTCAGCTCGGCGAAAACCTGGTTGCGCGCGACCCCGCCGCCGACGTTTCAACCGGCATTGTTGCCATCGACTTCGGCACAAGCCGCACCGTCGTCGTCTACGAAAACGAACATTCGCAAATCATTCCCCTGCAAGTGGGTAGCGGCTCCTATCGCAACGGCATCAACCTTTCCGCCAACTACGAAAACCCGACCGTCATTCAGTTCATCGACATAGAAAGTTTTTTGACGGCGTACTATTGGCGCGAAGGACGCCCGCTGACCAACTGGAGCGACGTGAAAGTTTCGCATGAGGCTCTGGAAAATTTGATGAGCGGCGGTTCCGAAAAATTTTATTCCTTCCTGACCGACTTGAAGTATTGGTGCGGCTCAAAGACGCAGTTCATGCTTCGCGACGAAAAAAATTTCGTTACGCAGCTTGCGCCGTTCGCCGACCTTGCCGACGACGAAATTAACCCGCTGGAAATTTACGCGTATTATCTTGGGCTCTTCGTCAACAACATGCAGCAGGAGCGTCACATCTTCCTGAAATACATTCTGTCGTTCCCCGTCACCTATGAGCGGGCGATTCGCGAGAAAATGCGGCTGTGTTTCGAGCGCGGGCTGAAAAAATCTTTGCCGACGGCTTTGCTGGTCAACGAGGCGATAATGAAAAATTTTTCCGTGAGCGAGGGCACAAGCGAGGCGGCGGCCTACGCGATAACCGCCTTGCAAGAATACGGCTTCGACCCTTCGGGCGAGGAGGAAATTTACTACGCGGTGTTCGATTTCGGCGGCGGCACGACCGATTTCGACTTCGGCTTCTTCCGAGAGGCGACGAGCGACCGCTACGACTACATGCTTGTCCACTTCGGCGAAAACGGCGACAGGACTTTGGGCGGCGAAAATCTTTTGAAACTTTTGGCGTTCGAGGTGTTCAAGGCGAATCAAGACCGCCTGCTAAACGTCGACGACAGGAAAATTCCTTTCACGTGGGCGGCCGACAAAAGAAGTTTCGCGGGCTCCGAGGCTCTGATAAAAGATTCGCAGGAAGCGCACGCCAACATGAACGCGCTGATTGAAAAGTTGCGTCCCGTGTGGGAGGCGTCCGACTCTGCGGCGGCAAAGAAAATTTCGGCTGACGGCTTCGTCGAAGTCAATCTGTTCCGAGACGACGGGCAAATCGTCAAAGACTTCAAGCTGACCGTCGCCCTTGACTTGCAAGCGATTTTGCGCGAACGAATCAGGGCGGGCATAAAAAATTTCTTCCTGTCCATGAAAGAGGCGTTCGACAAGTCGGGCAAGAACTCTTTGCACAAAATCAAGCCGCTCAATGAACTTTCCGAGATTGCGATTTTCTTGGCGGGCAATTCGTCCAAATCGCCGCTTGTCACCGAACTTTTCACCGAATACCTTTCGCCCGTCGAGGACACGCGCTTGACCGACAATGAGAATCCTTTCGTCAACGGGCGGCTAAAGGGCGGCTACGAACTCAAGGACGATTTCTTTATGCAAGGCGGCAGCATCTATCGGCGAGACGACAAGGGCTTGGAGGTGTGGCTGGGCGATATCGACAACACCGACGACCAAATTGTCCTTAGCGAGACCGTCAAGAAAGTTCCCAACAGTCGCGAGGGCGAAATGTCGCCGGCTGAAAAACTTTTCGGCTTCAATCGCTACAGCGCACCGAAATTCAAGATTTACCCGGCATTGGGCACCGAGGCCGCTCATGCCGTTCAGCGCGAACGTGGCTTGGAAATTCGCACCGATATGACGGCTCCGACGGGCAAGACGGGCGTGGCGTTCGGACTTTTGCTAAGTCGCGCAGGCGGGCTGGTTCAGACCAAACACATCACCCCCGACCCCGCCAAGACCCCGTTCAGTTGCTACGTCGGCAGGAATAAGAAACGCAAATTCAAAACCGTCCTCGACCGCAACACCAAATTCAACGTGTGGCTGCCCTTCATCGACGCGGGCGACAGCTTTGACATTTTCTACACGAACTTGCCCGAAGCCGTTTCCAATCAAATGAACATCCAGAAGGCGAAACGCATTACCGTTGCCGTTGACGAGCCTGACGAAGACGCCACCGTTTACATTCGCGCCGTCAAGTCCAACGTCATCGAATACCGCATCGCCAAAAGCAAGGACGCGCTCTTCGACGAAGAAAATCCCGCCGCGCTGATTGAACTTGCTTAAAGCATTCAAAAAACCCTCCGAGAAATTTCGGAGGGTAATTTTTTTGCCACGCAAGCCGCACAGATTTTATTTCTTGACGAGTGTTTTGCCTTTGATTTGATAGCTGTCGCCGTTTACGTTGAAGGTCGTCGCCGTGTAGTC
>CAMJMR010000024.1 GCA_946407095.1 uncultured Selenomonadales bacterium | reverse complement strand
TTTGTTTTACTTGCTTCTGTCGTTATTCACTTTTAATTTACCAACAACCCCTAAGAATTTCGTCGACAAGCGCATCGGGAATTTTTTCGCCCGTATACCTTCGACACGACCAACGACGCCGCGCCAAATCAAAAAGTTCGTTCGTCATGGCGATACCTCAATCAAAAATGTATTCGAAAGAACTTTTCTCGGTGTAGAGTTTCCAATAAGCTTCGGCGATATTTTTCGGCGCGAAGTGTTCGTTGCTGCCCACGACGCCCATAATCTGCACGACGCCCGCAAAAATGCCCTTGCCCTTGAGTTCGGCGTTTAGCATTTGCGCAAGCGCACGCAAGGTCGCCTTGTCCATAGACATGCACGCGTAATCGGCATTGGCGTTGGGGTGGACGCCGAACAAGCCGCCCGTGAAGATTATCGCGCCCGCGCTGCGCTCGATTTGTTTCGGCAAAACCTGTTCGACGCAGTGAACGGCTCCCGCCACGTCAACGCGAAAATGTTCGACCGCCTCCGCCGCAGAAAGCTTCGAAGCACGACCGCCCGCCATAAAGGCCGCGTTGTAAATCAGCACGTCGACCGCCCCGAATTTTTCCTGCACGTCCGCGAAAACTTTCGTCAGCGATGCCGTGTCGGAAGCGTCAGCCGCTTTGCCGATAACTTCGTAACCCTGCGCGGTCAGCTCGGCGGCGTATTCGTCCAACGCACTTTGCCGACGCGCAACCAACACCACGCGGAAATTTTCTTTCGCGAACCGTTCGGCGATGTTGTTGCCCATGCCGCGCCCCGCGCCGATTATCAATGCCAATTTTTTCATGACGCTCACTCCGTTATAAAAATGTATGTTCAATCAGATAAGTTTCAGCCTTGCGGACGGTCTCGGTAATATCGTTGCCCGCCTTGTCGACGATGCGCCCTTCAATCCACGTCTTGCCGGTCTCGCGCCCCGCCAGGAACTGCAGCCCGCGATAGTAGCCGTTCTCCGCCTGCACGGCGCAACCGTTTGCTTGCTGGACGGTGATTGAGTTGTAAGCGTCCAAGACGGCGGCGACGGGCATTCCGTTTTCGCAAATGTTGTCGTAAATGCTGAAGTCACTGCGCCGCAATTCGCCCGACTCCTTGAAAATTTTCACGGCGTCGTTGAGCAAAGATTTTTCCTCGGCAGACAGCGGCACGAAATTTTTCGCAAGTGCGATGTTGTCTTTGACTTGCGCCATGCTTGACATGCCCGACAAAATAATTTCCACGCCGTCAAGCCCCGCCGCGAATCTGAAGCCGTAAGATGCGTCCGACATGCCGGGATTGAGCCGTTGCAACTTGTCATGAATCTGCGCGGGCAATTTGGCAAGCAAGCCGCCTTTGACGGGCTCCATGACGAAAATTTTTACGCCGTGCTTGCGTGCGACTTCGTAACTGCGCCGCGACTGAATGAAAGGGCTGTCCCAATCGTACCAGTTGATGACCAGCTGAACAAAATCCGTTTCGGGGTGTTCGCTCAACACTCTGTCCAAAATTTCGGGCGTGTCGTGGAAGGAAAAGCCGAATTCGCGAATCTTGCCTTGCCGCTTCATTTCCCGCCCGAAGTCAAACATGTCGCAGGCAAGAATTTTGCTGTCGTAAGTCGTCGAGTAAATGCTGTGCAACAGGTAGCGGTCAAGGTAGTCGACGCCGAGGTTGCCAAGCTGTTCGTCGAACGTCGCGCGAACTTTTTCCTTAGAGTCCATGAAGAACGTCGGCAGCTTCGTCGCAAGTTCGAACTCGTCGCGCCTGTGCCGTTCAACCAAAACTTTGCGGACGGTCTCCTCGTTGTGCCCGCCCTGATAAACGTAACTCGTATCGAAATATTTTCCGCCGCCGCTCAAAAATTCGTCGACCATGGCGCACGATTCGCGGAAATTAACCGTGCCGTCGCTTTCTTCGGGCAAGCGCATCATTCCGAATCCGATTTGATAGTTGCTCATGAAAATTCACCTCGCCGAAATTTTATGCTAAGATTTTCACGGCGTCGAATACATTTTGATTCAAGAGGGGATAAGCGCGCAGTTATGATTTCCTACAGCTTGAGAATTTTTTTGCAGGTCGCGGATAAGGGCAGCGTCACAGAGACGGCGAACGAACTTTACGTTTCGCAACCCGCTGTCAGCAAGGCGATTAAAAATTTGGAGCAGAAACTGAACTTGAAACTTTTTCACCGCGACAAACGGCGCGGCTTGATTCTCACCGACGCGGGCGAAAGAATTTTGTTGCTCGCCCGACAAATGGCGAACTTGGAGGCGAAAATTTATCAGACGGCCTTCCGCGAAAACAATTTCCTTGGCGGCAAGCTTCGTATCGCCTCCGTGCCGATTGCCACGACTTTGATTCTGTCTAAGGCTCTGCGCCGCTACCGCGAAAAATATCCTGCCGTTACCGTCGAACTCAACGAAGGCACGCCCGCCGAAGTTCAACGTCTGCTTGAAAATTACGCCGTCGACTTCGCGATAACTTATTCGCCGTTCGGAAGTTTTGATTCGGAAGTTTTAATCGAAGACGAAATGGTCGGCATCGGCTCCGATAAAAATTTCGTCGTGCTTTGTGACGGCGTTAAGAATTTGATTTTCTGCCGCGCAGGTTTCGAAGTCGTGAGGAAAATTTTCAGCGTCGACGCGAATAAAAATCTTGTCGTGCAAAATGCCGAGACTGCCGTCAAACTTGTTGAGGAGGGTAACGGCGTCGGCGTCATATCGAAATTGGTTTTGACGACGGTCGGCGGGCGCGTGACGATTTGCAACGTCAAACCGTCAATCAAAATGCAACTTGGGCTTGCGGCACAGGACTTGAAAAATTTGTCGCCGCTTGCCGCCGAGTTCGTGAGGACTATTAAGGAAGTGAATTTGAATGTTGCTTGACGTGAAAAATTTGGCGGTGAGCTACGGCAAAAACCCCAAGCCGACAATCGCGGGCGTGAGCTTCGACTTGAACGACGGAGAAATTTTGGCCATTGTCGGCGAGAGCGGCTCCGGCAAGACGACCGTCATTCGCGCGATTCTGAACGTGTTGCCGGGCGGCGGGCGCGTGTCCGAAGGCTCAATGGTTTTCGACGGCAAAAATCTTTTGGAGCTGGACGCGGCGGGTTGGCGCAACCTGCGCGGCAAAAACATTTCGATGATATTCCAGGACAGCGGCAACATGATGAATCCCGTCCACACAATCGGCAAACAGTTCGTCGAATACATTCAAGTGCACAGCGACCTCGACAAAAAATCTGCGCGGGCTATGGCGATTGAAAAGCTGGAGCTTATGAACTTGCCGAACCCCGAAAATATTTTGAACTCGTACACGTTTGAACTGTCGGGCGGCATGCGTCAACGCGTCGGCATTGCAATGGCGATAACCTTTCAGCCGAAACTTTTGCTTGCCGATGAACCGACTTCAGCCCTGGACGTAACGACGCAAGCGCAAATCGTAGGAGAGCTGATGTTTATAACGCGCGGGTCGGGCGCGGCCATGATTATCGTCACGCACAACATAGGCGTCGCGTCCTACCTTGCCGACAACTTGATGGTCATGAGCGGCGGGCGAGTCGTCGAATACGGCAAGACTGACGACGTTATCAATCGCCCGCAAGCCGACTACACTAAAACTTTGTTGGCGAGCGTGCCCGAAATCGGAGGACGGCGATATGTCTGAAATAATTTTGAGCGTCGAACACGTCACGAAAAAATTTCCCGTGAGCGGCGGGCGATTCTTGACGGCGTGCGACGATATAAGCTTCAACGTGCGCAAGGGCGAGACCGTTGCCGTCGTCGGCGAGAGCGGTTGCGGCAAGACGACCCTCCTCAAGGCGATAATGAACATGCAAAAGCCCACGTCGGGCAAGATAATCTTTCACGGCGAGGACATCACGCAGCTGACGGGCGAGGCCAAGCGACAAAACTATCGCCGCATTCAAATGGTTTTCCAAGACCCGACCGCCGCGTTCAATCCCAAAATGAAAATCCGTGACATCGTTTGCGAGCCGCTACTGAATTTCGATTTGATTTCGACGAGTGACGTTGACTCAAAGGCGCGCGAACTTTTGACGCAAGTCGATTTGCCCGCCGACTTCGTCGACCGCTACCCCAACAACATGAGCGGCGGTCAGCGTCAACGTGTGGCGATAGCGCGTGCCCTTGCCCTTGAGCCCGAAATTATCGCGTGTGACGAGGCGACAAGTGCCCTTGACGTTTCCGTTCAAGACACGATTATCAAACTGTTGGTCAAGCTTCAGCGCGAGAAAGGCATAACCTACATTTTCATCTGCCACGACATGGCATTGGTCAGCTTGTTCAGCCACCGCGTTGCCGTCATGTACTTGGGCAACATGATGGAAAAGCTTGACGGCGACAAACTGGACGCGGCGCGCCACCCCTACACCCGCGCTTTGCTGAAGGCTGTCTTTTCGACCGACCAGGAAAAAAATCAATACATCGGGATTTTGCCCGGCGACATTCCGAGTCCGCTGAACATTCCGAGCGGCTGTCCGTTCCAAAACCGTTGCGAGTATTGCCAAGAGCGTTGCCAAAAGGAAAAGCCTTCCTTCGTCGAGGTTGAGCCAAATCACTTTGTAGCGTGCCACTACCCGCTGTGAATTGCGTTTCAGCGCGGCGAGCGATTGAAATTGTGGGCAATTGAACGCGCTATCTGGAGGCAATGTCACGTTGCTCCTGCGCGGCGGCAGAAAATTTTCGGCGCAGCGGGCGGCTTTTTAATCGGCCGCTAACCTTGACAAGGTAGGCGCGGGCAGTTAGACTAGCCGCACAATTACTTTTGAAATTAGGTTCGATAATGTTCAATTACCCGCTCGATGTTTTGATGGTTCCGATTCAAGCCGTGCTGTTCGTGTTCACGTTTTACCTTTGCCTGATAGGATTCTTCGGGATGTGGCGGCGCAAGGAAGTCAAAATCACGACGCCGCAAAAAAAATTCGCCGTGATTGTCGCCGCTCACAACGAAAGCGCGGTTATCGGTCAGCTCATTGAAAATCTTAAATCGCTCGACTACCCCGCCGAACTCTACGACATTTACGTCATTGCCGACAACTGCGCCGACAATACCGCCGAAATTGCCGCGCAGGCAGGAGCTATCGTTTGCAAGCGCGTCGACGAGACAAAAAAGTCTAAAGGCTTCGCGCTGGAGTGGATGTTTGAACGGCTGTTTGAAATGGAGGCTCGCGGGCAAGTTTACGACGCCGTCGCCATTTTCGACGCCGACAACCTCGTTCACCCGAAATTTCTGTTTGAAATGAACAATCGGCTCTGCAAGGGCGATAAAATCATTCAAGGCTTCCTCGACGCGAAAAATCCCTACGACACGTGGGTCAGCGGCACCTTCGCCATTGCCTTTTGGGTTATCGACTACGTCAGCCACCTCGCCAAAACGAATATCGGCTTGTCGGCGGTCTTGGGCGGCACGGGCATGTGCATTACCCTCGACGTGCTCAAGAAATACGGTTGGCGCGCCACTTGCCTCACCGAAGACATGGAATTTACCATGAAGTCGCTCGCCGAAGGTTTGAAGACGACTTGGGCGCACGATGCCATTGTTTACGACGAAAAGCCTTTGACGTTCGCGCAATCGTGGACGCAGCGCAAGCGTTGGGCGCAAGGGCAATTTGACGTGGCTCACCGCTTTATCCCGAAAATGTTACGCGAAGGCTGGCGGCGCAAGGACATTCGCATGTTCGACGGCTGTTTGTATCTGTTGCAGCCGCATTTCCTTATGCTGTCGTCGTTTTTCTTCGCAATGAGTTACATTCAGCTGGCGGTCGGCGCGCTCTACACGAATATTTATTCCGTCCTGCCGTCGCAAATCCTAATGGTCATTATGGTCGCGCAATACGTCTTGCCGATGATTATCCTGGTCAAAGTTCGCGCCAAGCTGAAGTCGTGGTGGTATCTGCTGTTCTACCCGCTGTTCATCTACTCGTGGATACCGATTATTTTTATCGGCTTCCTGCACCGCAACGAGCACGAATGGGCGCACACTCGGCACACCCGCGCCATGAGCTATGACGACTTCGTAAAGAAACGCACATACTAAAAGCCTCCTTAGCGGAGGCTTTTTTCGTTGGCAAATTAAGGACTGTCGGTAAAAAAGGGAGGTGCTATTGAGCGTGATGCTTGACCCAGCGGACGCGTTGAAAATCGTTGACGGCTTAAAGGTAGTCTCCGCGTACCAGCTGTTCCCCCGCTTCTAAAGCGGGTCTTTCCTCGGTGAAAGAAAGTAGTTAATCAACTCAAAAGTCATTGAATCGCCGAATCGGAGCACGCAAGCCGCCGCGTAACAACCTCTAACCTTCGGCGGGCGGAATAAAAATTTTGTTAATCGGCATTTCGTTCGGCTCAAGGGCGGCGTCTGCCTCGCTCAAAGTGCCTCGCGAACGACGAATTATTTCCTCGTTATGCGCCCGCGCCCATTCCAATATCGTGCGGTAAAAATTGTAGCGAATGTCTTTGCTCGGCAAGCTTTTCAATTCAAGCGGCTCGCCCGAAACGTCTTTGTCCAGCGGAGCCCATGTATCGTCCAAATCGACGCGCTCGGCGACTTGCACCGTCCCCTTCGGCAAATCGAACTTCAGATAATCTGCGCGGCCGGCAAGCCTGTCGTAGCCCTTCGTGGAAAGTTTGCGCCAACGCCGTTTCTGAATCACGTCTTCAATCTGAACGTTATCGTAAATGCAAACCGTAGGAACCATCAGCGTATTCAAATCAAGCGTGCCGTCGTCTTTGACGCGATAGCCCATGTGCAAGTGATTGAACCAGTAATTGGCTCGCGCCGTCGACTGCACCCAAGTATAAATCGCCGTCGGGACTTCCGTTATGATTTCGCCGTCGTCCTCCTGCGCGAAGGTCGGCGTCACGGAAAAGAGCATTGCCGCCGATATCAGCCCCGCGAAAAGTTTCTTGCGCCGCGTGAAAATTTTCATGTCGCTCATCCTTTCCGCGCCGATTATAGCAAATTCATTTTGGGCGGGCAACGTCGACGCGTCCCGCGCTTTTTATGTAGCGGGGCAGCTCGTCGATTTTAAAGCGCGCACAACTTTTGTCGTTGCCGGCAGCGGGATAGACCACGTCGAAACGCTCAAGCGACGCGTCAAGGTAAATGGGCACGCCCTCGTTGACGGCGAACGGACACACGCCGCCGACCGCGTGACCGATTAAGCCTTCGACCTCCTCGACGGGTATCATGTGCGGGCGGCAGTTGAATTGCGCCTTGAACTTTTTGTTGTCGATTTTCATATCGCCCGACATCAAAATCAGCACGGGCTTTTTGTCGACGAAGACCGAAATTGTTTTGGCGATGCGTCCGACCTCGCAACCCAACGCCTGCGCGGCAAGCTCGCTGGTGGCCGTCGACTGTTCAAACTCAATCACGCGTTCGGGCTCGCCGATTTCCGCGAAAAACTTTCTGACCCTTTCGATAGACAAATTGCTTTCCTCCTTGCCTTGAATTGCGGGCGATTATATCACGCGTCCGCGAAGAAAGTAAACCGCGCCGCCCGTGTTGAAAATTTCCGCGCAGATTTTTATAATGACGGAAAATTTTTTGGAGGCGGTGCCTGTGCAAGCCGGTAAAGATACTTTTAAAAAATTCATGTCGGGCGAAGTGACTTTGGTCATTCCCGTCTATCAGCGCAATTACGATTGGAAGGCGACGCATTGCGCGCAACTGTTCAACGATATGATTCGCATAGTCACGAACGGCAAGCCGCACTTTATCGGGACGTTCGTCTATCAAAGCACGCCCGCCGACGATATTTTTCAAGACTACACGATAATCGACGGGCAACAGCGAATCGCAAGCATTATCCTATTCGCGCGCGCCCTTTACGACTTTGCCGACGACAGCTTGAAGGCGAACATCAATGCGAAATTTTTAAGGCACACCTCCTGCGGCGCGGAAAATAAATTTCGTTTGCGCCCGACCGAATTCGACCAAGGCGTTTTCCAAAAAATTATGGACGGCGCGGACGATTTCACCGACGACGAAAAATCCTCCGCCATGTACAGAAATTATCGTTTCTTCCGCGAAGAAATTGCCAAGTCGAATCTCACGCACGAAGATTTTTGCGACGCGATAGATAAGCTGAACATCGTAAGCATTTGCCTCGACAAGGAAAACCCGCAAGAAATTTTTGAATCGCTGAACTCAACGGGGCTCAACCTTTCGCAAACGGATTTGGTTAGAAATTTTCTGCTCATGCCGCTTGCTTACGACCTGCAAACGACGATGTACAAAAATTACTGGCTGAAGGTGGAAGAGCTCCTGCGCCCGTCGAACAGCGTCGAAAAGTTCATGGTGCAGTATCTGATAACCAAGCGCAAATCGAATGCCATATCGGACGGGCAGCGGCAGCTAAGCAACAAAAATCTTTACGAGATATTCAAAGTCGAGTACGAAAAATTTTTCGACGCCGACGCCGAAGTTTGCCTGCGCGACATGCTCCGCTACGCCAAACTGTTCAAACGGTGCCTCTTCAGTGCCGAAATCGCCTTCGCTGACCTGTCCGCGCTTGATAAAAAATTTTACGAGCTGACTTTTCTGCTCAAAGCCGACAACGCGCCGATTATCCTGATGTATCTGCTTGACCGTTACGAACAAAATCACTTCGACGAGGCGACGTTTATAAAGTTCGTCGACGCAATGATTTCGCTTGCCTTCCGCGCCAAGGCTTGCAAGCGCAACGGCATCGACCAACAATTCGCGGGCAACGTCCTTGCGCGCCTCGACAAGGAAAATCCTTTGACCGAAAAAGCTTTTTGGCAGGCGATAACCTTCGGCAGCGGCGACCGCGCTTTTCCCAACGACAACGACTTTCAAGCCGCGCTGATGAATACCGACTTGCAAGACCGCATAAAAAGCGACGGCTTCAAGTATCTGCTTTACTCTTTGGAGCGGGCGGAGAGCCCGCAAACTTTGCCTGCATATTCGGACGTTGCCGTCGAACAAATTCTGCCGAAAAAGCCCAATACCGCTTGGAAAAGTTATCTGACCGAGCGCGGCGGTTTGCAATCTCACGAGCCGTGGACTCAAGCTTTGGGCAACCAGACGCTTGTCAACGGTGCGGAAAGGGGACGCGGCGACATTTTCGAGCAAAAAAAAATCCGCTATGCGCGGTCGTGTTTTTCCTTCACGAAGACGTTAAGCGGCGATTCACAATGGACAAGCAAACAGATTCAGGCGCGGGCTCAAAAGTTGGCGGCGGCGGCCGTCAAAGTCTGGACGTTGCCCGAAGAGTTCAACGCGACAATCCAAAACGCCACGGAAATTTTCAAGTTGGAGGGGGACTTCAACGCCTTCACTTATACGAAGCCCGCGACCCTTTCCGTCTTCGGCAAGGAAATGAAAATGACGCATTGGAACCGGTTGCTTTGGGAAATTGCGAAACAACTCTACGCGCTGGACAAGGACACCTTCCGCAAGGCGACGCAACTTGAAAACGTTCCCAAAAGGCTGTTTCAGACCGAGCCGACGAATTTCAAAATCGACGACGGCTTTTACATGAAGATTGACTTCGATACCAAGACCTGCTTAAGGATGGCGAAAATCCTCGTGGACAACTTCGACCGAATGGGCGATACCAACTGCAAGGACGAAATTTGGTTTACGCTTCAACCGCAACAGGGATAAGCACTTCACCGAGCTCTTCGGCAACGTGACGTTGCATCCTGATAGCGCGCCGTGCCGTCCGACACTTTGAACGTTATCGCCGCGCTTAAGCTTAATGTTCGACTTCGACGGGGATAAGTACTTCACCGAGCTCTTCGCATAAAAAATTCGCGGCAGTCAAGTCGTTCAGTTCCGCCAAAAAGCCTTCGACCTGCGCGGGCAACAAAATCAAATCCAGCGTCACGACATCGGCGTAATCGGTGTGGGTGACGCTGATTTTTTTGTTGCGCAAGTAATTTTCGATCGTCGCCAAGAAATTGTATTCGAGCGTCAAGGAAAGTTTTCGGAAGGCGGTTATCTGCACGAGGCGCGCGGCATTGATGCCGAGTGCTGCCGTGTGCGAATAAGCCCGAATCAAGCCGCCCGCGCCGAGTTTTATTCCGCCGAAGTAACGCGTCACGACGACCGCGCAGTTCGTCAAGCCGTTCTTTTTTATCGTCTCCAAAATCGGATTGCCCGCCGTGCCGCCCGGTTCGCCATCGTCATTCGATTTCTGTTTGTCGCCGCGCTCACCGAGCACCCACGCCGAACAATTATGCGTCGCGTCGAAATATTTCTTCCGAATCGTCAGCACGAAGTCCCGCGCAGATTCTTCGCTTTCGACGTGCCGAACGTGCGCCAGAAACTTCGACTTGTTGACTTCGTAAGCCGCGCCGAAAATTTCGCCGTCAGCAACCGTCTTGAAGTTCATTCCTTCGCGCTCCCCAAAACCATTTGGTCAAGCCGCCTGCCGCCCGGCACCATGGGCAAAACGTTTTCCTCTTCGGGCACCCACACGTCGATAACCGCCGCGCCCTTCGAGAACAGAATTTCTACCAAATCGTCTTCAAGCTCTTCCGCCTTCGTCAAGCGGTAGCCGCGCAGTCCCATTGCCTCCGCTATCTTCACAAAGTCGCGCTTGCATTTGAGTTCGGACGCCGAATAGTGATGTTCGTAGAAAAGCCGTTGCCATTGCCCGACCATGCCCAGAATAAAGTTGTGGACGATGACAATCTTAACGTCGATGTCGTTGTCGGCGAGCGTGGCGAGTTCCTGGACGTTCATCATGATTGAGCCGTCGCCGGTGAACAGCACGACGTTTTTGTCGGGGCAAGCCAACTTCGCGCCCATGGCGGCGGGCAAGCCGTAGCCCATAGTTCCCAAGCCGCCCGACGTCAAAAATTGGCGAGGCTTGTGCGCTTTGAAGAATTGAGCCGCCCACATTTGATGTTGACCGACGTCAGTGACGGCGATTGTATTTTCGTCGCAGATACTGCTGATTTTGCTGATAAGTGCGCCGGGTTTAATCTCGTCGCCTTCGTCCGTCCAGCTGAAGGGATGTTCCGCGCCCTTGTCGACGGCTTGAGCCTTCCACGCGGAAAATTTTTCGGCAAAGTCAATCTGCGCGGCATCGAGCTTTTCTCTGAACAACGGCAGCGATTGACGCAGGTCGCCGATAACTTTCAAGTCGGCTTGGACATTCTTGTTGACTTCGGCGGGGTCGAGTTCAAAGTGGACAATCTTGGCGTTCGGAGCAAAATCTTTGACGCGTCCCGTCACTCTGTCGCTGAAACGCATTCCGATACACAAAAGCAAGTCGCAAGTTTGAATCGCCATGTTCGCGCCGTATGAGCCGTGCATACCCGCGAAGCCCAAAAAGCCGTCAGTGTCGGCGTCGATACAGCCGAGCCCCATAAGCGTCGAAGTCGACGGGCAACCGAGCCGCTTTACTATCGCGCGCAAGTCGTCTGAAGTCTCCGAGCTTATCACGCCGCCGCCAACGAAAATCAGCGGGCGAGAGCAAGACTCAACCGCTTTGACGACTTCCTCAATCGCAACCTCCGCCACAGGATTTTTCCCGCTGTAGCCGCGCAGATTTATCGTTTCGGGGTAGTTGAAATCGCATTCGGCATTGAAAACGTCAGCGGCAATGTCAATCGAAACGGGGCCTTGCCTGCCCGTGCGCGCAATGAAGAACGCTTCCTTGACGACGCGCGGCAAGTCGTGCACATCCTTGACAAGGTAGTTGTGCTTGGTTATCGGCGTGGTTATGCCGTAAACGTCGACCTCTTGGAAAGAATCTTTGCCAATGGCGTGGTTGGCGACCTGTCCCGTTATGCAGACCAGCGGAATCGAATCCATGTAGGCGGTAGCGATGCCCGTGATTAAATTCGCCGCGCCGGGGCCGCTCGTGGCTATGACGACACCGACCTTGCCGCTTGCCCGCGCGTAGCCGTCAGCCGCGTGCACCGCGCCCTGTTCGTGTCCCGTCAAGATGTTGGGGAACTTCATTTTATAAATTTCGTCGTAAAGTTTCAGCACGACGCCGCCGGGGTAGCCGAATACCAATTCAACGCCCTCATTCTTCAGGCTCTCAAGCAGTGCTCGCGCTCCGTTCATTTTCAAAGCTCTAACCTCCTTAAGCTTGTTGCCGCCGATTATACAACGAACGCCGCCCTTTGCCAACAAAAAGCCGCCCGTATTGAGCGGCTGAAAATTTTCTGATATAAGTAGCAGAACGTTCTCCCGGTTGCCCCTGACAATCGGTTAGGCAAAACGAAAACCCCGTGCAGTTCGCTACTCTGCGCGGGGTTTTCTTCGTTTGTGTTACATATGTCAGACTTGTTCGTTGGGTGTTTCCTAAGTAGCAACGTCAATTTATCACAAGCCCGCCGCGTTGTCAACGGAAACAAAAAAGCCCGCTCCGAGTGGAACGAGCCCGAAAATTTTTAGCCGACGAGAATTATAACTTCGCCCATGCTTAACGCCTCCTGTTTTAGGGGCTGTTGGTAAATTGAATTGGCGATTCGGATTCGGCTTCTCGATAGCTTTAAGTTGGTTAAACTAGGGCGTGTTGGTAAATTAACAAAGACGTTGCAGGGGATGAGGGCGTGCATGGACGCGCGTTCGCCCACTCGAAACCTGGAAGGTTTCATAGCGGCACGAGCGACTTCGGGTAGCGCGGACATTGCGGCGGTGGTCGGTAAGACGCTCCACGCGCAGTGGTGGGTTTCTTTGCTACTTTCTTTGCCCAGACAAAGAAAGTAGATGCTAAACGACGAATCGAAGGAACGATTTCATTTACCAACAGTCCCTAATTCAATCTTTCCCATACGTGTTGTTTGTTGAATTCGCCGCCGCAACCGTATGACGCTCTGGGCGGCTGCCCCTTACTGCTGCTGTAAATCTGTTGGCCGCAATTTCTGCATTGCCACGTAACCGAATAGGCTTCGGCGTGCTTGTGAAGATGAATTTCTTTGCCCGACGTAATTTCAACTTCCTCGGCGGGCACGAACGCGATAACCGCCAACGCCAATGCCGCAAGCAATAATTTTTTCATACAGGACATCTCCTTTCAGAAGCTTGAAAGTAAAATTTCCAACATTATCCCGCAAAAAATTTCCAAGAACACTCCGAGCGGCGTGCAGACAAACAGAAAAATCAAGCCGACAATCAATCCCGTGAGCGAGCAGAGGAACAGCAAAAATTTTAATCCCGCACTGCCCGCCAACAACAGAAAAATTACGGCGAATATAATTCCTGCCGTGCGCATGACTTAATCTGCGGGACCGAAGATAAAGCCGACGATGCCGCCAACGAGCGCGCCCGCTACCGTGCCGACTACGGGGACAGCACTGCCGATAACTGCGCCCGCCGCCGCTCCTGCCTTCGCGCCGCTTGCCGAGGGTTTAATCTCCGTCGTCGTCCTTTCCGAGCCGTCGGGCATTCTGTAAACCGTCCTGCTGACGGCATCGCGTCTGCCGTCATCCAACACGTCTAAGAAACCTCTACTTGAATTTCTGCCAAACCACATAGTTTTAATCTCCCTGCCGAGAAAAATTTTGACTGAACCCATTGTACGAAAAAAATTTTTGTCGGACGAGTACCTCGCGGGTAGCCTTCGCCAACAAAAAAGCCCGCTCCGAGTGGAACGAGCCCGAAAATTTTTAGTCGATGGCAATTATAACTTCACCCATGCTTAACGCCTCCTTGAAAGTCAATGTATCCCGTGCGGGAAGGACGACAGCTTGAACCGTCTTTTGCGCGGCGAGAGGGAATCAACAAAAATTTCGAGTTCGGCTGTGGAACTGAAAAAACTTCCGCCGTTGCCGAACATCATAAGCTCTTGAATTCCGCCGTCACAGTACCTCGCGGGTACAAGGCGAAATTTTTTTTAGTCTGTCATATCGAACCACGCGCCCCAATAATGCTCGTCCATTTTGGATTCGTCGCCGCTTAGCCAAATCTGAATGTAAGTTGAAGTGTTTTCGCGCTCCGAAACGTTAAGCAACTCAAACGGTATGACAAAATCCGTCGATTCGCCCGGCGCAAGCGATGCCGCCGTTCGCGTCTCCTTGACCGTGCCTTCGCCCCAATTTTGCCCCAAGGTGAATTTTATCGTCGGATTCTTCCAGACGGTGCCTGTGTCGTTGGTTATGTGCAGTCGCGCTTGCGTTCGCCGCCATTGGTCGCGGGACATCCTTACGTTTTCGTTCATGTGCGCGAATTGGTCGAACGGCGCGCCGTTCATGTACAATGCCGTCTTGAGTTGCCCCGAAGGTGTTGGCGGCGTCGGCAAGGGTTGCGGCGCGGGCGCGGGCTTGAGTTCAAGCGGATTCGGCTCCGTCGGCGGCAAAGTTATTTTGGGGAATTTTATGGCGTCGTCCTGCGCGGGCAACGAAAATTTTTTGGCGGGCGGCAAGTCGAGCGTCGAAGGTTGCGGCAAGTCAACGGCGGGCTGTTCGATTGACGGCGCGGCTATGTCGGGGAATTTTACGGCGTCAACCTGCGCGGGCGGCGGCTTTTCTTCGGACGAAGTTTCTGCTTGCGTGACGACTTCCTCCGAGGGATTTTCTGCGCGGTCGAGCGTTTGCGAGCTTGCCAACAAAAAAATTCCTGCCGTCAAGACGATCAGCCGCGCGTTGAGATATTGGCGAACGATGAACCACAAAACCCTTGTCGCCAAAAAAAACAGTGCCTTGCGCGAATCGCCCGCCGACAATTCCGTTTCCGAGTCGTCGAGGTCGTCCGTCGTCAAGGCGTCCTTGAGTTCGTCGACGTTTTGATAGCGGTCGTCTTGGTCGCGGTCGGTGCACTTATCCAAAATTTTTTTGAGCCGCGCACTGCCGTTCCCGCCGAGCAAAACTTTAATCGTGACGCCCAGCGCGTAAATGTCGCTGCGTTGGTCGGTCTGCCCGTAGCCGAATTGTTCGGGCGGCGCGTAGCCCTTCGTGCCCAAAAGGTTGGTGTCGGCTTCCTTGCCGTCCTTGAAAATCCGCGCGGCGTCGAAGTCAATCAATCTAACCCTGTCGCCCTGCAAAATCATGTTCGACGGCTTTATGTCGCGGTGGATTATGTTTTGCGCGTGAAGTTCCGCAAGCCCGTCGCACATCTGCAAGAGTATCGCCCGCGCCTCCTCCTCGCTTAGGAATTGTCGCCGCTCCAGCCGCGCAAGCAAAGTTTCGCCTTGAATGAATTCTTCGACGATGACCGTTTCCGATTCGTCCGCCGCGCAGTACAAAACTTTCGCGGGCAGTGTGAAGTCGGACGCTCTTATCACGTCGTAGGGCAAGCCCGTCGCCGCCACGCGCTTTAGTATCACGAGGTCGCCGCTCTGTCTTGTCGAAGCAAGCCACACTTCGCCGCGCCCCGAACGCTTGAGCAATTTCAGTTTTTCGTAGCGGAATTCAAGAAACTCTGAAACGTTTTTTTTCATGAGCGCACCTTGCCTTTCGCGCGGGCTTGCGATACGATTTCGCAAAAACGGAGGCGATAACCATGACTGCCAAGGACACCGCGCAGCTTGAACACGAATTGACCGAAGCCGACGACGTGAAAGCCTTCCTGGACGCGAACGCCGAAAATCTTCGCAATTACACGCTTGCCGAATACTTGAGACGCTTGCTTGCCGAAAAAAATCTGACGCGGGCGCAAGTGATTCGCGATTCGCTGCTCAAGCCCGATTACGCGCCTCACATCTTCGCGGGCAGAAAAAATCCCTCGCGCGAAAAAGTTTTATCGCTTGCCCTGGCAATGAAGCTGACGCCCAAGGAGACGGATTATCTGCTTTACTACGCGGGGCACAGCAAGCTTTACGTTCGCGACACGTGGGACGCGGTGATTATCTTCGCGCTTGAGAACGGCAAGACGGTTTCGGAGACGGATGAGCTGTTGAGCGATTCAAACTTCGCGCCGCTGATTGACGCTTGAAAGATTGTCGTCGAAGTCGGCGGGCAACGTGACGTTGCATCCAGATGACGCGCCCAACCCGCTTACGACTTCAATTCATCGCCGCGTTCAAGCTTGTTTACCGAGATTGTCGTCGAAGTCGGCGGCGAAGGCAAGCACCGAAACTTTTTCCGCGCCGAGGTCTTTCAAAACTTTGGCGCATTCCTTGCAAGTCGTGCCGGTCGTGAAAATGTCGTCGACGATTAGGACGCTTTGACCGCGCAGGTCGACGCCTTCAGCCGCCGCGAACGCTCCCGACAAAATTTTTTCGCGCTCCGCCTTGCCGAGGCTGAACAGCTTGGGCGTTGCGTGCGTCCTGACCAAAATATTTTTCAGCGACAGATTTTTCCGCGCCAACCAATCGCCGAAAATTTTTTCCGTCTGATTGAATCCGCGCTCCTTGAGGCGTTCCTGGTGAAGCGGCACGGGCACGGCGAAGTCGACGCCTTTAAGCAGTTCCGAAACTTCCTCGCGACTTGAAACGTCGTTGAGGATTTTTTTCAGCGCGGGCACGACGTTCAAGTTGTTATCGAACTTGAGCTTGTGGAGGAGTGCTCTTGAGCCTTCACGGTAACGCGTCACGCGCAAGACTTTATCAAGCGGCGCGGGCGGCCGCGAATAAAAATCGACGCGCAAAATTTTCGGCTCGCACGCCGCGCAGAGCTGATAGCGTTCGTCGACCATCTCCCGACAATTCGGGCACCTCGGCGGGAACAGAAAATAAATCGCTGCCTGCCACAACTCAAGCAAAAATTTCATAGCCATTCCCTCCAATTCTTGAATTAAGAGGCCGTCATGGATGACGGCCGCCGGCAACAGAAACAGGGATGTTTCTTTGCCGGCACAGATGGTTTCGGGTAGCGCGGGCGTTTCGTCAGTGGTCGGCTTCCGCCCCCGCGAGGCGAGTTTCTTTGCTACTTTCTTTGCTCGGTCAAAGAAAGTAGGTAATAAACATTAAAGCTGTCTTTGAGCCCTTTTGCTTAGCCAACGAAAGGGCATTGTATACAGAATTATTCGACGGTGACGCGAAAATAATTTGCAACGCCGCTTGCCGTGTGATAAACTTTCTTCGTAAGTATAACAAAATAATTTTAGATTTAGTAGGTGAAGACTTTGAAAGGGAAATTGATACTGGCGGACGGCACGACGTTTCGCGGGCAACTGTTCGGCGGCTCAAATGCCACAACCGAAGGCGAAGTCGTCTTCAACACGGGCATGACCGGCTATCAAGAAATTTTGACCGACCCGTCCTATTGCAGGCAAATCGTCACGCTGACTTACCCGCTAATCGGAAACTACGGCACTGCCAAGCAATTCAATCAGAGTCGCAAAAGTTTCGTCGGCGGGCTCGTGATTGACGAACTGTGCGAAAAGCCGTCCAGCTCGTCCATGCAAAAGACTTTGTCCGAATTCCTCACGGCGGAAAAAATTCCTTGCCTCTACGACGTCGACACGCGCGCCTTGACGAAAAAAATTCGCTCGGCGGGCACCATGAAGGGCGTCATTGTCAGCGAATACACTTCGCAGAACACGATTAACGAAATGATGGCGTTGCCGATTCGCAAGAACGTCGTCGAAATGGTGACGACGCCAGTAAGCTACTCGATTGACGCGGGCAAGAACGCGCTAAACGTCGTGACGATGGACTTCGGTATCAAGCGCAACATCCTCGACGCCCTGCGCAAACTGAACTGCCGCGTGACGGTCGTGCCTGCCAAGACGACTGCCGAAGAAATTCTTGCGCTAAAGCCCGACGGCATTTTCCTGTCGAACGGCCCCGGCGACCCCAAGGACGTGCCCGACGCGATTCAAACCGTCAAGCGGCTTATCGGCAAGCGTCCGATTTTCGGCATTTGCCTCGGTCATCAGATTTTGGCGTTGGCAATGGGCGCGAACACCTACAAGCTCAAATTCGGGCATCGCGGCTCCAACCAGCCCGTCAAGAATCTGGAAACGGGCAAGGTTGCCATAACCTCGCAAAATCACGGCTACGCCATTGAACTCAAATCGCTGAAAGGCTTGCCCGTCAAAGTCACGCACATTTCGCTGAACGACGGCACGATTGAAGGGCTCCGTCATGCGTCCTTGCCGATAAGCTCGGTGCAGTATCATCCCGAAGCCGCGCCCGGTCCCAACGACAGCGTCCGTTTGTTCGACGAATTCATAGATAATATGCGCAGTGCTAAGGGGGTTTGACCTTGCCTAAGAAAAAAAATCTCAACAAAATAATCGTCATCGGTTCGGGGCCGATAGTTATAGGGCAGGCGGCGGAGTTCGATTACGCGGGCTCGCAAGCGTGTCGTTCGCTGAAGGAGGAGGGCTTGGAAGTCGTCCTCGTCAATTCAAATCCCGCGACGATAATGACCGACGCCAACATTGCCGACCGCGTTTACATTGAGCCGCTGACCGTCGACTTCTTGACCGCGATAATCGAAAAGGAACGCCCCGACGGCTTGCTTGCTACGCTCGGCGGACAGGCGGGCTTGAACTTGGCGGTTCAGCTGGCGGAAAGCGGCGCGCTCGAAAAGTACAGCGTCGAACTGCTTGGCACGTCGATTGAAGCGATTAAGAAGGCTGAAGACCGCGAACTCTTCAAGGAGACCATGGAGCGCATCGGTGAGCCGATACCCGAATCGACAATCGTTGAAGACATTCACGGCGCGATTGACTTCGCAAACAAAATCGGCTACCCGCTGATTGTCCGACCGGCTTACACGCTCGGCGGCACGGGCGGCGGCATCGTCAACAATGAGGAAGAACTTATCGAAACGACTCTGCGCGGGCTCAAGTACTCAATGATCGGGCAAGTGCTTATCGAACGCAGTATCGCGGGCTGGAAGGAAATCGAATACGAAGTTATGCGCGACGGCAACGACACTTGCATAACGATTTGCTCAATGGAGAACTTCGACCCCGTCGGCGTGCATACGGGCGATTCAATCGTCGTTGCGCCCACGCAGACCCTTAACGACCACGAATATCAGCTGTTGCGCTCGGCAAGCTTGAAAATCATTCGCGCCCTTGAAATCGAAGGCGGTTGCAACATTCAGTTCGCGCTAGACCCGAAGAGCGACAACTATTACGTCATCGAAGTCAACCCGCGCGTCAGCCGTTCCAGTGCGCTTGCGTCGAAGGCGACGGGCTATCCTATCGCGAAAGTCAGCGTCAAAATCGCAATCGGCTACACGCTCGACGAAATTGTCAACGCCGTCACGAAAAAGACCAAGGCTTGCTTTGAGCCGTCCGTTGATTATATCGTCGTCAAGTTCCCGCGTTGGCCGTTCGATAAATTTGTCTACGCCGACACGACGCTCGGCACGCAAATGAAGGCGACGGGCGAAGTCATGAGCCTCGACCGCTGCTTTGAGGGCGCGATACTTAAAGCCGTGCGCAGTCTTGAAATCGGCGTCAATCGCCTGCACATGGACAAGATGGACGATTGGGACAACGAGCGGATTAAAAAACGCCTGAGCCGCATCGACGACGAAAGGCTTTTCCTTATCGCCGAGGCATTGCGCAGAGGCGTTGCTACCGTCGAGGAAATTGCCGAAATAACCAAGATTGACCGCTGGTTTATCGACAAGATTAAAAATATCACCGATATGGAAGTTCGCTTGAAAAAGGGCGAGCCGCTTACTGCCAAGACCTTGCGCGAGGCAAAACTCATCGGGCTTGCCGACAAGTCCATTTCCGAGCTTACGGGCACGCCCGTCAACGAGATTCGCGACATGCGCAAGCAATTCCGAATCCTGCCCGTCTACAAGATGGTCGACACCTGCGCGGCTGAATTCGAGGCAATGACGCCCTACTACTATTCGACGTATCGCGGCGAGGTTGACGAGGTCGAAGTCAGCGACAAGCGCAAAATCGTCGTGCTGGGTTCGGGTCCCATTCGCATAGGGCAGGGCGTCGAGTTCGATTATTGCTCCGTGCATTCGGTGTGGGCTCTGCGCGAGGCGGGCATCGAGGCGATTATCATCAACAACAACCCCGAAACCGTTTCGACCGACTTCGACATCTCCGATAAGCTTTACTTCGAGCCGCTTACGACCGAAGATGTCTTGAACATCATCGACAAGGAACATCCCGACGGCGTCATCGTCCAATTCGGCGGGCAGACCGCGATTAACCTTGCGGCGAGTTTGGCGGCGGCGGGCGTTAAAATTTTCGGCACGAGCGTTGACAACATCGACCGCGCAGAAGACCGTGAACGCTTCGACGAAATGTTGACCGAACTTGGCATTCCGCGCCCGAAAGGTATCAGCGTCACCAACTTGGACGACGCAATAAGAGGAGCGGCTTCAATCGGCTATCCCGTCATGGTTCGTCCGAGCTACGTTTTGGGCGGCCGCGCCATGGAAATCGTCTACAACGAGGAGGAACTTCGCGACTATATGAGCCGCGCCGTCAAAGTCACGCCCGACCATCCCGTGCTTGTCGACAGGTACATGCAGGGCACCGAGGTTGAAGTTGACGCGATAAGCGACGGCGTCGACGTGGTTATCCCCGGCATTATGGAGCACGTCGAACGCGCGGGCGTCCACAGCGGCGACAGCATTGCCGTTTACCCGCCGCAAACTTTGCCGTCGAAAATCATCTACACGATAAGCGACTACACCAAACGCATGGCACTTGCGCTGAACGTCAAGGGCTTGCTGAACATTCAATACGTCGTGGCGGACGGGCGCGTTTATGTCATCGAAGTCAATCCGCGTTCCAGTCGGACGGTTCCTTTCCTCAGCAAGGTCACGAACATCAAAATGGTAAACGTGGCGACGCGTATTGCTCTCGGCGCGACGATTAAGGAATTGGGCTACTATCCGGGGCTGGTTGAGCCTAAGCCTTACGTTGCCGTCAAAGCACCCGTGTTTTCCTTCGCGAAGATGCAGGACGTTGACATTTCCCTCGGCCCCGAAATGAAGTCGACGGGCGAAGTCATGGGCATTGATTATCACTACGCCCGCGCGCTCTACAAGGCGATAACGGGCGCAGGCATCAGCATTCCGAAGAACGGTTGCATACTCTTCACGGTCGCCGATAAGGACAAGGAAGAAATGAAACAGCTCGCCAAAGCTTTTTCGGAACTCGGCTTCAAGATTGTGGCAACGGAGGGCACGGCGCGCGCGCTTCAATCAATCGGCATTAACGCGGAGATTGTCGGCAAAGTTCATCAGCGCAGCACCGACATCATTCAAATGATTAAGCTCGGCAAGATTCACATGGTCGTGAACACGCAAGCACCCGGCAAGCACGTTGCCAAAGACGGATTCAGGATTCGGCGCGCCACGGTTGAGCTGGGCGTCCCGTGCTTTACCAGTCTTGACACGGCTTGGGAAGTCATGCGCGTCCTCAGCTTCATGCGCGACAGGCGGCTCGTCTACTCGCTGGCGATTCAAGATTACGTCGGCGGCGGTGACGCTTTAGCATGAGCAACGTTACAAAAGAGATTGACGGCTTGCTTGTCGAATGGGACAGCAAAAAAGCCGCCATTAACAAACAAAAGCACGGCGTCAGCTTTGAAAACGCAGCATTAGTTTTCGCAGATGAAAATGCGATTATAAGTCGTGACAATAATCATTCGTCTGATGAAGACCGCTGGCAAATTATCGGTAAGGTTGGAGATGTATTGTTTGTTGTTTTCACTGAACGTGGCGAAGCCTTGAGATTAATCACCGCTCGCGTTGCGACACCAAATGAAAGGAGCGAATATTATGCTTGTGCAACGAGTTATCTATAAGGGGCAGAAGCCGACGCCCGAACAAATTGAGGAAATAAAAAAACTGAAAGACCGTCCGATTGTTTTTGACGAAGATTGCCCCGAACTGACCGACGAACAGCTAAAACAATTCAAACGCTTTTATCCTCGGCGCAAAGAACAGGCGGCAGGCTGATGACGAATATTAATTACCTTTACAACCCCGACGCCGTAAAAGACAAGTTCGACAGAAATTATTTCGTCGACAAGAAATTGGGCTTCAGCGTCATTGAGCGTGGCACCGTCCTCCCGCACAAAAAGACTGCGCCGCCGGGACAATGGTCTTGGGGCGCAGGCGGCATTGTCGACAGCCAAGGCGAATTTATCAAAAGCACTTTTGCGGTAAATAATCGCGGCGAACCTTACACAACCCCCCCACTGCATCCGACACAGCACTGAAACCGTTGTTTATTTGGGAATGTTCGCTCGCGTTTGGGGTCACGTCATACTCGATAACATTCGCTGCATATGGTTTTTGAAAAGCGACTTCTTCCTCAATGAATTTAAAAATTGTCCGCTCATCTACATTCCTTGGACAGGAGCCCCTTTGGAGCAACAGAAAAATTTCAGGCGGCTGTTGGAAATTTTGGAGGTCGACGTCGACAGACTTCAACCCATAACGCAACCGACGCAGTTCGACAAAATCATTCTGCCCGACGAATCCATTTCTATAAACAACTCCGACGGAAAAGTGTATTTTACTGAAAAATATCGCGAGACAATTGATTGTGTGCGGCATTTCGCCATGAAAAACCGCACGCCTACGCCCTTAAGGAAAATATACTACTTTCACGCTCGAAAGCAGTTCGGCGAAGAAAGAATCGCGAAATATTTTATGTCGAAGGGCTACGCCATTACTTTGCCCGAATTTTTGACGACGGACGAACAGCTCAATCTGCTGATTAACGCGGACAGTTTTGCGTCGACGGTCGGCTCCTGCTCGCACAATTCTGTTTTTCTGCGCGACAATGCCGAAGCAATTTTTATCCCGCGTTCTGGTGCTCGCATTCCATATCAGAGGATACTCGACCAAGTTCATCCCGTGAACGCAACCTATATCGATTCGTCGTTTTCGGTGTTTAATAAGGGTCACGATTTGTTTTGCTACGTGATAAGCAGGCAATTGAAAAGATTTTTCGGCGACAAATTCGACGGCTACACTGATGCGGACTTTCAAACGTTCCTGCAGTATTTCAAATTCGCCGTCGGCAACGGGCGTGACTTTAACCTTAAGGAAGTGAAAGCTTACGGCTCTGCCCTTGAAGACTTTTTGACGCAGCTCAAGACGCGCGAAGATTTTAACCGCCTCTTGCCTCCGCAAACGTAATCGAAAGACTTTGCAAAAAAAATTCCGCCTTCGGGCGGATTATTTTTTATTGAACGTCTCGACGCGTAAGCTTTTGCCGTCCGTTCGGAACTTTATCAAGCCGTCTTGGTCTGTGCGATAAATTTTCGCGGGCAAACGCTCAAGACGCTCCAAAACCTCGGCGCGGGGGTGTCCGAAATTATTTCCGTAGCCGACGCAGATAACCGCGCACTTCGGCTTGACGGCTCGCAAAAATTCTTTGCTCGAACTGGTCGCGCTGCCGTGATGCCCGACCTTCAAAACCGTACTCGAAACGTCGACGCCCGCCCGCAAAATCTGCGCCTCAATCTCTTTGACCAAGTCGCCCGTTATCAGAAAGCTCACGCCGCCATAGCTCACGCGGTAAACGTTTGAAATTTCGTTGCCCGTCCCGACGCTCGGCGCGAACAAAATTTCAACAGCCACGCCGTCGACGTTGAAAGCCTCGCCCGCCTGCCCCGCGCGCAACGGTGGCAAATATTCTTCCGCAATGCCGAAAACCGCCGCGTATTCGGCTCGCGGCTCGCCCGCAGTGATGACCTCACCGACGGGCAATTTTTTTATCACGGCTCCCGCGCCGCCCGCATGGTCTTCGTGCACGTGCGTCAAGAAAATTTTTTCGACCTCGCGAATGTTTTCATGCTTAAGATACGGCACGACGACTCGCCCGCCCACGTCGAACATGTGCTCTCGGACGCCGCCCGTGTCGAAGATTAGGCACTTGCCGTGCGGCGTCACTACCACCGCGCAATCGCCTTGACCAACGTCCACGAAACTCACTTCGACTTCGCCGCCCGCCTTGAAGACGCTAAGCGCAACCAAAACGATTATCGGCAACAAAAGCGCCGCTCGACGACAAATCAGCGCGGCATAGTAGAACGCGCCCGCCAAAAATCCCAACGTCGGCACTTGCACCGCACTGAACGGCAAGCTCGCGAAAATTCGATTCAGCTCCGCGCCCGCCCCGAATGTCGCCGCCATTACCGTGAAAAAAATTTTTCCGACCAGCGGCACGACCCAAGCGATTATTCCGCCGATAAGCCCACCGACTATCACGACTTCAAGCAGCGGCATGACGAACGCGTTGGCGAAGACCGAACTCAACGAAATTTGATTGAAATACCACACCACGACCGGCAAGCTTGCCACCTGCGCGGCTATCGTCATCGACGCGGCGTCGGCGAAAAATTTCGGCAAACGTTCCATTGCGTTGCGTAAATCTTCCGCCAAGTACATAAGCCCCGCCGTCGCCGTGAAGCTCAGCTGAAAGCTCACGTCGAACAAAAGTAGCGGCTGATTGATTAGCATTGCCGCCGCCGTCAACGTCAAAAGCCGTGCGCCTTCCGCCTCCGCGTCGAGTGTCCGCGCGAAGAAAATCAGGACGCCCATCGTCGCCGAGCGCAAAACTTGCGGCAACAGCCCGCTCAATATCGCATAGCCGCCGATTAGGAACACGCCAACCGCGAACGTCAAACTGCGCGGGAACTTCAGCAGCAAGCAGAACCACGCCGCGAACGCCGCTACCAAGCTCATATGCGAGCCGCTGACCGACAAGATGTGGACTATGCCCGTCGTCGCGAAGTCTTCGACCAATTCGGGATTCAGCCCCGCGTAGCCGCCGAACAGCATTGCGAAGATTGCCGCCGCGTCCTCCCGTGACATAACCGCTTCCATCGATTCGCGATAGTGTTCTCGAATTGCCGCCGTTCCGCGCAGAAATTTCGTCCAAAGCCCGCCGTCGACCGACTCAACCGAAATGCCTTGCTTGCCCGCCGTCAGCCGAGTCGTTATGCTGTTCGCCTTCATTCGAGTGACGCCGTCGATTTGTCCGGGGTTGTTGTAGTTGGTTAAAAGCTTCAGGTTGCCGCCCGCCGAAATTTTATCGCCGATTCGAGCCGTCGGAAGTCCTTCGCCAGCCTTCGGGTAGTAAGTCAGAATCAAGCCGCCCGAAATTTTTTCCGCCGAGCCTTTGACTTTGACGGCCTCCGCGTCGACGACAAAGCGCACTTGCGTCAAGCCGTTGGGCATGGTTTTGATTTGCGGTTCTTCGCGAACAAAGCCCGTTATCTGCACGGCTTGACCTGCGAACTTGGAAACATCGTCGGGCGCAAGTGTGTCGACTGCCGAAAACCTCAATGCTCCGAGCGCGAAAAAAATTATCGTGACGATTATCCGAGCCGTCAAATTTTTCCGTCGCCACGTCGCCAGCAAGCCGACTGCCGCCGCCGCGGCGCAGGCTCCGATTAAAAACTTCGACGAGCGGTTGAAATTTTCCATAAAAATAATGCCCGCCGCCAGTGCCGCGAGCAAAATGTTCAGCGTTGTATTCGATACTTTTGGTTTCATTGTTCCTAATTAACAAGCGAGTCGCGATTTTAGAGGCCGTCATGGATGACGGCCGTTCGCCGACGCTTTTGCGTGATGCAAAAACCGTCGGCGTAGCCACGCTGAAATTATCGGACGGCGCGGGTTGCGACCTTTCGCCCCTGCGAGGCGCACTTTCTTTTTGCTACTTTTTCTTTGGGCGAACAAAGAAAAAGTAGATTCTAAAACTTGAAATCATCGATTAACTGAATCGAACGAACGTGCCGCGAATGTCAAGCCACGCTGTCTTTGCGCCCTTTTGCTTAGCAAACGAAAGGGCATTTCCCCTTAAAGCTGGCGCTGTTGTTCGAGCCTCGGCTTGGGCTTTTCGTAAACGTCGGTGTGCAAGAATTCACTCTTGATAACGTCGTTGCCGCTGTACCACACGCGATAAATCGACGGCGTCATATCGGAACCTTCGCGCTCAATCGCAATCTCCGCGCCGCCCAAATCAGCCTTGGTGCCCAGAACCGAAACGCTGAGCGTCGAGCCGTAAGCGTCGGCGATAAGGTAAACGTTGTGCGGAAAGTCGTTGCGGAATTTGAAGTCAAGATAGCCGTCGGCAACAGTAGCGTCTCTGCCGGGCGCGACGTAGGTCGATTGATAATAGTGCGGCGTGCGCTCCGTCGGCGTCAATCCCGCGAGCAAAACCGCATTGTACAGTGTCGAGCTGACTTGGCAAACGCCTCCGCCGTAATCTTCGGCAGGCCGCCCGTTGATAATGACGCCCGCCACTTTGTAGCCCGCGTCCCAGGTGCGTTCGCCCACCGTGTCGTTGAAGGAAAAAGTCCAGCTGCTTTTCACGAGTTTGTGAGAAATGGCGTTGGCGGCGAGCCAAATGTTATCGCCGCGGTCGCCGGGATAATAATAAGTGCTGTAGGTGCCCAGAACCGAATCGATATTCGCTATGTCTTCGGTCGTCACGAAGGGCGCAACGTCTTCGGGCTCAAGGTAAATCGCGCTCTTAGGCAGGTTTAAAGTCGTCAGCGGGTCTTTCAAGGACGCGGCAAGCTGTTCGACGTTCAACTTCTTGCCGATGACGCCAGGATACTTTTCAATCGCGCCGTCCGACTTTAATTCGACGACGGCATTGACGGGGTCGCGATTAATCTGCGCGGCGATGGCGTTCAGCTTTTCGTCGAGCAAAGTCGAATCGAAATTGGCGGCAAGCGTGACGTTGCGCCCGTTGAGAAAACATTTGATTTGCTCATTGAAGTTGCCGATTGTCGAGCCGCCGCGCCCGTAATTGAAAGCCTCTTGCGTCGCCTTGTCGACCAGCGGCGTCAAAGCAATTTCTTCGGGCGTAACGACAAATTCTTGGTCTCCGTAGCGGAATTTGAGTTCGTGAATTTTCTGCGCGGCGATGTTCGTGAAAACTTTTTCGACGCCGCTTCTGTCCAAGCCGCCGATGTTTCGCCCGTCAGCGCGTATGCCCAAAACGATTTTATCGCCGTCAGCCACCGAATCCGACAATGCAAGCGTCCCGACGCCGACTGCCGCTAAAGTTCCCACCAGAGCCGCCGAACCTTTCTTCGAGAGCAAATTTTTAAGGTTGAACTTTTGAACTTCCGAAGTCTCCACAAAAATTTCGCCTCCATATTTTATTCAGCTTATTATACCCGAAAAAATTTTTATTTCAATCAACACGCCAAACTTTTGACAAATACGAAAGCTTGTTGCGAATCCGCCTCCAAAGTGATTTTTCCAAACGCTCGCCTCATCGCCGTAGTAAATCATGGGAATTCCGGGATAGCCCGCTATGAACGTCATTGCCAATTTCAAGCGCGCCTGCCAAGTTCGTAATCGAAATTCGTCCGCGTCGGCTCAAGGTATAAGTCGTTGCGCGCGAACGCCAATTTGTAATTCATTACCGAATCGAATTGGTCGCCCGCGTGATTGAAGACGCCGTCCATTATCAAATGCGTACCGCGCCGCTCCATTTCCGCCAACAACGTTTGAAAATCCTTCATGGTGCCCAAAAGCGTGACGGGAGCCAAGTCGCTGCCAAAAAAGTTATTGCAATCTTGATCCAAGCGCAATGTTGAATTGGCTGATGTCCGCGCGCCAAGTTTCGGGCGTTATCGTTGATCGAGTCGCCGTGTTGAGTAGCCAAGGAAAGCTTGACAGTCTCACCTTAACGCCTCGAAGGGCGAACGATATGCGACCTCTCGAGTCCGTAATTTTCGCTCCAGCTGCCGTTGAGTGCTATATTTTAGTAGTAGGTGCCTGCGGGGGCGCTCGGAAGTTTGTTCGTCAGCCGCGTATGCCGAGTTGATTATGAAGGGCTCCTGCGCGGGCGGTGCGGTGAATTGTTGCGATGTCAAAGCCGCAATTATTGCCAAGCTTGCGACACCCGCTCCTAAAAATTTTTTTTGCGCCCGTATCACAATCTCCACTCACAAAACACATCTTTTGAGCTATTGCGCAGCTTTGAGTTTAGCCTCAGCCGCCTCCAAAACTTCCGTGTACTTTTCGAGCCGATTCGTCAGCTCGTTTTTTTCTTGCCGAAATTTTTCTTTGAGCGCGTCGTTTAGTTCTTGCGCCAGGGCGTCGGAATGCAAAACGGCCGCCGCCATTATCGCCCGTCCCAATTCGTTCGTCGCCTTCTGAACCGCAGGGTCGTCTTTGACTTTCATCAGGAATGACGCCCCCGATTTTTCTTCAGTCGACTTGGCTTCCGTTGACGCCTGCGAAATAATTTCGTCTGCGTGCTCCGATATGTATTGATTTTGCGCCGCCTCGTCCATTTGCACGTATTGGCGAAGTTGCGGCTCGTTTTTCGCTACGAAGTCGTCGGCCGCCTTGTACGTCCCGTAAATCATGAGCGCGCCGCCCGCTATCAATATCGCCGCGATTGTCAGCAAAGCTCTTTTTATCACGCTGTCAGCCTCCAATAGCTTACTTGACGCCCTGCGCCTCAAGCAGTTTGTTGTAATTTTCGAGGCGCGTCGTCAGTTGGTCGCGCTCCTGTTCATATTTCGCCTTGTCGTCCGCGCTGAGTTCGTTGGTTACGTTATCGGACATAAGGACGGCGGTCGCCATTAACGAACGTCCCATTTCGATAAGTGCCTGCCGAACGTCGGGGACGGTGTTCATCTGTTTAAAAAGTTCGAGCTCTGCTTTTTGTTCGGGCGTGCCGTCCTTGTTGATGTCCATGCCGTCCATAATCTCCACGTAGTTGTCGACGATGTATTTGTTCTGCGCCGCCTCGTCCATTTGCACGTATTGGCGAAGTTGCGGCTCTTTCAACTTGACCGAGGTATCGACGACCTTGTAAGTGCTGTACAGCGCGACCGCTCCGATAACCGCCAATATCGCCACGATTGCCAGTAAAATTTTTTTCAACATGCTATCAGCCTCCAATGTTTCTCAAAACGCATTGCGGGGGTGCGTTGGAAGTCTTAACTACTTTCTTTGACCGAGCAAAGAAAGTAGCAAAGAAACTCGCCTCGCGGGGGCGGATACAGACCACCACCGCAACGCCCGCGTCCCAGTCAGACGCTCATGCCGGCAAAAAAACTTCCATGTTTTTGTTGCCGGCGGCCGCCATCCTTGGCGGCCTCTGTCCCTTGCAACGTCTTCCTTACCAACGAACCTTAACGTCTGCTTTACAGCTCGCGAAGTTTGTAATTGCCCGCACCGTCCAAGTTCAATTCGACGTCGTGCATTTTGAAGAGCGTCGACCTGTGCCCCACGCTTACGATTGTGACGGCGGGCAGCTGTTCGCGCAAAAGTTCGTACATTTCCAATTCGCGGGGCTCGTCGAGTGCGCTGGTTGCCTCGTCCAGGAAAATGTAGTCGGGCTTGCTCAACAGCACCCGCGCGAAGGCAAGTCGTTGCTGTTCGCCCAACGATAAAATTCTGCTCCAATCGTCCGCCGCGTCGAGCTTATCGGCCAACGCGGGCAAGTCAACCAGTTTCAGCGTTTGCTTGAGCTTGTCGTCGGGCGGCGCGTCCGTTTCGGCTGAAGGGTAGATTAACGCGCGCCGAAGCGTCCCCAGCGGCAAGTAGGGTTTTTGCGGCAGGAACATCACGCGGGCTTTCGGCGGCAAGGAAATTTCGCCCGAAGCGTAAGCCCAAATGCCCGCCAGCGTCCTAAGTAGCGTCGACTTGCCGCAACCCGATGCGCCCGTCACGAGCAACGACTTGGCGTTTTGCAGTTGAAGCGAAAGTTTCTTGAGCAGTTCGCGCCCTGTCGGCAAAGAGACGTTGAGCGCGGATATTTGCAGTTCGGGAGCGGTCGCGGTCGTGACGGAGCTTTTGACTTTCTGCGCGTCGTTCATGTGTTCGGTGAAGCCCGCCAGACGATTGATAACCGCCGCCAACGATGCCAACGTGTCATACGAATCGACGAAGAAACTCAACGCGTCCTGCACGCGCCCGAATGCCGACGAAATTTGCATGAGCCCGCCTAGCTGAATTTCCTTGGCGAAGTAGCGCGGAGCCGCCATCAAAAACGGCACGACGACTGCCAGTTGCGCGTAGCCGTTCACGTAAAAGTTCAAGTGCTTGGTCTTGCGCATGAGTTGCCAATAATTTTTTATGACGTTGGAGAATTTCAGATTGAAGCCTTCCATTTCGGACGCCTCGCCGCGATAGAACGCAATGCTTTCCGAATTTTCGCGGACGCGCATCATGCTGAAACGAAAGTCCGCCTCGTATTTCTGTTGGTCAAAGTTCAAGCCGATAAGCCGCCGTCCGACCTTGTGCACCAAGAACGTGCCGACGCCCGAATAGATGAACGAAAACCAAAACATGTAGCCCGGAATGACGAGTCCGGCGATTGTGATTGAGCCGCTCAATTCCCACAGCACTACGCCGAACGCCGCCAACGTCGTCAACTGCCGCAGGAAGCCGATTATCAACGTCAGCGAAATGTTGACGAACTGCCCGATGTCCTCCGAGATACGCTGGTCGGGGTTGTCTGTCGAGTCTTGCAGGCGATAATACGTCTGCCCGCCCATCCACGCTGCCAAATAGTTGTTCGTCATCCACGTGCGCCACTTTATCTGCAACATTTGCCGCAAGTACACCGCGTAGACCGCAATGATTATGTAAGCGAACGCTATGCCCGTGAACTGCCCGATAAGCGGCCAAAAACTTTCCGCCTCGTAATTTTGTAGCGCGTCGTAGAAAACTTTGTACCAATCGTTGATTTGAACAAGCAGATAGACCATTGCGAAGTTCATGGCGATAACGACCGCCAACAAGCCGCGCGCCTTCCATTTTTCCTCCGACGACCAGTAGCCCCTGAACAGCGTCCAGAAGCCTCGGAATAATTTTTTCGTTTCCAAATGCAAAACCTCCCGCGCAAGTATAATTGCCGCGCAGATTTTTATCAAGCACAATTCAAAAAGCGGCAAGGGCGGGCATTTAGAGGCTGTTGATACCATTTAACAGGTGACGGTTCTTTTTCCGATTGGCGGAAGTTGCGCGCCTCCCGAATCGGTGCAATAATCGCCGCAATGACCAAAATCTTTTCGGGAGGCTTCGTCATGAAGAAAAAATTCAGTATGGTTATCGGCAATCCGCCCTATCAGGACGACACCACCGGCGATAACAAAAATTTCGCGCCGCCCGTCTACAACAAAATCATGGAGGCCGCGCACAAAGTTGCCGACAAGACAATCTTAATCACGCCGGCGCGTTTTCTCTTCGACGCGGGCGCAACCCCCAAGGACTTCAACCGCCGAATGCTAAACGACCCGCACTTCAAAGTTTTGGAGTACGCGCCCGACGCAAGCAAATACTTCAAGGGCGTCGACATCGACGGCGGCGTTGCCATTACTCTTTACGACAACTCTAAAACTTTCGAGCCTGTAGGCACGTTCATTCCTTTCGCCGAGCTGAAGTCGATTCATCAAAAAGTTGTCGTCGACAATCCGAATTTCCGCCCGCTAAGCGAAATTATGTACTCGCGCACAGCTTACAGCTTAACGCCAAAAGCTCACGAAGATTTTCCCGACGCCAAGAAAAATTTCAGCAAAGGCAACGAACTTCAAATGTCGTCAAACGTTTTCGATTTAATGCCCGAAATTTTTTTCGACGCCAAACCCGCCGACGGACGTGAATACATTCAGATTTTCGGGCGGCAAAGTAACAAACGCGTCCTCAAATGGGTTCGTCGCGATTATGTTACACATCACGAGAGCTTGGAGAAGTTTAAAGTTTTTGTCCCCAAATCGTTCGGGCGAAGCAATCTTGGCGAAGGAGCGGGGCAACTTATCAGCCCGCCTGCTGTCGGTGAGCCGCTTGTCGGTTGCACGCAAACTTTTGTAACGATTGGAGCCTTTGACAGCCGCGCAGAAGCCGAAGCTTGCTTAACTTACGTTAAAAGCAAATTCGCGCGAGCCATGCTGGGCATTTTGAAAATCACGCAAGATAATCCGCCGTCGACGTGGGCAAAGGTTCCGTTGCAAGATTTTTCGTCGACGAGCGACATCGATTGGTTTGGTGACGTCGACGCGCAACTTTATCGGAAATACGGCTTGAGCGAGGCTGAAATTGACTTTATCGAGCGTCACGTGAAGGCAATGGACTGACGCGCGACCAATTTATTTTTCGGCGGCGGCGTTGACGCAGGTTATAATCTGCGTTAATATTGCTACAGTCTTCAATTTATCCTAAAATCAGCGAGAATACCCCCGCTTGTGGGGGATGAATCGCCACCGCAAGTTGTCTTCTCCTTAAAAGCATGTAATACTTCCTCCGAAAGGGGGTGATAAAATGTACCTGGCGCAAATAAATATGATTCGCGGATTAACCAAAGCAGAATACTTTCAACTTCGCGAGCTGTGCTTTTTCGGCAACTGCCTGTACAATGTCGCGCTCTACAATGTTCGTCAGCAATTCTTCAAAGAAAAAACTTACTTGCGCTTTGAGGCGAACTATCACGAATGCAAGGAAAACGATAACTACAAACTTTTGCAGTCGAACATGGCACAACAAACGTTGCGAGCGGTTGACTTTGCGTTTAGGTCGTTTTTCGGCTCCGTCGGTAAAGTTAAAGGTGCACGTCCGCCGCGCTATCGCAAGAAAGGCGGCTTGTATAACCTAATCATCAACGGCAATTCAATCAGTATTCGAGACGGATATTTGACTGTGCCGCAAAGTCGAACCTATACGAGCGTCTTGAACAGTCACCGGATCAAAATCAAAGTGCCGGAGCGATTAATCGGCAAGAAAATTCGCGAAGTGAAAATTATTCCGTTGTACAAAGGGCGTGCGTTCAAAATTGCGTACTGCTATGAAATCGACGAACAAGATTTGCAACTGAATCGCAATAATTCATTGGCGATTGACATTGGGCTTGACAATTTGGCGACGTGTGTAACCAATTTCGGGACTTCGTTCATCATGGACGGACGTAAAATCAAACATATTAATCGGAATTGGAACAAACGCCGCGCATATTTTCAATCAATTCTGATGAAACAAGGACGCTGCTCGTCGAGACTTTTAGAGCGAATTACGCTGAAACGCAACAATCGTATCAATGACTGCTTGAAGAAAACCGCCCGCTACATCATCAACTTTTGTATTGCCAACGATATTGGGGTGGTAATTTGCGGTCACAATCCTGATTTCAAGCGCGGAATAAATCTTGGAGCGAAAATCAATCAACAGTTCACGCAGATTCCGTTTGGCGCGCTTCGTCGGCAGTTGGAAAGTCTTTGCGCCCGCTACAGCATGAATTACATAGAACAGGAAGAAAGTTACACGAGCAAGGCAAGCTTTTTGGATTTGGACGAAATTCCCGTATACGACGCGGAAAGATTCCACACGGGAACATTTAGCGGCAAGCGAATTCGGCGCGGTTTGTACAAGTCGAAGAGCGGAAGGTTAATCAATGCCGACGTGAACGGTGCGGCAAACATTTTGCGCAAAAGCAAGCAGAACCTCAATTTTGAGCGACTGTGTGTGGGTCTTTTGGACAGACCTTTGAGAATAAGGGTAGCTTAAATTATCAAACTTCTCATGAATCCCCCGCCTCTTTAGGCGGGGGAGGTTCAATCAACTTGAGGAGGTAGAAAAACTTTTCGTAAGCAACAACCAAAATTTTATAGGAGGTCAATTTTTGTATGAGCAATGAAAAAAATGCGTCCGCCGAACTGGATCTGCAAGCCTTGATTCAACGTGCAGAGGCGCAAGAAAATTTCCCCGAAGTTCCGCTTGACGAGTTCACGCCGCCCACTTACGAGCAGTGGAAGGAAGCCTGCATAGCTTTGCTCAAGGGCGCGCCGTTTGAAAAGAAACTCTTCACGAAAACCTACGAAGGCATAACCTTCAGCCCGATGTACTTCCACGGCGACACAGAACCGATTCAGCCGACGAAATCTTTCCCCGGCATGGGCGACTACCTGCGCGGCGTCGAAGCAAACGGCTACGTCAACGCGCCCTGGCTTATCGCGCAGGCGTGCGACGAAACCCTCCCCGAAGAAAACAACGAACTGCTTAAGCACGAAATCGACAAGGGCTCGACCGTCTACAACGTCAAGGTTGACTGCGCCACTCGCAAGAACAAGGACGCGCGCGAATGCAAACACATCGGCAAGGGCGGCGTCAGCTTGACGACCCTCGGCGACGTCGAAACTTTGCTTAACGGGCTCAAGCTCGACCAATACCCGCTTTACATCTACGCGGGACAATCCGCTTTGCCGTTGCTCGCCATGATTGTTGCGGCGGTCAAGAAACAGGGCGGCGACGTTTCAAAACTGCGCGGCATAATCGGCGCGAATCCCATTGCCGAATACGCGGCTAAAGGCACGCTGATTCAAGACCTCGACAAGCTTTACGACGAGGCGGCCGTTGCGGCGAAGTGGGCTGTCAAGAATGCTCCCGAAGTCAAGACGGTTTTCGTCAAGAGCAACGTCTTCAGCAACGGCGGCGCAAATGACGTTCAGGAAGTCGCTTACACGGTGGCGGCGGGCGTTGCCTATCTTCGTGCCCTGCTTGAACGCGGCTTGACCGTCGACGAGGCGGCAAGTCAAATCATGTTCGGCTTTTCTATGGGCGCCAATTTCTTCATGCAAATCGCAAAGCTCCGCGCAGTCCGTCCGATTTGGGCGCAAATCGTCAAAGCCTTTGGCGGCAATGCCGAATCGCAGAAAATGCACATCCACGGACGCCCCGCCAAGTTCTTCAAGACCATATACGATCCTTACGTCAACATGCTACGCGACACGACCGAACTTTTCAGCGGCGTAGTCGGCGGCGTCGACAGCTTCGAGAATTCGACCTTCGACGAGCCCGTTCGCAAAGGCGACGAGTTCAGCCGTCGTATCGCCCGCAACATGCAAATCATCTTGCAAGAGGAATTCGGCCTTCTTCAACCGATTGACCCCGCCGGCGGCAGTTGGGCTGTCGAAACTTTGACCAAGCAGATTCGCGAAAAAATTTGGGCAGAGTTCCAAGTCATCGAGGGCAAAGGCGGTATCGTTGCCGCGCTGAAGGAAAGCTACCCGCAAGACGAAATCGCCAAGGTGCTTGACGCCCGCTTCAAGGCTGCCGAAACCCGCAAAGACCGCATCGTCGGCAACAACATGTATCCGAACATGACCGAAGAACGCATTGACGCTCGCCCCGAAGACCAAGCCGCCAACATGCAGGCTCGCAAGGCCGCGATTGAAAATTATTTGAGCAAAGTCGATTCTGCCGCTGTTGCGGACGCGCTCGCCGATGTCAAGGACGGTTGCGCCAACTGCGTTATCGCGGCGGCGGAAAAGGGCGCGACCATTGCCGACATTCGCAAGGCTCTCGGCACGGCTGACGTTGCAGAGATTAAAGCCATTGAGCCGCACCGTTGGAGCGAACGCTTTGAGGCTCTTCGCGAAAAGACCGAACAGTTCAAAGCAAAGACGGGCGACAACGTCAAAATCTTCCTCGCCAACATGGGACCCATTCCGCAACACAAAGCCCGCGCAGATTTCACCACGGGCTTCCTGCAAGTCGGCGCGTTCCAAGTTTTGGGCAACAACGGCTTCAAGACTGTGGAAGAGGCGGCGGAGGCGGCAAAGGCTTCGGGCGCGGACGCGGCGGTTATCTGCTCGACGGACGCCACTTATCCCGAAATTATCCCCGCGCTTGCCCCGAAACTTCATGAGGCATTGCCCAATGCGACGGTCTTCCTTGCGGGCGCGGCTCCTGCCGACTTGAAAGCGACCTACGACGCGGCGGGCATTGACGAATACATTCACGTCAAGGCAAACTGCTATCAAATTCTTCAAACACTTCAACAGAAAAAGGGGATGTAATAATGGCACAGTACACTAACCCTGACTTCACGCAGATGGGTCTGAGCGACGCCCCGGCTTCTGACGCGGCGGAGTGGAAGGCTAAATTTGAACAGGCGGCCAAGGCCGACTACGACAAGCTTATCTACAAGACGATGGAACACGTTCCCGTTAAGCCGCTGTACACGCACGACGAATACGCGCACATGAACCACTTGGACTTCGTTAGCGGCATTCCGCCGTTCCTGCGCGGTCCTTACGCGACAATGTACGTTTTCCGTCCGTGGACTGTTCGCCAATACGCGGGCTTCTCGACGGCTGAAGAATCCAACGCGTTCTATCGCCGCAACCTCGCCGCCGGGCAAAAGGGTTTGTCTATCGCGTTCGACCTGCCGACACACCGCGGCTACGACGCCGACAACCCGCGCGTCTTCGGCGACGTGGGCAAGGCGGGCGTTTCGGTCTGCTCCATGCTCGATATGAATATTCTGTTCAGCGGCATTCCGCTCGACCAAATGTCCGTCTCAATGACTATGAACGGCGCAGTCTTGCCGATTCTCGCGTTCTTTATCCAGAGCGGCATTGAACAGGGCGTCGACAAGTCAATCCTCAACGGCACGATTCAAAACGACATCCTCAAGGAATTCATGGTGCGCAACACCTACATTTACCCGCCCGATATGTCAATGCGCATCATCGGCGATATCTTTGAGTACACGACGAAATACATGCCGAAATTCAATTCGATTTCAATCAGCGGCTACCACATGCAAGAGGCGGGCGCGCCTGCCGATATCGAACTGGGCTACACGCTGGCTGACGGTCTCGAATACATTCGCACGGGTATCAACGCCGGCTTGAAGGTTGACGCCTTCGCGAAACGTCTTAGCTTCTTCTGGGCTATCGGCAAGAATTATTTCATGGAAGTTGCCAAAATGCGCGCGGCTCGCGTCTTGTGGGCGAAAATCGTCAAGCAAATGGGCGGCACCGATGCCAAGTCGATGGCGTTGCGCACGCACTGCCAAACGTCGGGCTGGTCGCTCACCGCGCAAGATCCGTTCAACAACATTTCCCGCACCGTCATGGAGGCAATGGGCGCGGCTCTCGGTCACACGCAATCCCTTCACACCAACGCGCTCGACGAAGCCATTGCCTTGCCGACCGACTTCAGCGCGCGTATCGCCCGCAACACGCAGCTTTACATTCAGGACGAAACCAGCGTTTGCAAGATTATTGACCCGTGGGGCGGCTCTTACTACGTCGAAGCTCTCACGAATGAAATTATTCGCCGCGCCTGGGCTCACATCCAAGAGATTGAACAGCTCGGCGGCATGGCCAAGGCTATTGCGACGGGCTTGCCGAAAATGCGTATCGAAGAGGCTGCGGCGCGTCGTCAAGCGCGTATCGACTCCAACAACGAAACGATTGTCGGCTTGAACAAATTCCGCCTCGACAAGGAAGACCCGCTCGAAATCCTTGCCGTCGACAACACCGCCGTCCGCAATGCGCAAGTCGAACGCCTCAACAAGCTCCGCGCCGAACGCAACGAAGATGACGTCCGCGCAGCACTCGAAGGCATCACGAAGGCGGCAGAGTCTCGCGACAACGGCAACCTGCTTGAATGCGCCGTTGAAGCGGCTCGCGTCCGTTGCTCGCTCGGCGAAATTTCTGACGCTGTCGAAAAAGTTTCCGGCCGCTACGTTGCGACGATTCACACAATCAGCGGCGTGTACTCGAAGGAATTCGGCGACGACGGCAAGCTCGACAAGGCTCGCAAGGTTGCTGACGACTTCGAACAGCTCACGGGACGCCGCCCGCGCATTTTCGTTGCCAAAATCGGTCAAGACGGTCACGACAGAGGCGCGAAGGTTATCGCCTCCAGCTTCGCCGATATGGGCTGGGATGTCGACGTGGGTCCGCTTTTCCAGACTCCGCAAGAGGCCGCGCAGGATGCCGTTGACAACGACGTTCACATTGTCGGATTCAGCTCGTTGGCGGCGGGGCATAACACACTTTTGCCCGAACTCGTCGACGAACTCAAGAAGCTCGGCCGCGAAGACATTCTCGTTGCAATCGGCGGCGTCATTCCCGTTCAAGACTACGACCACCTTTACAAGAGCGGAGCCGTTGCGATTTTCGCGCCCGGCACCAATATCCCCGAAGCGTCGGTTAAATTGCTCAACATCCTGATTGACCGCGCTAAGGAAGAGGAAGACGCGGGCTGATTAAAAATTTTCTGCACGAATAAAATTAACCGTCAGGCTCAAAGGCTTGACGGTTTTTTGCTTGCTTAAGTGTAGCGGCAACGTGACGTTGCATTTAGGAACTAGGAACTAGGAACTAGGAACTGTGGACAAAAAGTGATAAAATATATTTCGGGTGAAACAAAATGG